>JAIOXC010000016.1 GCA_021741795.1 Ilumatobacteraceae bacterium | reverse complement strand
ACACCCCGAATACGCGACTCCCGAATGTGATTCGATTTATGACTGCACCGTGCATGACAAAGCAGGGGAGAGAAAACTAGAGGAATTGCTCAAAGGTGCCGAGCAACGACTCCGCGAGGAAGGTATTCGCGGCACGATCTACCTTTTTAAGAACAACACAGACTCGGCAGGTAATTCGTACGGCTGCCATGAGAATTATCTCACTCGTAGGAGTGATGAGCCGGACAAATATCAACAAGATCTGATTCCATTTTTTGTTTCTCGGCAGATATTCACGGGTGCTGGCCAAGTATTGCAGACCGCTCGTGGACCTATTTTTAGTATTGCTCAGCGAGCAGAGCACATCTGGGAATCAATGAGTTCTGCAACAACCCGAAGTCGCCCAATCATTAATACGCGGGACGAACCGCATGCTGACGCTGAGAAATATCGAAGATTGCACGTCATTGTTGGTGACTCAAACATGAGTGAATACACAACATTTTTGAAGCTGGGGAGCACAGCGTGCATGCTGCGAATGATCGAGGCGAAGGATGTTTCTCTGCGTGACTTGACACTCGAGAATCCTGTGAGGGCAATTCGCGATATCAGTCATGACATAACGTGTCGAAAAAAAGTTCGACTAGAGAGTGGTCGCGAACTGTCTGCGCTAGATATCCAACGCGAATATCTTGATAGCGCACTCAAATTTGCGGATACACACGGATTTTCGCCTACAGAGATGCAGGCACTTGAGATGTGGGAGCACTGTGTCTCAACGATTGAGAATGACCCGCTGAAGTTGGGAACCGAAGTGGATTGGGTGATTAAGCACAACCTCATTGAAGCCTTTCGCTCAAAACACGGTCTTGCACTTGACGACGCTCGAGTAGCAACTCTTGACTTGCAATACCATGACATCCGCAGAGACCGAAGCGTTTTCTACCGAATGCAGGATCGGAACATGGTAGAACGCATCTGCGTCGAGGATGACATCACTTCAGCAATGGACAAAGCACCTCAGACAACTCGCGCTCGACTCAGATCCGAGTTCATTACTGCTGCAAAAGAGAAGAAGCGTGACTACACGGTCGATTGGGTGCATCTCAAGATCAATGATCAAGCACAACGCACAGTGCTCTGCAAAGACCCGTTTAAAAGTAGGGACGATCGGGTCGAAAAACTCATCGCATCGCTTTAGTCAAGCGTTGGTGCGGCTACCGTTACAGAGCGATGAATTCCGAGCCCCAGCCGTCCGAGACCACGAACGGACAGGGTTTGCAGCTGATCCGCGAATGGGTGACAGTGCTAGTCGTTGCCTTGGTGATCGCGATCACCGTTCGCTCGCTTATTTTGCAACAGTTCTACATCTCTGGACCGAGTATGGAAACCACCATGTTTCAAGACAATCGGGTACTTGTCAACAAACTGTCTTATCGGTTGCACGATATACATCGAGGAGATGTTGTCGTGTTTGATCGAGTAACTGTGGACGGCGAAGTCGTGCAGCATGACGACTTGATTAAGCGTGTTATTGGATTGAGCGGTGAAACAATTTCTATTAAGGACTGCCAAGTGTTTATTGATGGCAAGTTACTGCCCGAGCCATACCTGAATGACTACGACCTCGCTCAGTCATCATTAGACGATCGTTGTCGCGTGCCACTAATGGAAGAAATTCTGATTCCCGAAAATCATTTGTTTGTAATGGGAGACAACAGACCGCAGTCTTTTGATAGCCGCATGTTTGGCTCGATTGCACAAAATCTTGTTGTTGGTCGCGCGTTTGTAACCATTTGGCCACTTGCCGCTGCAAGGTTTCTCTAACTCGGTTTCTTGCTGGCCTCAATCATCCTGTCGGGCCAATCACTAAATACACCATCTAGCCCCATGCGAATTGCGTTTTCAAGAACGGACTCGTGTTGCATGTCCCAGCCAAAGCTGACGATATTGAAACGATGAAACAGAGCGACTAAACCCCCATTCCAGTCGGTGTGATGCATGTTGCAGGCTTCAATCCCACTTGATGCCAGATTTGCTGCGCGTCGCTCTGGACCTTCCTTAATTTTGGCAAGCCGAGTCGAATCAACAAGCTTGCAATGCAAAATTGAGTCTCTTTTGCTCATGAGTAATTCAGAACTTGGATGACAAAGCCACATCCGTTCAAGCATTGACTCATCAATATTCGCTACCGTATTTTCAATTGTTTCGAAGACAACTGGGTCTTTGACATCCAGACTGAGTTGGTACTGCGTTCCACAATGTTGAAGTAATTGCTCGAGACTCGGTATGTGAGAGGGCAAAGCCGATCTGTTGAACTCAGCAATTGGCTTGGATCGTAAACGTGACTTCACCACTCCGTCATGATCCAGCACCAACACTCCATCCCGAGTTGCCCAAATGTCACTTTCTAAGCCGGTGGAACCCAATTTGAGCGCTAGAGCGAACGACTCGAGAGTGTTTTCTGGGGAGTATGCACTTGCACCTCGGTGAGCGAAAAGGATTGGCTCGTTCAAAAGAGAAGGAAGCCGTTGCTGCATGAATCAATGATATGCCCTCTTCGCTAGAGCCTTTAGACTGATGAAATGTTTAATTTTTCGGGAAGCGAGATCATTTTTTTGTTGATTCTCGGTCTCGTGGTCTTGGGACCCGAAAAACTGCCCCCAGTGTTGCGCAAGATGGGGCAGATGTATGGTCAGTTCAAGAAAATTACTGGTGATGCGCAATCCGAATTTAGAGGCGCCTTTGCGGAGCCTCTTCGCGACATGCAAAACGCCACCAACGAATATAAGACTGTGTTTACTGATGCTTCGAAACTGGTAGACAAACAAGTCATCGATACGACCGCCGTGTTTACGAAGAGTGCAGCCCAAGAACAGCAAGAATCCGTCGTCGAACCATTGTTTATCCCGTACGAGTCGGATCAGAGCCCGAGTGCTCCGAGCGAATTAGATCTTGAACCGACCATCATCGAATACGAAATCAAAGAAGACAAGTAATGGCCTGGCGATTTTCCAAAACTGCGCTCAATGGGGCAGAACCCATGTCAATCATGGCGCACCTTTCCGAACTTCGAATGCGCATCATTCGTGCTTGCCTCTCAATCGCTATCGGTGCGGCAGTGATTCTCATTTTTTATGATCAGGTGTTGCACTTTTTGACACAACCGTACAGAAACATCTGTGAAGCCCGTCCAGACTTCAACTGTGATGGTTCGCTCTACGCATTAGGTCCGATTGAAGGTCTCGCTTCGCGTATGCGTATTGCCGGGTACGGAGGCATCATTATTTCGGTGCCAATCATTCTTTGGCAACTCTGGAGATTTGTTTCACCAGCAATGAGTACTAAAGAAAAGAAGTATGCGATGCCTTTTGCAATTGCATCATTCGTGCTTTTTATTTGTGGTGGTGCGCTTGCTTTTTGGACACTAGATAGAGCGCTTGAGTTTCTTATTTCGTGGTCGGGTGCAGATGTTAATCAGACCTACCAGATTGCGAAGTACATCAGCCTGGTCGCGCTGATGGTGCTGGCATTTGGTGCGGGGTTTTTATTGCCTGTCATTGTTGTATTCCTGCAATTAGTTGGAGCAGTTACTCCTCAGCAACTGCGAAAGCAATGGCGTATTGCAGTAATGGTCGTGTTTGTCATCGCTGCTGTGATCACACCAAGCGGAGATCCGATCAGCATGCTCGCTTTAGCGGTTCCGATGACTGTCCTGTACATCCTCGCAGTCATCATTGGCTTCGTTGCACAACGTCGTAGACGAAAGAATTCGCAAGACGACGACTTTGCCGACGCATAATTCGTATGTCTGACGCTGACACCACGAAGTTGACGGCTAGGTATAACTTTGCCCTCGATAAATTTCAGTTGGATGCCATAGCAAGTATCAATGAGGGGCGTAACGTTTTGGTTGCCGCACCAACTGGATCTGGAAAGACAGTTGTAGCCGAGTATGCCGTAGCTCGAGCACACCGAGCAGGATTGAGATCCTTCTACACGGCACCAATCAAAGCGCTTTCAAATCAGAAATTCGTAGAGCTCAGCGAGTTTTATGGCGCGTCACAAGTGGGGTTGCTGACTGGCGACAACAGTATTAATCCAAATGCACCCATAGTCGTGATGACCACCGAAGTATTGCGAAACATGATCTATGCACGATCCCAAGCACTTGAATCATTGGGGGTAGTAGTGCTCGATGAAGTGCACTTTTTGCAAGATGCGTATCGAGGGCCAGTTTGGGAAGAGGTAATTATCCATCTCGAACCCACCGTGCAGTTGGTGTGTCTCTCAGCCACTGTTTCGAATGCGACCGAATTGTGTGATTGGCTCACTTTGGTTCGTGGTCCGACAACACCGATCGTCGAATCCAAACGTCCTATTGAACTGACCAATCATTATTTGGTTGGAGATAAATCGTCAAAGGCCGTTCGGATATTCGACACACTGATAGATGGTCGTGCCAATCCAGAAGTGACGCGTTTCGAGCAAAACAAGGTGACTTCAAAGTTTCCACAATCATCCCGACAATCTGCACGCCAGGCTACTCGACAGTTTGGTTCATCGAACAGTCTGTTTGCACCAAGCCGATCTGACATCGTCAAAGAGCTTGCCACCGCCGATTTGCTTCCTGCGATATTTTTTATTTTCAGCCGTAATCAATGTGACGAGGCTGCTCAGTCGTGTTTGAAGATGGGCATCTCGCTCACGACCAACCTTGAGAAAAAGGAAATTGTTGCTATAGCGCACGAGCGCTTGGCCGACTTCACTGATGATGATCTCGTGGCATTGCAGTTCACGCAGTTCATTGAGCAACTCGAAGCAGGCATCGGATCGCATCACGCGGGCATTGTTCCGACATTCAAAGAAATTGTAGAAACATGTTTTGCGCGCGGTTTGGTCAAAGTTGTATTTGCCACCGAAACTCTTGCCGTTGGTATCAATATGCCTGCAAGGGCTGTCGTGATCGACAAGATCACCAAATTCAATGGTGAAAATCACCAAATGCTCAAGCCGTCTGACTACGCGCAATTAACCGGACGCGCCGGCAGACGCGGTCTTGACGACATCGGACATGCACTTGTGGTGTGGAGCCCGTTTGTGACGTTTGATCAGGTTGCGACGCTTGTTGCGAGTAAGTCATTTGTGCTGAACTCCGCTTTTCGCCCGACCTACAACATGGCTGCGAACCTCATTCGCTCCACGTCTCAAGTGCAAGCGCGACACCTGCTCAATCTCTCTTTTGCGCAGTTCCAATCAGGCAAGGATGTTGTTGAAATACAGGCCCGCATTCAGCGTCGTAGCAAAGAACGAGATCGCCTGATGTTGCAAGCCGAAAGTCCGTTTGGCGACATAGAGGAATATCGGACCCGCCAGTCCAAGACCATACCCAAGTCCGAGATCGACGAGTCACTGAGTCAACTTCGCCCAGGAGACGTGATAGAGGCCGGAAGTCTTTCGCACGTAGAACGGATGGTTGTACTTACCGTTGCTCAGCGTGGCGACGGCACAAAAATTACCGCGCTCTCCAGATCACGATCAGTGCAGAACTTTTTAGCACGCGATTTTGCTCAACAAGTTGTCCCGCTTGGCTACATCAAACTTCCGTCTCCGTTTGCTCCCACGAACAACAAGTTTTTGAAAGAGGCTTCGTCAAGGTTGGCTACTGCAAAGATCAAACAAGCGTCTCGAATCAAACAGAATAAGCGACCACAACAGGAGGATCATCCAGTGGCTGATGATCCTGATCTGAAATTCCGACTGATCGCACTTGAGTCAGCTGCACGAATTGATCGCGAACTTGAACAACTTGAAAAACGTGTATCGACCAGCACGCAATCGGTGAGCAACAAATTTGATGAACTCATAAAATTGTTGGGTGAATACGGTTTCGTTGATGATTGGTCCCTCACACGGCGAGGGCAAATGCTCTCGCATATTTTTCACGAATCGGATCTTTTGATTGCTAACTGCGTATCGGATGGTGTCTTTGACGGACTGAGTGCTGCCAATATGGCGGCGCTTGCAAGTATTTTTGTTTTCCAAGCACGTGGGGGAGAGGAATCCGCTTCCCATTTCCCAAATAATGAAATGAAGGCTCGGTGGAAGAGCGCTACCAAAATCAGTCAGCGACTTGCCACTTCCGAGACCAATCACGGTCTCGTCGTGCATCGCGGACCTGAAGCTGGTTTTATGGGAGCCGCTTTGGATTGGGTGAATGGCACACCTCTCGTGGATGTACTTGAGGAAGACGAACTTACCGCTGGTGACTTTGTGCGCACCATCAAGCAACTGATTGATCTGTTACGACAGTTGTCAATGGTGCTGTACGAAGAGAGCGACAGAGCGGCTGCAAGTACTGCAGCAGAGTTGTGCTTTAGGGGTGTGGTCGCGGCTTCGAGTTCAGTCGGACGAATTACGTCATGACGATTGGCAGGCTCTCGCCGTATGGCACTTCTGTAGTGCGACCGCAGCACCTTGGTGTGTTGCGCAGCGACCGCGAGATTGCAAACGATTTTCTCAAGGGCGATCAATGCGCATTTAATACGGTGACTCGTGGCAGTATCGCCCAAGCGTTGGGAATCACATTAAACGTTTCGGAAAGCAATGCTCGCGCACTCGTCACTCATGTATTGATCGACTTGCTCCAAGTTGAGTTTGCAACTACTGATACACAAGATAAACCTACGAGCATTGTGGTGGCAGGTTCAATCGTGCTTCAACATCACACGCTGCTCACAACGCATCTCATCATTTCTAACAGTGGCATCTTGCGTGGTCGAGATGTGTTGCCTCGTGCACACCCCAACGATGGCTATGTTGATGTGCTCAAGATCGACGAAGCCATGACAACGCGTCAGCGACTTTCTGCCTGGCGTCGTGCTCAGACCGGATCACATCTGCCACATCCTCAACTTCGAACGAGTCGCAACACCGAATTTGAGTGGTCGGGACGCGCATCTCGGATGGTGGCTGACGATGTGACATTTGCTGGTGTGGTGTGGTTGCGGTGCAAAGTCCTCACAGATGCAACAAGCCTGTACTTCTAATTTTGTAATCCCATTCCACACGACCCAAAACTTCTAGGATTACCGCTCGTGACCGTATATATCCCTGAAGTATTCACCGAGGCTGAGTCCGAGATTTTGGTGCGATATTTCACCAACCTGGACGGTCCGGTTTTTGCGTTGGTCAACCTGCCAGAGGTAGTGAAGGGAGCTCTTTTTGCCCGCTACAGTCGCAGCCCGAAAAGTCTTCGTCGATTGTTTCTTGACGAATTTGTGCACGATCTGGATCTCTCTGGTGACCAAGGTGTGGATGCTCGAGCCGGACTTGCACATGCCGAGGGTCTTTACGAAAAGATCTTCGTTGAATATGGTGACGATTCAGTAGCGCAGTTGGGTGGAGTGCATTTGGCCTGCGAACAAGCATCCAATTTGCTGACCAAAATTCTTGAGTGGGGACGATTGATGAGCTACCTCGAGCAAAGCACCCGCTACATCAACTACGACAATCGACTTGGTGGGCGTTACCGCTATTTCAGAGACCCGGCAATTTTGAATGGTCCGTTTGGAACGAGATATGTGGGCGACATGGACCGTATGTTCGATACATACAGCAGTCTTGTTACAACGGTTACCGATCACGTACGCTCCACGATTCCACGCTCGATCAACGATTCGGATTTTGTCTATCGACAGGCAACGCGTGCCAAGGCATTAGATGCCGTGCGAGGAATTCTTCCGGCTTCAGCACTCTCCAACGTTGGCGTGTACGGCACGGGCCAGTCGTATGAATCGATGCTGTTGCGAATGCGATCACATCAATTGCCGGAAGCTCGCCACTATGCAGATTTGATGCTCGTCGAGTTGCGCAAAGTGATTCCAAGTTTTTTGCGTCGCGTTGATGTTCCAGAGCGCGGAGGCAGGTGGAGCTCATACTTGGCAGAGAACAGGGAAAACACAAGTCAACTTGTTGACGACATGTTTGGAGCGCTCGATCCAGAACCGATGCCCGAAGTTTCGCTTGTTGATTTTGATCCAGATGGTGAGAACAAATTGCTCGCTGCAATTTGTTATTCGCATTCACACTTACCCGAGTCGCAACTGCTCAAGCGAGTGGAAATGCTGGAGCAGGCTGAAAAAGTGAAGTTGATTACTGCCTACGTAGGCAATCGCGAAAATCGCCGACACCGCCCGGGTAGAGCATTTGAGAGAACTGATTATCGATTTGATGTTCTCGGTGACTACGGCGCATTTCGAGATCTGCAGCGCCACCGTCTACTGACCATCGAGTGGCAGCGTTTGACCCCTCACCATGGCTTTGTGATGCCTGAACTCGTCGCCGAAGCAGGAGTGGGAGAGCAGTTTCAAGAGGCAATGGCGCGCTCTGGGGCCCTCTATGACTCGCTCTTGCCCGATTACCCCGAACAGGCGCCCTACGCGGTTTCGATGGCTTACCGGCTCCGCTATTCGATGCAATTCAACGCTCGTGAGGCAATTCACATGCTCGAATTGCGCTCTGCCCCTCAGGGTCACCCCGCATATCGGCGCGTTGTTCTGGAGATGCACCGTTTAATCGCCCAGCAGGCCGGACACACCGCCATCGCCGACGCTATGTCCCACATGACCATGGTTGCTCCAGACCTTGAACGGCTTGATTCTGAGCGCAAATCCGAGTCAAGGAGACAAAAAACCTAATTCGTTGATTTTGAGGTGAATTGGGCTATTGTTCGCGCGACAAGTGAAAGGGATAGTGAATGTCTGACGACGAAATCATTGATGCAGAAGACCTAGATCCAGCGATGCTGATCGAGGTAGACCCGGATGGCGAAGTGCTGGATGCCGACTCGATCGGTATAGATGGCGACGACGAATCATTTGGGCTCGTAGACGATCTCACTGACGACGTCACTCTCGAAGAAGTCGAAGATCCCGATGCTATTGCGGTTGTAACCGATGCGACGGCAAAAAAGGCTGGCGACGATGACGACGACGATGACGACTTGCGCACCGAAGACGATGTTGAAGCTGACCTCGATTCGATCCTGAAAGAGAAGTTGACTGCAGCCGATGATACGCCTCTCGATGACGAAGAAGAAGATGGCGTTGTCGTGGATGACAAGACCGACGGCATGGAACGTTTACAACCGCGTCGACCCGACGAAAAACAATGCGCACAGTGCTTCTTGCTGGTACGCAACAGTGCTCCCGGCTGTCCAGTTGAGGATGATGCATGTCCATTGTTCAAATAGCAAAGCGCATCGCAAGTCTCGGTCGCGACGTGGCACGAGACGCCGTTGAGCACAACTCTGAATTTATTGAACAAGTTGCGCAACGCATTGAAGATGCGAAACAGCAAGAGATGCCAAAGATCAGTCAAGAAATACGCAATGCTCGCGTGATCGGAGAGATGGCAGTCAAAATTGGGGCTCAGCGGGTGCAGAAGTTGGTGGATGAGTTCAACAATGATTCTTCGACCGACAAGCCAAATGAGCACTAATTTCTGTGACGCGTATTTTGCCATTGTTCACTGTTCGCAGTGCAAGCGAAGAAGACGTGATGGCGATTGTGGATCTAGCAAAAGAAGCGCAAACGGAGATCGCTCAATTTAGAGGTCACGAACGATTACTAGAAGTTTGGACTCTTACTGAGCAGCAGTGGGCAACAGCAATCAATTCTGACAAAAATGTGGTGCTGGTTGCCTTGAGTTCAATGTCCATCGTTGGATACGCCAAAGGCGACATCGATGTCAAGGGCGCAATTTGCACGGTGGGTCATGTCTTTGTCGATCAACAAGCACGGCAGTTGGGGATCGGTGCAGGATTGGTTGGTGAGATTGCACGAGTTGCAAAATCAAAGGGTTGTCAAACGCTCGATGCAATTGCATTGCCGGGTGACAGGAAAATGAAAAACCTTTATGAGCGCATTGGAATGCCAGCGCGCTTGCTTATTGCCTCAAAAAATCTTTAGAGGCCCTGCCACACTGGTGGACGCTTTTCAATAAATGCCGTCAAACCTTCTTTCGTGTCTTGCGATTGCAGAACTTTGCCAAATTCGGCATTTGTCATGTTGATGAGCGTCTCATCATTCTCGTAAGCCGCAGCAAGAACAATCTTGCGCGAAGCCCACACAGCAAGCGGTGCAGCAAGACACACACGCGATGCCAACTCAAATGCTGACTCTTCGGCTTTGCCTGGCTCAACCAAACGGTTGATCAGTCCGAGCGCATAAGCGCGCTCGGCCGATAGTGGCTGTCCAGTCAAGATCACTTCCATCGCGGTCGCTTGCCCAATAGCGCGTGGAAGTCGAAACAGACCACCGGCACCTGCAATCAGGTTTCGCATCACTTCTGCAAGACCAAATGCTGAGCGAGTTGTTGCCACAACCATGTCCGCAGCAAGAACGATCTCGCAACCTCCAGCCGTTGCAAGCCCATCAACTGCAGCAATGACTGGCTTCTTGCGTTGACGATAAACAAAACCACCAAAACCACCGAGCGCTGTATTCAGCGATCCTGCTTGGCCGGAATTGATTGCCTTGAGATCTGCTCCCGCGCAAAAAACGGGGCGCTCTTGACCTGCAGTATTTGCCCGCAATATTCCGACCCAGACATTTGGATCTTCTTCCATCTTGTCGATGGCGGCTTCGAGACCCTGCGCTACATCGCCGTTTACTGCGTTGCGTGCCTCGGGACGATTGAGCGTGATGAGTGCGACTTTGCCTTGAACTTCATAGGTGACGACGTCTGACATAGATACAGACTACGAGATGACAACTACTCGGCGGAAGTCGGTGCTGGCTCAGTTGCTACTGGCTCAGTTGCTACTGGCTCAGTTACTGCCGGCTTGATTTGAGTCGATTTTGGCTTGACGCGAACAGGACGGGTTGGTCGCAACGGTCGTGGAGCACTCATACCAGGGGCTACTTCAATGCCAAACAACGTGGCAATCTGGGGGAGCAACGGGGCAAGCCTCTTGACTGTGGACAACAATGCTTCTGTTGGCTGTTGTGGCATCGTCGAGAGTTTTACTTGAACGCGAATTGGTGAGAATGCAAGTGCCTCGAGCAACGCGATCCAGCGATCTGGTGCGGTCTCTGTTGTAAGACCGGCAACTGCTGCCGCTGCAAGTTTGGCTCCAAGTTCTGAAGGGAAAGGTTGACCAGCTTTTGGTGGCTCGCTTGACATCTTCAGTGCACGAACAGTTCGTCCAACCTTGAGTGCGTCAACGATGTCGGATAGCCACAACGTTTGTGCTGCTTCTTGACGTTCTTTGAGAGCAACTTTCAGTTCACTTGCCAAAGCACGTGTCGTTTCGTCGCGCAACACCATTGGATCTTCGGATGCAACGACTACAGAGCGCAGATCGCGAAGGTCGAGTGTTGCAAGATCAGACTTTGCTGCCTCTGCCTTGTCGAGCCAGTCGGCAACACGAAGTTTTGGCAACAGATTTTGTGCCATTGAGATCAAACCGTCGGATGGAACCTCTGGTTTGCCATCTTTGCGCAGTTGATCGTTTTGAATCTTTACTGCATCACGAACAGCCTTGATACCACCCTCAAGTGCACGCTCGGCTACGCCGCGTTGTTCGACAGGCAAAGTTTCGAGCACGGCGGTGCGATGAACATGCTTTGGCTTCAGTCGCTTCGCAGTTGGACGCTTAGGCATCTCGGGAGGAGCAGTGAAGTGCGGTCGTGCCGGTCGTGCCGGTCGTGCCGGTCGACCAGTTGTTCCATCTGGGCGAGTGGATTCAGGTCGTTTTGGAGCATTCGGATCGCGCGGTGGGCGACCTGGACGAGTGTCGCCGTCACGCTTACCCTTTGCGTCGCGGCCACCTTTGCGATCTGACTTTGGCTTCTCGGCAAGTTTCTGAGTAACGGGAGTGAATGACTTTTCGCTGGCGAGCATCTCGAGCATGTTGCCACGCTGACCTTTTTCGCGCATCTGCACAACAGACAACACCGAGATTCCGTCAATATCAAAATCAGCTTCAACCTTGAGTACATCGCCAGTCTTGGCGGAGGACGATAACAATGAGCTATCAACAACACCCTTAGGAGATTTGGCCCCGGCGGCGCGCCAAGTCCAAGTTCCATCTTGTCGATTGCTGGTCAGTTCTATGTCGAGGCGGCGAGACATGGGGCTCTACGGTACAGCCAGGTGACCTAGTTCTCCAATGAGATCGCCACGGAACTACCGTAATAATCATGACAATTTATGCATACGGCGACCGTGTACCTGTAATCCACGAAACTGCTTTCGTACATCCCGATGCGGTGATCATCGGCTCTGTCACAATCGGTGCAGAGTCAACAATCTGGCCTGGCGCTGTATTACGCGGCGATGACGGTGAAATCATTATTGGAGCACGCACGAGCATTCAGGACAATACTGTGATCCATACCATGCCAAATCAGCCAACGATTGTTGGCGACGATTGCGTTATCGGACATATTGTTCATCTTGAGTCGTGCACCATTGCAAACTCGTCCCAAGTCTCGTCGGGAGCAATTGTTTTGCATCGAGCAGTTGTCGGCACTGGCGCAATCGTCGCTGCAAACTCGGTCGTTCTCAATGACACCATCGTTCCTCCCGGAGCACTCGCCGTTGGAAGTCCGGCGACCATCAAAGAAGGACGTGCTCGATCTATTGAGATCGAAATGGGTGCGCTCATCTATGTCGAGAAGGGCAAGAGATTTCGCACTGACCTGCGCAAGATTTCGGATTGATAATTAGTCAAGTATTTGCAATAGTGGCGAAATGTCCAGTGATTCAAGCATCGGCAGATATACCCTCACTGCATCCTTGCGAAATCTTGTACTTAAATCTGCGCGGAAAAACTTTGCACCTTCGCGAATAACGTAATTTAATATGAAGAACTGATACGCGCTTGGCAAAAACTCGATTTCGGCGCGCGACAGCGGGTAGACCGAGTGGTAGGCCTGTAAAAACGCAACAAAACGCGGCTCGATCAATGTGTGAGGGGAGTACGAGAAATGAGTTTTATCTCCTGTGTGTGATGCAGCACGTGAGAGGAAATAGAAATCAAGCATTCGTGTATCAATACGGAACCAGTCGTAATCCCAACGAGTAAACAATCGTTTCACTAAATTTGCGTCTTGAGTAACTGAAAAATTTCCAAGATTCCAATCGACCAAAATCGGAATCTTTTTCCATTCATCAAAATGGATATTTTCTAAATTCTTTAAGAAGTTGTGTGTTGATGTGCGCAAGTACGAAATGTCGCTCTCACGCAGATCAAAATTGCGAGGGGCAAATTCACTTGAAAGCTGGTCCAGCAGATGAATCGCATCACCCTTGACCGAATTAGATGTAGGCGGCAGATCCAGCGCTGCGTCTGCACATACCTTGTGGAATCCGGCAATCTCACGAGCCAGGAACACAATGTCATCGGTGCTGATGATGCGTGGCAACTGTGTACCTCGCTCAACATCGTTGTAAAACGCCGCCCAGCACGAGCCGTCGTACCACGTATAGGCACGACCATCACGGGGCAAGACTTGAGCGAGAAAACCAGACCATCGTGAATTGCTGAGCGACTGCACGAGCTTGAACAGTCGATCGTGATCTTCTGCAAACAAGAAGTACGAGCCATACGACGAAACCTTGCCGACAACATGTGAACCGTCGTCAAGGTGCAGTCGGAAAACATGATTGGTCGAGACGTGTGCACTGACTTCAACTATCTCAACTATTGAACGGTTGTCTCCATAATCGGTCCAAGCAAGTCGAACAATGCGTTCAGCATCGATCACGGCATCACTGCCAAGTGAGATTTAGTGACGGGAGAGTGATCGCACACCAATAGGTGCGATAAGTCGATAACCCGCTGCGTGCCGTTCTTCTTCGGATTCTCCACCCCAGAAACCATACTCATGGTTCTCCCGCGCAAATGTTCGGCAAGTTTCAAGTACGGAGCAGTCCATGCACACTGAACGAGCCATTTCCTCACGGCGTTCGCGCGTCTGAGGACGTTCTGCAATCGCGGGGAAGAAGATATTGGTGAGGCCTAAACACGCGGCATTCTCCATCCACTCATCATCGCCTTGAATCCGATGTCCAAATTCGACCGCTGCCATACAACCCCCGCAGCGAACTGTAGTGGAAAACTAACTAACTGGTCAATTAAAGCGTTGTGACCTTTAGCCCAGTAGCGACTTGAGACCTGCAACAAAACGAGCGATGTCGCTCTGGTCAACATCCCAAGCCGTCATCCAGCGCACCTGGTGAGTTGCAGCGTCCCAGTCCCAGAAGAACGACCAGTCCTGCAAAGCCTTGCTTACATCAGGATTGAGGACGGGGTAGATGCTGTTGACAAGCGGGGGGGTCGAGAGTTGCAACGTCTGGACGCCTCGCACCTGATCAAAAAGCGATTGCACTGCAGAGTTGCTTGCAACACCCAAATCGATAAAAAGATCGTCTTTCAGGAACGCCGAGTACTGCACAGAAATGAATCTCATTTTTGAATACAACTGGGTTGATTGCTTACGTATGTAGAGCGAGCGTGCGGCGAGAGCGGTATTAAAGAAAATCACGGCCTCGCCAAACATCACACCCGTTTTCGTGCCACCAAATGTCAAAACGTCAACGCCGGCATCAATAGTGAACGAGCGCAAGGCTTCACGTGTTGCTCCAAGTGCGGCAGTTGCATTGCAAATTCGAGCACCGTCCATGTGCACAAGCATGTTCATTTCATGCGCTGCAGTGCACAGATCTTTTACTTCTTTTGCCGTGTAGAGCGTGCCGAGTTCGGTTGCTTGCGTGATGGACACAACACGCGGTTGCACATGGTGTTCACTACCGAAAAGATGCGACAGCGAATGCAAATCGCTAGGGCGCAGTTTGGCATCGACTGACGGGATATCGATAAGTTTTGCACCCAGGAATCGCTCGGGTGCTCCGGCTTCGTCAACTGCAATGTGTGACCATGAAGTGCACACAACTGCTTCTGCAGGCTGCAACATATTTGCAAGAGCCATTACATTGGCTCCAGTGCCACCAAATGCAAAGCGAGTAACAACGTCTTTGCCGAACAGTTCTGAAAACGCGACCTCGGCGTCGTGAGTGAAACGATCGTTGCCATAGGCAAGTGCATGACCGGTATTCGCTTGCTGGAGCGCTTCCATCACTAGGGGATGAGTGCCGGAAGCGTTATCGCTTGACAGCAATCGACTTGGTGCCTCGAGATGCGACGGAACTTTGCTCATTGACATCCATTCAGTATGCGTTGTAATACTCGCAATTTGCCTTCACATCACGTACCTTTTCGTCATGACGAAACCCAGTCAATCTGCGGATAACAGCAAGCAGGCAAACGAGCTTCAACATACCCAGACACCCGTCACCTCACCGGACGCCCTCAAGTGCAGATGGTGCAGAAGCCCCTTGCCGCCAAGTTCTGGTGCTGGTAGGCGACGAGAGTTTTGTTCGCAGGCCTGTCGACAATGGGACTGGGTTGCCCGCCAGCGAGCCTCAGAACTCGCGCTGAGCGAAGATGAGCTAGTGATCACCCGTACCGAGCGAGACAAATTGCGGGATCAGATTTTTGTCCTGCGTTGTGCGGTTCAAGACGTGGAGCAAGACCTGGATCCATCGATTGATCCGACAACGCGCGACTACAAGGCTGCATTGTCGTGGCTGTTAGACGCGGCGAGACCGTTAGTTCAAGATCCGAGCCAGCCATAGGCGGTATGGTCATGTCCGAGGCGGTATTTGTTAGCCTTGTTTGCGCCCATAATCATAGTTATGTAAAGTTAGGATAAGCAATGAAACAGCGCAGATCTGAACTTCATGTCATCCCCGCCACTGGCATGAGCACTCAACAGATATCTTCTGCCTTCGATGATGTCTCAGAGAACGACGTGCGTTGGCGAGACGGCAAAGCATTCTCGCTGGCGTACAACGCAGGTCCAGATGTGCTGCAGGTTGCGCAAGACGCTTACGATCGTTTTGGTGGGACCAATGCACTGAACACGGCGGCATTCCCGAGTTTGCGCCAGATGCAAAGCGAGGTGCTGGACATGGTGGGTGTTTGGCTGGGCTCGCCCACTACAGCCGCTGGATACTTCACGAGCGGTGGCACAGAGAGCATTTTGATGGCTGTCAAGGCTGCTCGAGATCAATTCCTGACCGAAGATGCAGTCACCCATCCAAACATCGTGCTTCCCACATCGGCCCACGCGGCCTTCGACAAGGCAGCAGCCTATTTCGGTGTCGAATTGCGTCGTGTGGCAGTGCAAAGCGACTGGCGTGCCGATGCGGAGGCAATGGCGCAGCACATCGATTCGAACACCGTTCTGATCGTGGGGTCATCACCGCAGTACCCGCAGGGTGTAATTGATGACATTCCGGCCCTCGCAAACATCGCGCTGCACCACGGTGTCAACTTTCATGTCGATGCGTGCATGGGCGGTGTGTCACTCGCCTACCTCAGCAGGCTGAATCAGCAGGTTCCGCCCTGGAATATGGCGGTCCATGGAGTCACATCAATTTCAGTTGATCTGCACAAGTTTGGATATACCTCAAAGGGTGCGTCGGTCATCATGTACGCCAACAAGCGGCTCCGTTCGTTTCAGGGTTTCTTCACCGATCAGTGGCTTGGTGGCGTGTACGCGTCAAGTGGCATGCTCGGCACCAAATCTGGTGGGCCAATTGCTGCTGCGTGGGCTGTGATGCATTACCTCGGAGACGATGGGTACTTACGGCTCACGCGCAGTGCTCGTAGTGCAACAGTCAAATTATCCCAACACATCACTTACCACCCCCACCTCTCACTGCTCGCTCAACCAGATGCTTTGTTGTTGTCGTTTATTGCAAACGACCCACAGCGACTCAACATCTATGCCGTTGCGGACGAGATGTGGAAACGTGGCTGGTACATCGATCGCCAAGAGCCTCCCCAGTCGCTTCATTGCACGATCAACGCAGTTCACGAATCGGTGATTGATGCGATGATTGTCGATCTCGATGAATGCATTGCGATTGTGCTCGACACCGGCAAAACAGGTGACGTAGGTGCGTATGGAACTTTGTCATGACGAAAAGTGATGAATCAGCATCATTCACGATTCCCTCAATGGATGAGTTGCTCAAACTCATCAGTGCACTCAGTCCCGCCGAGAATGGAGCGAAGGTCGTTGATCAAGCAAAACGATCAGTCGAGTCAGTAATGGCGAGCCTGCAGTTGATTCTGCAATCGTTAGAA
>JAIOXC010000015.1 GCA_021741795.1 Ilumatobacteraceae bacterium | reverse complement strand
ACTCCAGCAATTTTGGCGTCGGTAGCCCGCAACTAGTGTTGGCGTATGGCCACACCTGCACAACCGATTGATTGGCAAACACTGCGCACTGCTGCCCGCGCGGCGCAGCAACATTCATATGCGCCTTATTCAAAGTTTCGAGTAGGTGCAGCAGCACTCATTGACGATGGTCGCATCATCGCGGGATGCAATGTGGAAAATGCGTCGTATGGTCTCACTCTGTGCGCAGAGTGTGCAATCTTGGGAGCGCTTTTCATGAGCGGCGGCGGACGCATCATTGCGGTGGCATGTGTTGGCAACGACACCGACGTCACTCCTTGTGGACGTTGTCGCCAACTGTTGTGGGAGCACGGTGGTGCAAACTTGCTGGTCGATGTTGAAGGCACTCCAACTCCACTCAGCATCTTGTTGCCAGCAGCTTTTCCAGAACATTCCAACTTTGAAAATCCGAGTGGATCATGACAAACACTTCAGAAATTCTCTCGCCGCAGCAACTGCAGTCATTCGATGACGACGGATTTTTGGTGTTGCCAAATTTTGTTGACGATGCAGCATGTCTGACGTTGCGCGAACGCGCATTACAACTTGCAAAAGACAATGTGCCATCCCCACACGAAGCCACCATCTTTACTGCAGACTCCACAGCACAACACGCAGCCGATAAATATTTTTTGACAAGCGGTGACAAAATCCGTTGCTTCTTTGAAAAAGATGCGTTTGATGAACGCGGTGTACTGCGCTCTGAAGCACATCTTTGCCTTAACAAACTTGGACATGCGATGCACGATCTTGACCCGGTGTT
The DNA here is from genome assembly GCA_021741795.1 of Ilumatobacteraceae bacterium. Lineage (GTDB taxonomy): Bacteria > Actinomycetota > Acidimicrobiia > Acidimicrobiales > Ilumatobacteraceae > UBA3006. Next base: position 16,690 of record JAIOXC010000015.1, on the reverse strand, counting down.
TAGTGCGTTCAGCCGTACGCCCAAAATGGCCGCCGTTGCCCAACAAGTTGGCATTGTCGACCCGCTGCTGTTGCAGTCGATGTACATTTTTAAACAACCACGTATTGGCGGCGAAGTAAATAGTCACATCGACCACACCTTTTTGTGGACAGAGCCACAGAGCGTGATCGGTTTTTGGATTGCCATTGATGACGCAACAACAGAAAACGGTTGCATGTGGGCGTTGCCCGGCGGACACCGCATTCCTGTCAAGACGCGTTCAAAATTAAATGCCGCTCGAACCGCAACGATTACCGAAGTGTTTAACGATGAGCCGTATCCAACCGAAGGTCTGGTGCCACTCGAAGCACCGCGTGGAACGCTCGTGCTACTCAATGGCACTTTGCCGCACCGATCTGGTCCAAACTTAAGTGACAAACCGCGTCACGCATACACAGTTCACGTGATTGACGGTCAGGCAAACTATTTAGCAGACAACTGGTTACAGCGCCCACAACTTGCGATGAGCGGATTCAACAACTAGCTGTTTGCTTATTGTTACTTAACCAGCAGCTCTGCAATCTGTAATGCGTTGAGTGCTGCGCCCTTGCGCAAATTGTCGTTAGAAATAAACATCACCAGACCATGTTTGCCGTCGACACTCGAGTCTTGACGAATGCGACCAACATAACTTGGGTCTTTGCCCGCAGCCATCAATGGTGTCGGCACGTCGGCGACTACTACGCCTTGGGCAGTTGCCAAAATCTCGTGCGCGCGCTCGGCCGTAATTGGGTGAGCGAACTCGGCGTTGATGCTGAGCGAGTGACCGCTAAACACTGGCACTCGCACACATGTTCCCGAAACACGCAAGTCTGGAATGTGCAGGATCTTGCGACTTTCATTACGCAACTTTTGCTCTTCGTCGGTTTCAAACGAGCCGTCATCCATCATTGATCCAGCGAGTGGCAAAACATTGAATGCAATAGTTTGCGAAAACTTGGCTGGTTTGGAAAACTTGATTGCTTCACCGTCGTAGGTGAGTTTGCCTGCATCTGCAACGCCCTCACGAGTCTGATTTTCGAGTTCGGCAACACCAGCAACGCCGGCACCGCTCACTGCTTGATAGGTGCTGACGATCAGACGAACCAGTGTTGCTTCGTCGTGCAGCGCTTTGAGCACCGGCATTGCCGCCATAGTTGTGCAGTTTGGGTTCGCAATGATGCCCAATTTGGCTAGAGCTACATCACCAGGGTTCACTTCGGAAACAATCAATGGCACATCATCGTTCATGCGCCAAGCAGACGAGTTGTCAATCACCATTGCTCCAGCATTTGCATACTTTTCGGCAAGTGCCCGAGAAGTCGTTGCTCCAGCCGAGAACAGCACTACATCCATGCCACTTGGGTCGGCGGTAGTTGCGTCTTCAACGGTGATTGTTCTTCCGTTCCATTCAATGGACGAACCAGCCGAACGCGCGGAGGCAAACATCCGCAGTTCATCAACGGGATAGTTGCGCTCGGCCAGCAACTGTCGCATTACGGTTCCCACCATTCCGGTGGCTCCAACAAGTCCTACGCGCATAACGTCAGTTTAGTTGTCAGACCTTGTCCATCAGCCAGTCATTTACTTGCGTCGGCGTGAGGTTGCTCCCGCACAAAATTGTGGCAAGACGCATCTTTTTCAAGTGAGCATGTTCAAGAATTGCAGAAACGCCAGCGATACCGGCGGGCTCAATAATCAATCCGGCCTTGTCAAACACCAACTTCATTGCGCGCTTCAGTGCATCTTCCGACACCAACAACACATCGTCAACTAAACCCTTCATGTCATTGAGCGCCTCTGGCACAGGAGTGCGCACAGCAATTCCATCGGCAATCGTGTTGGCAGATGGTCGTTCAATCACGGTTCCGGAGCGCCACGATGCTTCCATCGCATCGGCGGTCGCACTTGAAACACCAATGATTTGTATGTCTGGCGCTATGTGTTTGATATACCGAGAAACGCCGCCGATCAATGCTCCGTTGCCAAGCGGCACAAGCACCGCATCAAACGTGCGCTCTTGCATCAACTCAACAGCAATTGATCCTGCACCCTCGGAAATAGCGACGTCACGACCGTCTTCAACAAAATATGCACCTGTCTCGGCACAAAACTTTTTGGCATTTTCTTTGGCCGCATCAAAATTGTCGCCCATCTGGCGCACATCTGCACCCATCGAACGCATTCGGTCAACTTTGAGGGGGTTGGCGTTGGTCGCACAATAAATAATCAACGAGCGCTTGTGCGCTCTGCACGCATAGGCCATTGCTTGTCCAAAGTTGCCAGCGGTTGCGCACACAAGATCTCGCCCAGCGAGCGCAGCAACATTCTCTTGCATAAAAAAATCTGCACCACGACCCTTAAAGCTTCTGATTGGATTAGTTGTTTCAACTTTGAGAGTGAGCGCGCAACCCAATTCAGCCGAGAGTGGCTCGCAGTTGTACTGAGGAGAATGCAAAAAGACAGGGTTGATCGTGCGTGCCGACCGCTCTATGTTTTCAATCAACAGTCGATGTGGGGTCATGAGCCACTCACAGTTGCAACGAGCCACCAATGACTGCGATTAACACGCTTCAACGACTTGACCTGAGCATTGGAGTGTGTAACGTGGCGCACCTGAAACGGAGAATGATAAATCGTGATCCCGGTCAACGATTTTTGACTGTGATTGATGATGTCTTGCAACACCTCATCGGGGCTCAACCTATTTGCCTGCCAACCAAATCGTGTTGCCCATCGCGTTGCAGAAATCCGTTTTCCAATTGCTGGCATTCGCCACAACAGGCGAACCAAGATTCCTGCTGGAATTAAGAGAACGTCACTGAACACCCAGGAGCGATAGTTCAGAATCACCGTTCCACCAGGGCGGGTTACTCGTATTGCTTCGCGAGTCAGACCAAGTGCATCATTGCGCTGGCAGTGTTGCAAGGTGATATATGAAAATGCCACATCTACCGAGTTGTCGGCAAGTGCAAGCGTGCTGCCATCTTGCACATGTGTTGTAGTCAGCCTGTCTGTGCGGCCATGTTTGCCGACAGTCTCGCGACAGCGTTCCAAAAACGCAGCATCCACATCGGCTGCAACAACTTGAGCGCATTGCTCGGTAAATGAAGCAGTCATTCGACCTATTCCACTTCCGATTTCGAGCAGCGTCAATGGCGCAAGTCGCTCTGCATCAAAACCAAATTGACGCATGTAGCGCCTCACCTCTTTGTTGCCAGTAGCTACAAATTCTTCAAGCGTGAGTTCGCTGCCAGTTTCGTTATTAAAGACCCAACCGGTTGAGCGCACAATCTCATCGGCAGATCCACCTGTTTCGGTGCGATTGCCGGCGCTTCGCCAGGGTACAAATTGGGCGCGTTTTTTTGCACCGCGCTGTTTCGTCATGATCCTTTACAAACTACTTGCGTTCGGGCAACGGCGCAGAGTAATCCTCACCACTGTCTAGACCAAAGGCTGTGTGCAGTGCTCGCACTGCTGTTTCCAACTTGGAGCGCTCGACAACAACCGAGATGCGAATCGTTGATGTCGAGATCATCTCGATGTTCACGTCGTTGTCGGCCAACACTCGAAACATCTTCGCTGCCACACCAGGACTCGATTTCATTCCAGCGCCAACCAACGACAACTTGACGATATTTTCGTCTTTGTTCACACCCTTTGCTCCGACTTCTTTGCCAACGCTTGCCAAAATTGGCTCTGCAGTTGCAATGTCTCCAACTGGAAGTGTGAATGAAATATCCGTGGTGCCTTCAATTGATGTGTTCTGCACGATCATGTCAACGTTGACATTTGCCTTTGCGAGTGACTCGAACAATAGGGCCGATACACCAGGACGGTCTGGCACACCGAGCAGTGTCATCTTGGCTTCGCCCACATCGTGAACAACACCAGAAATAATTGGATCTTCCATTTTTGTTTTCCTCTCATCGTCGGCTCCAAGTACCCAGGTGCCTTCTTCTAACGTGAAACTAGATCGAACATGGATTGGCACGTTGTGATTGCGCGCAAACTCAACAGATCGCAGTGCCAATACCTTGCTCCCTGCTCCAGCCATTTCGAGCATTTCATCAAAACTTAATTGCTTAATTTTGCTTGCTTGCGGAACCAGCCGCGGGTCTGCAGTAAACACACCGGTCACATCGGTATAAATCTCGCATACATCGGCCTTCATTGCAGCGGCAAGTGCAACAGCTGTTGTATCGCTACCACCTCGACCAAGCGTTGTGATCTCGCGGTCGGTGCTTACTCCCTGAAAACCAGCAACGACAGCAACCTTGCCTGCAAGCAATGCTTCGCGAACGCGATCGCCTTTGATTTCCAAAATCTTTGCTTTGGTGTGAGATGTGTCAGTAATGATGCCCACTTGGCTTCCTGTAAAACTCACCGCATCACAACCAACGTCGTGCAGTGCCATGCACAACAGCGACATCGAGATTCGCTCGCCTGTGGTCAACAACATGTCCATCTCGCGACCTTGCGGGTTGCTTGAAACTTGGCGCGCTAGTTCCACAAGATTGTCGGTTGCTTTGCCCATTGCCGACACAACTGCCACGACGTCGTGACCTTTGGCTCTGGCGTCTGCTATTCGGCGAGCAACATTGCGCATTCTGTCTGGATCGGCCACCGAAGTACCACCATATTTTTGAACGAGGAGCGCCACAGGGTCTTTACGCTACCTCTACGCGAGTATCCTTTTAAAACTATGGGCACAGACAAACGAACTCGCAAAAAAGAAAACCGCCGCCAAAGGCTTGATCAATTAGCCAAAACAGATCAAAAACGAAAGGTGCGCAAGAACATCATCCGCGCGCTCACTGTTGTTGGCGTCATCGTCGGAGTAGTTGTGATCATCCGTGTCTCGGGTGGTACCGCGGGTGACTCCTCTGCACCAACAGATACCAAGGCGGTCATCGATTTGGGTGAAGACACGATCGCACCAGCACTTGAAGGGCGCGAAATCACTGGTGAAACACCATGCCCGAAAGCCGATATGTCGGAGACTCGTGTTTCCAAGTTTGAACAAGCACCGCCAATGTGCATCGAGGACGGCAAAACATACACGGCCATGGTTTCCACCAACAAAGGCGATTTTGCAATTGTGCTCGACTCAATCAAGGCACCTCTTGCCGCCAACAACTTTGTTGTGCTGGCCCGCTACAAATATTTTGATGGCACCAAGTGCCATCGTGCCATCACCGACTTTGTTGTGCAGTGCGGCGACCCAACTGCATCAGGCTCAGGGGGCCCTGGATATTCATTTGCCGACGAACTTCCTGCACAGGGCGAATACAAAATTGGCTCCATCGCCATGGCCAACTCAGGACCAAATACAAACGGCAGTCAGTTCTTCGTCATCACTGGCGAAAATGGTGCGACGCTCAACCCCGACTACACATTGTTTGGCCAAGTCACAGAGGGTTTGGATCAAACAGTCCCAGCACTCAATGCAGCATCCAATCCGGATCCTGCGGCCAATGGTGTTCCGCCAACCGAAGACTTGATCATCATCAGCGTCGCAATCATCGTCAGCTAATTGCTGTTCGCTTAACGCGATTCGAGCAATAAGTTACCCAACACTTCAACAGTTGCATCAGCAACTCCGATTTCGCGCACGTAGTTGCGCACTGAGCCATGCTGTTGCGCAAGTTCTGCCAAAATAATTTGCATCGCTCGCGGGTCGGCGGCTAAAAATGCCTTGGGGATAGTGGCGTAACGCTCGGCTAATTCGGGGCGATGCACTTTCGACCACGCAATTGTCCGTTGCATTGCGTCCTGCGTCAGACCATAGTCGGCACAAATGTGTGCATCTTCCACACCAAGGCTGGAAAGCAACAACGCAGCAAGCACACCGGTGCGGTCTTTGCCAGCAGCACAATGAAACACTGCAGGCAACGATTCGGTTTGTGCGAGCACATGCATTGCATCAGCAAATCGACTCGAACCAATTTCCAACATGTCGCGATATCCCCACACCAAAAACTCAACTTCGTCATCAAATTCCGGAGTTTCCGTGTCGGACCATGTCACATCAACGATTGACAAATGATGAAAATTCACTTCAATATCATCGATCGGAAAAATTCCCTGCTCACGTTGTTCGCGCTCGGTGCGCAGATCAATAACCGATTTCAAACCCAACTGCATGACGCGACTCATGTCGTTCGCTCCGCGCAGTCGATACAAACCATCCGAGCGAAACAGCGTTCTCCACTTTGTCGTCCGCCCACCTGCGGCGGGGTACCCACCAAGGTCACGAAAGTTGTGAACGGCCTCAAGAGCGATCAGTCGCCTTGGATGATTGGCCAACTCGTCTACATGCGTATCGATCACCAGACAAACCTAACCAGAGCTGGTAAAGCCCAGACGGTTCTTTCGTTACCAGTTGGTAAACATCTCGGTCTATTGACTACGGTTGCTCGCCATGACTACTACAACTACTTCTCCATCTTCACTTCCTCAAGCCGTCGGAGTTTGTGGCTCGGGCATCATGGGCTCTGGTCTTGCCGAAGTCGTTGCTCGTGCCGGCATCAACGTGGTCGTGCGCTCGCGCACAATGGCTGGTGCACAGTCGATGCTCACTTCGGTCGAAAACAATCTCGCAAAACAGGTTGCCAAGGCCAAGATGACAGAAGATCAGCGAACAGAAATTTTGTCGCACATCAGCATTACCGACCAACTTTCTGCTCTTGCCAATTGCGACCTTGTTATCGAATCAATCCTCGAGGAACTTGCGCCAAAGCAAGAACTATTTTCGCAACTTGACAAAATCGTCAAGCCATCAGCAATCCTTGCCACCAACACCAGCACATTGCCGGTTGTTGCAATGGCACAAGCGACAAATCGTCCAGACAAAGTTTGTGGCATTCACTTTTTTAACCCAGCAGTCATGATGTCGCTTGTTGAAATCATCCGTCCAGTTACTGCAAGTGACGACACCATTTCTGCTGCTACCGCGTTTGCTGTTGCTTGCGCTAAAGACCCAGTGCAAGTTGTCGACAGAGCAGGTTTCATCGTCAATGCCTTGTTGTTTCCATATCTCAACAACGCCGTGCACATGCTTGAGGCCAAAACAGCATCGATGGAAGACATCGACACTGCGATGAAGGGTGGTTGCAATTTCCCAATGGGTCCATTTGCGTTGCTCGACCTGATCGGCATCGACACCACTGTTTCAATTCTCAACGCGCTGCAAAGTGAATTTAAACAAAGCCATCTCGAGCCAGCCGACTCACTCAAAAAGTTGTTGGCAGAAGGCAAACTGGGCCGCAAGACCAAGCAGGGTTTCTTTTCTTACTAGATCTAGTTGCGACAGATGTACCGTGGCGTATGACGTCTTGGCATGACACACCTGTCGATCTCGGTCTGTCAATTTGGAATTTTCCGCCATCAACTGAGTGGCCTCAGCACGACATCGTTGGACGTGGTGCCGATCTAGAACCCGCAACACTGATTCATGCATATCGCAGTGGAGTGTTTCCGATGTCGAGTGATGTGCCTAATCGCAATCCCGATATGGGTTGGTGGTCTCCGATGATGCGTGGCGTACTTCCGCTCGATCAATTACGCATCACCCGATCTATGCGCAGTAGTGCACGTAAATATTCAGTGCGTATCGACACGTGTTTCGAGCGCGTGGTACGCGGTTGTGCCGTGCCTAATCGCGAGGGCGGATGGATTACTCAAGACATCATCAATGCATACATCACGCTGCACGAACTGGGTTGGGCTCATAGTTTCGAAACATTCGACGAAAACGGTGTGCTGATAGGCGGCTTGTACGGTGTGCGCGTGAACGGGCTCTTTGCTGGTGAGTCCATGTTTCACCTCAAGCAAGATGCATCAAAGGTTGCACTCATGCACCTCGTTGCAACCATGCGCAATTCCGCAATGTCATTGCTTGATGTGCAATGGCTCACTCCTCACCTCGAAACACTTGGCGCAACGGAAATCCCCCGCGACGACTACTTGCGTCGTCTTGGCGAGGCCGTCAACCCCTAACCTTGACGTATGAGTCGCCGCGACGAACCTTGGCTGATCCGCACCTATTCGGGGCATTCAACGGCTGAAGCGTCCAACGAGTTGTATCGCACCAACCTCGCTAAGGGCCAGACCGGTCTTTCCATCGCCTTCGACTTGCCAACCCAAACGGGTTACGACCCAGATCACATCCTTGCCCGCGGCGAAGTAGGCAAAGTTGGTGTGCCAGTCGTGCACTTGGGTCACATGCGCACGCTGATGCAACAGATTCCTCCCGGTCAGATGAATACATCGATGACCATTAACGCAACTGCTGCATGGTTGCTTGCGTTATATGTTGCCAACGCCGCCGAGCAGGGCACGCAAGCAAACGAGTTGCGCGGCACCACACAAAACGACATTCTCAAAGAGTATTTATCGCGCGGCACATTCATATTTCCTCCAGCAGCATCACGTCGCATCATCGTCGACATGATCGCATGGTGTGCAACCAACGCGCCCAAGTGGAACCCGATGAATGTGTGCTCGTACCACTTACAAGAAGTGGGTGCTACTCCAGTGCAAGAGATCGCATTCTCACTCGCTAATGCCATCGACATTTTGGACGCAGTGCGTGCAAGTGGTCAGGTCTCGGATGAAGCATTTCCTCAGGTCTTTGCAAGCATCTCGTTTTTTGTCAACGCCGGCATTCGTTTTGTGGAAGAACTGTGCAAGATGCGGGCCTTCACCGAGTTGTGGGACCGCATCGGCAGCGAGCGCTACGGCATCACCGATGAGCGCGCTCGGCGTTTTCGCTATGGCGTGCAGGTCAATTCGCTCGGTCTGACTGAAGCACAGCCAGAAAATAATGTGCAGCGCATCATGCTCGAGATGCTCGCCGTTACATTGTCCAAGTCGGCTCGTGCGCGCAGCGTGCAGTTGCCTGCATGGAACGAAGCGCTTGGTCTACCCCGCCCATGGGATCAACAGTGGTCGTTGCGCATGCAACAAGTGCTCGCATACGAAACAGATCTGCTCGAGTACGAAGACATTTTTACTGGCTCGCATGTGGTCGAGGCTCGCACAGCCGAATTGCGCGATGCTGCTTGGGCAGAGTTGCAGGAAATTCTTGATCGAGGCGGCGCATTCGAATCGGTCGATGAACTCAAAGGCCGTCTCGTGTCTTCAATGGCCGATCGCACTCGCCGCATCGAGTCTGGCGAGCAAGTTGTTGTTGGCGTCAATCGCTTTACCGAATCAACACCATCGCCGCTCGATGGCGCAAACAACATCCTCAAAGTCGACCACACTGTCGAACAACAACTTGTTGACGACGTCACTGCATGGCGCAAACAACGCGCTGATGCCGATGTGCGGCAAGCTCTTGATCAATTGCGAAATGCAGCGACAGGCACAGCCAATTTGATGGATGCCTCTATTGCGCTGGCCAAGGCAGGCGGCACTACTGGCGAGTGGAGCCAGGTACTGCGTGAAGTGTTTGGCGAATACCGCGCCCCAACCGGAGTTGGTGCTGCTGCTGGTCGGCGCACGGCCCAACTGGCAGACGTTGCCGAGTTCGTGCGCACAATCAGGGGCGGTCCCCCAAAGTTTTTGGTTGCCAAGCCCGGTCTGGATGGACACTCCAGTGGTGCCGAACAAATTGCTGTCGCTGCGCGCGATTCGGGCATGGAAGTTGTCTACTCAGGTATTCGTCTCACACCTGCACAAATTGCTGCGTCTGCGCGAGACGAAGATCCAGATGTGATTGGTCTGTCCATCTTGTCGGGTTCGCATCTCCAACTTGTTCCAGATGTGTTGCACGAATTACAAAAGCTTGGTGTGGATGCCCCAGTCATACTTGGCGGCATCATCCCCGAAGACGATCGTGACTCATTGCGTGCACTCGGCATCGCAGCGGTGTACACACCAAAAGATTTTGACATTGCTCGCATCATGCGCGAGATTGCAGAGATTGTGCGCGCGCAACGTAGTTAATGCGTCATAGTTAAGGCTTCATCGTTGTCGACGGTGCAACAGCAACAAAACCTGTCGCCACCGGCAACTGAATCACATCACCAGCATTGACTTTGTCGGGGTTGGTGATGTTATTGATGCTCATCAATTCAGCCATGTTGAGGTTGAACTTCTTGGAAATGGCAAACAGTGAGTCGCCTGGCTCGATTGTGTAGTACACGGGTTCTACATACACCGTTGTTGTTGGTGCGGGAATCGTTGTCATAACCGTTGTTGGCACAACAATTTTAGGTTCACCACCACCACGCGACAGCAACACGGCAATCACTCCACTGAGTACCGATATCACGAGAAGCGACCATTGAAGTCGGCCTCGTATATACATCAATTTCATCGTAGACCTTCGACCTCCACAAAGTTTGCCTATCCTGTACAACATGCGAGTGCTGGCGGCTGTCGACAAATTTCGTGGCACAGCATCAGCAGCGCAGGTTGCGTCAGCAATCGGTCATGCATGTTGGGAATTGGGTGTTGATTGTGTCGAAGCACCAATCGCAGACGGTGGCGAAGGCACGCTTGATGCACTTGGTGGACCAAACCGCACAACTCGCGTGACTGACCCACTCGGGAAGCCGGTCGAGGCACAATGGCGCCTTGCGGGCGACACCGCAGTAATCGAAATGGCCCGCGCCTCGGGGCTTTCTTTAGTGGGCGGAGCCAAAAAGAACGATGTTATTGCGGCCTCGACCATCGGTACAGGCCAGCTCATCGACACCGCACTCAATGATGGAGCCAAGCGAATCATTGTTTGCGTTGGCGGTTCTGCAACAGTCGACGGTGGTCTTGGGGCAATTCGCGCAATCGGCACGCCGGCCCGATTACGAGGAACCGAATTTATTGTGGCCTGCGATGTGCGCGCACTATTCGCTGATGCTGCCAGATTGTTTGGCGCGCAAAAAGGCGCTACTCCTGTGCAGATTGAATTTCTTTCTGGGCGCTTGGAGCAACTGCAACAGTCGTACTTACGCGACTATGGCATTGACGTATCTCAACTCATTGGTGGCGGTGCGGCAGGCGGGCTCGCAGGTGGACTGAGCGCACTTGGCGCAAGCCTTGTGCCAGGTTTTGATGTTGTAGCCGATGAAGTTGGCTTGCATGAACAAATCGCACAATGCGACCTGATCATTACTGGTGAAGGATATTTAGACAACGAAAGCTTTGATGGCAAGGTTGTTGGTGGCGTGCAGCAACTTGCACAACAATTCAAGAAGCCCGTGGTTGTTATCTGTGGCGGCGCCGATGTCGATGCTCAACAGCGCATCGATTCTTTCAATTTGATTCAAAATTTTGGTGAAAGTGAATCGTTTTCTCAGCCACTCATGTGTATCGAAAAAGCAGCCACTGCAATTGTTGCTCGCTTTAATTAATTGCTGTCAATAACGAACGAGATCAGCCACCAGGAACTGTGGTTGGCGCATTTGGATCAACAACGGCAGGTGCCACTGGCACGGTTGGCACTGGTGATGCAAGCGGTTTGCCTGCAATATCGGTACCCAACAAAATCAGCACGCTTGCTTCTCCAAGTTTTCCACCCTCGGTCGGAATCGGTGCGGGCATGATTGCTGTTGCTACACCACCAAGTTCAGCAGCAACAAGGGCTGCCTGGCCTTCGCTACCTGGCAAGTAATACACAACTGTTGCTGTTTGTTTTGGTGTGATCTCACTTGAGTTCACTGCTGGTTGCACGATGTAGCCGCGACCTTGCAACTCGGTGGTCAACTGGCCGGCACTTCCAGAAACTTTTGACGCATTGGCAACTTGAATTTTGAATGCCGTAAGCGGAATAGTGACTGCAACAGTTGTCTCGACAGGAATTGTGTCGGTAACGACCGTGTCCGTGGTTGCTCCACCGTCGGCAGCTGGTGCAGTAGTGCTGCCACCACGAATATCGCGCAAAATCAAAAACCCCAGTAGTACAGCAACCACAGCAACAACAATCGACATTGTTGAATTGATTGAGGAACCGCGTGAAACTGGCTCTCGGCGGGGACGACGTTGTTCTTGGCTCATACCAACAACCGTACTTGATGTAGTGGAGCCGAGTGTGGGAATTGAACCCACGACCTACCGCTTACAAGGCGGTTGCTCTGCCTCTGAGCTAACCCGGCTCGTCTAGGTTACAGCGAATTATTTGGTCTTGGCAACGCGTGAACGAACTACTTCGTATGTTGCAAGCGCTGCAGCAGCCGAAACGTTGAGTGATGAAAGCGAGCCGCCCATTGGAATACTCACCAACAAATCACATCGCTCTTTGACAAGTCGAGATAAGCCCGCACCTTCTGCACCCAACACCAAACAAATCGGCTCAGAAGTGAGATCACCAATCTGAAAGATGTTTTTGTCAGCAGCATCGCTCAATCCAACGATCCACACTCCTGCATCTTTCATCTGCTTCAGTGCAGTTGGAAGGCCGCCCACTACGCACATCGGCACATACTCGGCAGCGCCTGCAGCAGATTTTGCCGCCGTTGGTGTGATGTGCACGGCTCGATGTCGAGGCAATATCACGCCATGCACTCCTGCTCCATCACACGAGCGCAAGATTGCACCAAGATTGCCTGGGTCGGTCACGCCGTCAATGGCGACTAAAAATGCAGGAACATTTCCTTTACGCGGCGCGAGCAAGTCACCAAGTTCAACGTCGGGGATTGGAGCAGCCATTGCAAGCACACCTTGAGGTGCTTCGCTGCGCGCTTCTTTTTCAATCTCTTTTCGCGGCACGCGTCGCACTGGCACGCGCTGATCTGCGGCCAACGCCAAAATGTCATTGATCACATCATTCTCGTCCAAATCATTGGACACCCAAATCTCAAATGTCTTTCGGCGTTGTGCAATCAACAACTCACGCACTGCCTGACGACCTTCAATCTGCGATCCACCAAGTCCGTGTTGATCTGGTCGGGGTGCGCGCGGCCCCGTATGTTCGCGAGCCGGTGGACGGCTGCGCTTGGTGTTCACTGCTGCGCGTGGTGCATATTTTGCATCACGAGGTGGTCGCTTTGCATCACGTGGATCTCGACGCGCGTCGCGCGGATCTACTCGCCTATTTCCGGCTGCGGCTTCACGCTTGCTTCCACCTGCTGTACTGCGCTTATTACTACTTGTTGCTCCGCTACGCGGACCCTTGCCCGGTCGAGAATCGCGCGGCTTCATTGCGCTACTCGTTCAATCACGCACACTGCCCAACATGCAATGCCCTCTTGACGGCCAAGTGCGCCGAGACCTTCTGCTCTGCGTCCTTTTACCGAAACAGGAGCGCCGACCACATCGACAAGTTTACGTTGCATCTCCTCGCGATGGGGCGCAAGCTTGGGTTTTTCACAGACCACGCTGCAATCAACATTGCCAATTTCAAAACCATTCTCTTTCACTAATGCAACTACATGCGACAACAACAACAGCGAATCGACTCCCGCCCATTTTGGGTCGGTGTCCGGAAAGTGTTGACCAATATCGCCAAGCGATGCTGCGCCAAGAAGTGCATCAGCAATCGCGTGTGCAATCACATCTGCATCACTGTGCCCCATCAATGCTCGTTCTCCCACAAATTGCACGCCACCAAGCACAAGCACGCGTCCGCTCGGCGTGTCTTCAAAACGATGAATATCAAAACCTTGTCCAACTCGTATCGCAGTAGCCATCGCTATCTCCTTACACTTCTGTTCGCGCGGTAGCGCGAGCCCATTCCAAATCTTCTGACGCTGTGAGTTTGCGATTGAGCGCTTCGCCAGCCACAACAACTACTCGCTTGCCCAACAGCTCAACCAGTGTCGCGTCGTCTGTTCCTTCTGGGCATGATGCGTGCGCTTCACGCAGTATTGCAGCTCGAAAAACTTGCGGCGTTTGCACCGCCACCAATGAAGAGCGGTCAGGTGTATTCACGACAACATTTTGTGCGTCAACTTGTTTGATCGTGTCGGTAACTCCAATTGCAGGAACAGCGCCGTCAGCCCCATTGTGCACTTGAGAAATTGTTTCTCTAAACAAATGTTCGGTAGCAAATGGACGCGCTGCATCGTGAACGCAGATAATCGTTGCCTCCGGCGGCACTGCCTTGAGTCCACAACGCACTGATTCACTGCGAGTTTCACCACCAGCAACCTGGCCTTCACCTAGCGTTGCGTCTGGTGGTAACACCACAATCACCCCCGCGCTCACTGCGCTCGCGGTAGCAACTGACCAGTCCAATACGCGTCGATCTCCGAGCATTGCAAACTGCTTCGGACTCCCAAATCTGGCACCCGATCCTGCGGCAACAACTATGGTCCAAACAATTTCGTTAGGCATGGTTGTCACGCTCATTTAGGGTAGTACCGTCATAACTTCATGACACACGAAGACATACTCTCCAACACTGCATTTTTCGCAGAAACACCAGTAGAAGCACTCACGGCGATTGCTGCTTTGGCCAAGACTCAAACACTCCAACGGGGCGATGTCTTGTTTAACGAGGGCGACACACCAGATGCACTGTTTGTTGTGCTCAGTGGGCGCATCGCAATTGCTATTGGCAACAAGCCGCTCGACAGTCGCGAAAGCATGTTGGCGCTCATGGAAGATGGCGATTTGTTCGGCGAACTTGGTTTGCTCGACAATGGTTCGCGTAGTGCGATGGCTCGAGCAATTGAAACAAGCTCAGTTCTGTGCATTCCGTATGCACCAGTAGTTGAACAGATGCGAACTCACCCAACAATGTTGTGGGGTGTTACTCAGTTGCTCGCAACTCGTCTGCGCGTGATGGACGAAGTGTTGGCTGACAGCGTTTTTCTTGACGTCACCGGACGCACCGCAAAACGTTTGCTCGAACTTTCTGGCGGCAGTGATGATTTTGTGTTGCCCGTTACTCAAGAAGAGTTGGCCGGCATGGTTGGCGCATCGCGCGAACGTGTCAACAAAGCCATTGCAAGTTTTATTCGACTCGGTTGGCTCAAGCAACAAGATCGTCGCTATCACATCATCATGCGTGACCGCATGACAGTTCGTTCTAGCTAGTTAATAGCCAGTCGCGTGTGCGATTAAAAGCATCCTGCGCATCGTGTGCGCGATGTGCCGGACGCGCTACATCGTGGGCAAAGCCGTGCACTGCTTCGGGATATTCCTGAACAGTCACACCTACGCCGAGTAACTCCAACACTTGGTCTGGTGGTGTGTACGGGTCGAGTGATCCAATGATCGCAAGCACTCGATCGGCATTGCCACCTTCAAGATACGCAAGTGGATCACCCTGCGTAGCACTCATCCAAGCATCCGGAATATGAATCATTCCGTAGAACGATGAGATCCGAGCAAACCGATCGCTTCGTGCTGCTTTGTGGCAATACATTCCGCCCATACAAAACCCCATCAACCCAACTCGATCCACACCGAGAGCATCGGCAGCTTCGTGCATGTCACGAAGCACCGCGTCATCACTCAGCAATGGCATGCCTGCCATCCGCTCGGCAATATCAGCCGACAACGTTTGATTTGGAAATGGCTCAATCGCAATCACTGCCATGTTCCACTCGCGGGCCAATTGAGCAACAAGATCATCAAAAAGTGGTCGCATTCCAAAGATGTCCGGCATGATCACGAGCCCCATCACTGGGTTGGACACACTCAAATCAATTTCGGCGGGGGTGCCTGAGGGCAAGGTAATTCTCATAGTTGTCAATCTTTACATCATTGGCATTCACAATGTTGCTTGTGTTCTTACTTGCGGTGAGAAGTGCGGTGAGTGCTGTGCGGATCATCATCTGCATGACCACACAAACAACACGCACTTGTACACGTCCCACAACCATCATCCACCCAACTGGCAAGTCGTCCACAGTTCGCACACTCGTGCAGGAGTGGTCGGTTCTTTCGATTGCTCCATCCACACTCAGGCGAGTCAACGGCTGGGGGCTTCCAGGTAAGCGAGTAGCGAACCTCGACGAAGTACTTATTCGAGCCGGCTTTGGCCTTGAAGCAACCGACTCGGTTGGTGATCAATACCTTTTCAAACTTGTTATTCGCGCAGCCAACGACGAACTTGCAACTCGCATTGTGTTGCAACGGCTTCTGCCGCCACTGATCTCTATCGCTGCTCGGCGTGGCAAGTTGGCTCGCGGAGGGTTCGACGAGGCTCTCACCGACACCGTCGCTCAAGCATGGATACAAATCCGCACCTATCCAATTGAAAAGCGACCCATCAAGATCGCCTCCAACTTGGTGCGCGACTCCGAATACTTTGCGTTTGTGCGCGACAGTCGCCTCAAGCAACTCGCCGTTGCATGGGGTGACGATGTAATCGACAAGATCCCGACTCCCGAAACTCAAATCAACCCAGAAGACGAGGTAGCCAACTTGCTTGCAGAAGCATCAAAATGGAATTTGGGTCCACGTTCGCTCAGTGTGTTGCAACAACTTGCAGACGGCAAAAGTTTTCGATCAATAGCAGAAGATGCAGGTGTCAACATCCGCACTGTGCACAGCTGGAGAAGCACCGCTATCAGCGAGTTGCGTGAACAAATGCAGTGTGCTGGCTAAGTTTTGCACTACGCAAACGTAGTGAGTTACTGACCACAAACACACTCGACAATGCCATTGCAAGGCCGGCCCACATTGGGTTCATCAATCCAAGTGCGGCGAGCGGTATTGCTGCTGCGTTGTATGCAAAAGCCCAAAACACATTGGCGCTGATCGTGCGCAGTGTGGC
>JAIOXC010000014.1 GCA_021741795.1 Ilumatobacteraceae bacterium | reverse complement strand
ATTGTTTCTATTGGCGTAACTGTCGACTCGTACGTCGTGTTCTTCGAACGCATCAAAGACGAACTCCATGCCGGCAAGTCGTTACGCAGTTCGGCGCAACGTAGTTTTTCGCTTGCATGGCGCACAATTTTGGCCGCAGACACCGTGTCGTTCTTGGGAGCACTTGTGCTGTGGTGGCTAACCGTCGGTTCGGTTCGTGGTTTTGCATTCTTTCTCGGGCTGTCTACATTGTGCGACGTGATTGTGTCCTACTTCTTCACAAGACCAGCGGTGCTTCTTCTTGCTCGTAGCAAGTTTTTGCAGGGGCGCAAGATATTGGGCGTTGCGTTGCCGGAATCGAGTGCAAAATGAGCGGCATGTTCGGCAGGTTGTACCGCGGAGAGACCACGTTCAACTTTGTTGGGCGGCGTTGGTGGGGTTTCGGGATCTCCATTGCATTTGTCGTTGTGACATTCATTTCGTTGTTTGCGCAGGGTCTCAACTTGGGGATTGACTTCAAGGGCGGCGTTGCATGGGAAGTTCCGGCTACCACCATCACGATTGAAGATGTACGCGCAATTTTGGATGCAAACAACATTCCAACTGGAGATGCAAAAATTCAGGTGCTGAACGGCGCCGATGGAAAACGTATTCGTGCTCAGGTTGGAGAAATTTCGACTGAGACTCGCACGGTAGTGCAGACAGCATTGAGCGCCAAGGCGCAGGTTGATGTCCAAGAAGTGAGCGTTGCATCGGTGAGCTCATCATGGGGCAGAAGCATTACCGAAAAGGCAGTGCGCGCGTTGTTGATTTTCTTTGTCATTGTGTCGATGTATATCGCGTGGCGTTTCGAATGGAAGATGGCGATTGCCGCAATTCTTGCAATGGTGCATGACGTGTTGATTTCGGTTGGCGTTTATGCAACGTTTGGATTTTCGGTCACTCCTGCAACGGTGATCGCGTTTTTAACAATTCTTGGTTTCTCGCTGTATGACACCATCGTGGTGTTTGACAAAGTTCACGAGAACACCACCCGTTACTCGGCATCCAAGGTGTCGTATGGCGACATCATCAACGTATCAATGAACCAAGTACTGATGCGTTCAATTAACACTTCACTTGCAGCAGTGCTTCCAGTGCTTTCTTTGTTGGTGCTTGGTTCATGGATCATGGGCGCAATTGCATTGCAAGAATTTGCTTTAGCACTGTTGGTCGGCATGTTGCTCGGTGCATATTCGTCGATTTATATCGCAACACCGCTCCTGGCGGTGTTCAAGGGTCGCGAACTCAAGTTTCGCTCACTGCAGGGAAATCTTCGACTGGGTGAAGAAATGGCTCGGCTTGGCGCAACGTCTAAGAAGGTTGTTACTCGCACCCAGGGTGATTCTTCAACAACAAGCACGCAGTCAGACATTGAGCGCGAAACGGTCATGGCAAGTTCGGCGCTGTCGCATCCGCCACGCCCGCGCAAAAATCGTCGTCGTTAATCCTTCCAATACACTGGAAGTCATGGGTCAGGGACCAATGCCCCTAGTGGGCAATAGATGAGCGCAACGTCGCGCGTCTTGCCCTGGCGGCGCAATCAATCGGTGGTAGTCGAAGAACTCGTCCCGTTATTGTCGGCCTACCGAAGCAGACATCCAAAAGGGTCCGTGACTCAAATTACCGCGGCATATGAGATGGCGCGAGCGGCGCATCAGCACCAGTCGCGAATGAGTGGAGAGGGCTACATCAGTCATCCCATTGCCGTTGCTCGTATCGTTGCCGAAATTGGGCTCGATGATGTCTCTCTCGTAGCAGCACTACTGCACGATTCCGTTGAAGACACCGAAATTACTCTCGCTGACGTTGAGTCGACATTTGGCGCGGAAATTGCTGGGATCGTAGATGGCCTGACCAAACTTGAACGGCTGCAGTTTGATTCTCGAGAAGCACAGCAAGCAGCAACGATGCGCAAATTGCTTGTTGCTATGGCAAAGGATATGCGCGTTTTAATTATCAAGTTGGCAGATCGTTTGCACAACATGCGCACCATTGCTTCAGCGCCGCTTGACAAGCAGCGCCGCGTTGCACAAGAGACACTAGATATTTATGCACCGCTTGCACACAGATTGGGTATGCAAGAAGTAAAACAGCAACTCGAAGATCTCTCATTCGCAGCGTTGTACCCAAAGCGTTACGCCGAACTTGACTATCTCGTTTCTACTCGTGCGCCAGAGCGCGATATTTTTCTTGCCAAGGCATTAGGTCAGGTTGGTGTGTGGCTGAAAGAAGTACACATCGAAGCAGAACTGACGTCGCGCGGTAAGCACCTGTGGAGCCTGTACGAAAAAATGATGCAGAAGGGTCGTGGGTTTGACGAGATCTTCGACCTGATGGCAATTCGAATTGTTGTCGACTCGGTAAAAGATTGTTACGGAGTGCTGGGCTGCATTCACGGTCACTGGAAACCAGTTGTTGGCAGGTTCAAAGATTACATTGCGATGCCGAAGTTTAATTTGTATCAGTCACTGCACACGACGGTGATCGGGCCAAGTGGCAAACCGATTGAAGTGCAGATTCGTTCTCGGGATATGCACCAACGTGCAGAGTGGGGAGTTGCTTCGCACTGGTCGTATAAGGACGGAGTTCCATCCACGGATGTTGACTGGTTGAACCGCATCATCGACTGGCAAGACGAAGTTTCAGATCCGCGACAGTTTTTGGAGAGCCTGAAGAGTGATCTTGATCAAGACGAGATTTTTGCATTCACACCGAAAGGTCGCGTGATTGCGTTGCCGGTCCAGGCAACCCCGGTCGACTTTGCGTACGCAGTGCACACCGAGATTGGTCATTCATGCATGGGTGCTCGAGTCAATGGCCGACTTGTGCCTCTCGATACTGTGCTGAATTCTGGTGACACCGTAGAAATTTTGACATCTACGGCCGAGAGTGCAGAGCCGTCTGAAGAGTGGATGAACTTTGTTGCTTCACCGAAAGCGAAAAGCAAGATTAAGCAGTGGGTGTCGAGAGAGCGCATTGATGACTTGGTAGAGAACGGTCACGACGATTTGGTGGAGGCTCTGCGACGAGAGGGTGTGCCTGTGCAAAAGGTGCTGGACTCAGAAATATTTACTCAAGAGATCGAATCGATGAATTATGTCGATGCCCCTGCTCTATTTTTAGCGATCAGTGAAGGTCACGTGCAGGCAGATGCAATTGCTATGCGAATGGCTAGAGCGATTCGAAGCGGACCAGACGGTGAGCGGTTGTCGGTGGGTACGCGCAACTTTGTACAAAATGAAAGCAGTGACCAGCAAGCCGGGGTGCATGTTGAAGGAATGGACGATGTAGTGGTGCGCTTAAGCAAGTGCTGCACGCCTGTGCCAGGTGACGAGATTTTGGGTTTTATTGGGCAGGGCCAAAACCGCAGTAAGGGTGTCAATATTCATCGCGCTGACTGTCTGAGCGCCATCTCACTTGTTTCGCAGAACCTAGAACGAGTAGTGGATGCAGAGTGGACGGGGATCTTGCAGGGCGCAACATTCGTTGCCGCAGTAGAGGTTGTGGCACTCGATCGCTCCCGTCTGTTGCGCGACGTGGCCAACGCATTGTCTGATGAGCATGTCAACATTGTTTCCTGCACCACTCACACCGGAGCCGACCGAGTGGCCAAGATGCGATTCGAGTTTGAGTTCGCCGACCCTGGTCATTTGCAATCGGTCTTGCACACCATCAAACGCATTGATTCTGTATATGACGCTTATCGTGTGATGTCAACCGAGCATCCAGCGTCTAACCTCATCGTGTGACGGTTTTTTCAACTAGCCCAGGAACACGGGACATTTTGGCTCCCGATGCCGCGCGCTGGCGTCAATTTCAAGAGATATTTGCCTCGGTTGTGCAGGATGCTGGCTATCAGTTGATCATTCCGCCGATGTTCGAAGACCTCGGAGTGTTTTTGCGCCTCGGTGAAGCAACTGAAGTAGTGACCAAAGAGATGTATGACTTTGAGGACAAGGGCGGTCGTCGGATTGCCTTGCGCCCAGAGCAGACTGCAAGCGTGTGCAGGGCTTTTGTTGAGCACCGACCAACTACTCCTTGGAAGGTGTGGTATTCGGGCCCAAATTTTCGTTACGAAAAACCTCAGCAGGGTAGATATCGGCAATTTGATCAGGTCGGTATTGAAGTGCTGGGTGTCGAGGACCCACTTTTGGATGCTGAAGTGATTGCACTCGCTGCAACGTTCTTCACGAGACTTGGTTTGAAGGATGTGCAGTTGGCGGTCAATTCACTTGGCGATGATGGTGATCGCGAAAAGTATTCGGCAGCACTTCATGAGTATTTTTCTGCCAACCTTGCGCAACTTTCCGAAGAATCGCAAATCACATTGACGAAGAACCCTTTGCGCGTTCTCGACTCAAAGCGTCGTGAAGATCAGGTGCTGATCAATGCTGCACCGAAGATTCGGGATTACTTGAGTGCGGATGCAGCGAATCATTTTGATTCGGTCTTGCGCGCTCTTGATGCACTTGGCGTGAAGTATGCAATTGATGATCGGTTGGTGCGTGGTCTTGATTACTACCGCCGAACGACATTTGAATTTGTCTCGACGGCACTCAAGGCGGCTCACACTGCTATCGGTGGAGGTGGCCGCTATGACGGTTTGGTTGAGCAATTGGGAGGCCCGGCTACGCCTGGTATTGGCTTTGCTCTCGGGCTTGACCGCACGCTGCTGGCCTGTGATGCCGAAAATGTTTTTGCAGCACCCAATACCAATGTGTCTGTGTTTGTTGTCGATACCACTGGTGGATTGCATGCTGCGCAAGTATGCAATTTGCTGCGCAACAATGCAATCAGTGTCGATCGAGCCTTTGACAATCGAAGCATGAAGGCACAGATGAAGGCGGCCGACAGAAGTGGCGCCGCAATCGCGTTGATCATTGGTACCGATGAAGTAGCCGCAGGGCATATCATCGTGCGTCCGATGAATTCTGGTCAACAATACGCAATCGCACAAGATCAGCTCGTTGCAGCAATACGCAGCGAACTACAGAAATGAGAGTGAGTACATGTCCGGATCTCTAATCCCTTCACTTAACGCGACGGCGTTGCGCACACAGTTGTGTGGCAGCCTGCGCCCCGAGCACATTGGTCAAACCGTCACATTGTGTGGTTGGATTGCACGCCGCCGCGAACACGGCGAGCATCTGGCGTTTCTCGATGTACGTGACTATTCCGGGGTAGTGCAGTGCGTGGTCAGCGATGTAAAAGATGTGCGCAACGAGTGGGTTGTGCAGATCACTGGCAAGGTCCAGGCACGCCCAGAGGGCACAGTCAATGCCAACCTTCCAACTGGTGGCGTCGAATTGGTCGAGTGTCAACTCACCGTCCTTAACGCGGCGGAGTCTCCACCGTTTCCCATCGATGCTCGTGCGGACGATGTGGATGAAGGCGTTCGCCTCAAGTTTCGCTATCTCGACATTCGCCGCGAGCGAATGCAGAAGAACTTGCGGATTCGTGCCAAAGTCAACTCGGCAATTCGTGGCGCTATGGAAGCCCAAAATTTTGTTGAGGTTGAGACTCCATTTTTGATGCCATCTACTCCAGAAGGTGCGCGTGAATTTTTGGTTCCGTCGCGCAAAGAACCCGGATCGTTTTATGCGTTGCCACAGTCGCCGCAGTTGTGGAAACAGTTATTGATGGTTGCTGGTATCGACCGCTACTACCAAATTGCCCGATGCTTGCGAGACGAAGACTTGCGAGCAGATCGCCAGTACGAGTTCATGCAGCTCGATGCCGAAATGAGTTTTGTAACCAAAGACGATGTACTCGCTGCGATTAGCAAAGCAGTTGTCGCAGCAGCCGAAGCCGCACTTGGTCAGACCCCGCCACCGATCGAGCAAATCACATGGCACGATGCGATGAATCGCTTTGGCAGCGACAAACCAGACTTGCGTTTTGGAATGGAACTGATCGAACTCACAAACGTTTTCGCGGCAACCGAATTTAAGGCATTTGCAACAGCCAAATCGATTAAAGGA
The DNA here is from genome assembly GCA_021741795.1 of Ilumatobacteraceae bacterium. Lineage (GTDB taxonomy): Bacteria > Actinomycetota > Acidimicrobiia > Acidimicrobiales > Ilumatobacteraceae > UBA3006. The sequence continues at coordinate 11,609 of JAIOXC010000014.1, read as the reverse complement.
TTGCGAGTTGACTCAGCGACATACTCAGAAGCAGCAGCATCTGGACGCAGCAAACTGGATGCGTTTACTGATCGTGCAAAACAGATGGGCGCAAAAGGTTTGGTCTGGATCAAGGTTGGCGATGATCTTGCCTTGGATTCACCAGTTGCCAAATTTTTGAGTGATGCCGAGCGTGCTGCACTACTGCAACAGATGCAGGCAAAGTCGGGCGACTTGCTGCTGCTGGTGGCGGACGAATGGTCGACAACATGCGAAGTACTTGGTCATTTGCGAAATGACATTGGACGACCTCCAGTACACGAAGGTCCGTATCGATATGTCTGGGTGATCGACTTCCCATTGTTCGTAGGCGTCAATGCAACAACTGGCAAGCCCCAGCCAGGACACCACCCGTTTTGTCAGCCACACCCAGACGACATCGAGCGCCTCGAGTCAGACCCAATGAGCGTTCGCGCTCTCGCGTATGACTTGGTGCTTAACGGATGGGAATTGGGCTCTGGTTCAATCCGAATTCATGACCCAGAGATGCAACGACGTGTGTTTCGTCAACTGGGCATTTCGGATGAAGATGCCGATCGTCGATTCGGTTTCTTTTTGCAGCCTTTTAAATATGGTGCACCACCACACGGTGGATTTGCATTCGGAACTGATCGTCTTGTGGCGATCTTGGCAGGAGAAGAAAATATTCGCGAAGTGATTGCATTTCCAAAAACGCAGTCGGGTAGCGATCCAATGACTAATGCCCCAACCCCGGTTGATCCTGCACAGCTCAACGAGTTGGGTATTCGGTTGTTGCCTCCTCCTGCAAAGAGCTAGAGAGCACGAGCGATTGACTCAGGCCGACGACCTTTTCTCTGCGGCGGTGGCTGACAGGCTTCGCTCACAGGCACCGCTTGCGGCACGGCTGCGACCACGCACACTGGATGAGATAGTCGGTCAAGAGCATTTGATTGCGCAAGGCGCACCATTACGCAAATTGATAGAGGCCGATCGATTGTCGTCAGTCATTCTGTGGGGGCCACCGGGCACTGGCAAGACAACTCTTGCCGAAGTTGTTGCATCAAGTACCAATCGCGCATTCGAGAGGTTGTCTGCAGTGACGTCGGGTGTCAAAGATGTGCGTGAAGCAATTGAGCGAGCAACAGATCGACTCGGGCAACATGGGCGCTCAACGATTGTTTTTGTCGACGAGATTCATCGCTTCTCAACATCGCAACAAGATGCTCTGCTTCCGTCGGTTGAAAGTGGCATCATCACGTTGATCGGCGCAACGACAGAGAACCCATTTTTCGAAGTCAATGGCCCATTGCGAAGTCGAAGCACAATGTTTCGACTCGAGACTCTTGGTGTTGGCGCAATTCGCAGTTTGTTGGAACGTGGATTAACGGCAGAAGGTATGACTGCTGATGATGATGCTCTGACAATACTTTCTCAACGTGCGGCCGGAGATGGGCGACAAGGGCTTACTGCTCTCGAAGTTGCATGCGCATTGGCACGACCAAACAAAGTGACTACTGCTCATGTTGAGGCAGCACTTGGAGTGAGTGCATTGAATTATGGCCGTGATGATCACTATGACGTTGTCTCTGCTTTTATTAAAAGCATTAGGGGGAGCAACGTCGATGCCGGAATTTTTTGGCTTGCACGAATGCTCGAAGCAGGGGATGATCCGCGCTTCATTGCGCGTCGGCTCATCATCTTGGCTTCTGAAGACATCGGCATGGCAGACCCACAAGCACTAGTGGTTGCGGTTGCTGCAGCCCAAGCAGTCGATCATGTTGGTCTTCCCGAAGCGCAACTTAATCTTGCGCAGGCAGTTGTGTATCTTGCCCAAGCATCAAAGAGCAATGGCTCTGCGGTTGCAATTTGGAATGCACGAAGCGATATTCGCCAAGGTGTAGATGTTGAGGTGCCTGCGCATCTTCGGGATGCGCATTATGCGGGCGCCGAAGTCTTGGGTCATGGCACCGAATATCGCTCACCCCACGATGAGCAGATGAACGAAAAGGCCAGTAGCAAAAAGAATTCGAGTCAGAAAGTGGAACAGGACTATCTTCCTGCGCAGACTGAAGGTGCTGTTCGGCGGAGTGATCCGTATTACAAGCCGCCGCGCAGCTAGTGATATCAAGAGTCAGACAGGTACGTCTGGCTGTCAGCACACAACGAGGTGGTTTGAGATGATGAAGCGTCTATTTTGGTTTTCGATGGGAGTCTTAGCCGGCGTGTTCGGTTGGCGCTATGTCAAGGAAAAGGCGCGGGATGCCGCGAGCCAGATCACGCCTGCCCAAGTGGCAAGCGATTTGTATGACGGCGCTGTCAAACTGGCCACTCAGGGAGCAGAGATCGTGCGCAACCTGCGTGCCAAAGACAGCAGTTTTGTGCATCAACAGGGTGAGTCGAAGCAGAGCAATATCAAGTAAGGCTGCACTGCTCGAGAACTAGACTTGTCAGAAATGTCGGCAAATACAAGTTCAATCACATCGGCCAATCAGCTTCGCGAGGCCTTTACTGGCTTCTTTGCGTCGAAGGGCCACACGCCTGTGCAATCGGCGAGCCTGATCCCTCACGATCCGACCGTACTTTTTACCGTGGCCGGCATGGTGCCGTTCAAGCCGTATTTTGTCGGCGACGAGGCTGCTCCATACAAGCGTGCGGTCAGCGTGCAAAAGTGCGCACGTGCTGGTGGCAAGCACAATGACCTTGATGACGTTGGGCGCACCAAGCGACATCTTGTGTTCTTTGAAATGATGGGCAACTTTAGTTTTGGTGATTATTTCAAATCCGACGCAATCCCATGGTCGTGGGAACTCGTTACCGAAGTTTTTGGATTCGACGGCGACCAACTGTGGATCACTGTGCACGAGAGCGACGATGAGGCTGAGCAAATTTGGCACGACGTCGTTGGTGTGCCGATGAACCGAATTCAGCGACTTGGTGATGCGGACAATTTTTGGCAGATGGGAGATACGGGTCCCTGCGGACCATGTTCGGAAATTCATATCGACCGCGGTGCAGCCTTCGGACCTGACGGTGGTCCGCTCAACGACAAGAAGGGCGACCGTTTTCTCGAATTTTGGAACTTGGTGTTTATGCAGTTCAACCAGGCCAAGGACGGATCCCGCACGCCGTTGCCAAAACCATCAATTGACACCGGAGCGGGATTGGAAAGAATTCTTGCTTTGATGCAAGGCACCGATTCGGTGTGGGAGACAGACGTGTTGTTTCCACTCGTGCAACAAGCACAGTCACTCACGTCTGCCAAGTATCGCGCTGGTGATTACGACGACCGAGACAGCTTTAGTTTGCGCGTATTGGCAGAGCACGCACGGTCGGCAACGATGCTCGTCAATGACGGTGTGTTCCCGTCTAACGAGGGACGAGGCTATGTATTGCGACGAATCATTCGACGAGCAGTGCGACACGCATATTTGTTAGGCACAGAAAAATTGGTCATGCCGAAATTGACGGAGACGGCTCTCGAAGTCATGCGCTCTGCATATCCCGAACTTGATGCCAATAAAGACTTCATCTTGGGGGTACTGACCAAGGAAGAAGAAAGTTTCCGCCAGACTCTGAAGACCGGCGTCACGATTCTTGAAGATGAACTATCGGGTGGAGCGAAGAAGCTCGGTGGAAGCACCGCGTTTTTGTTGCACGACACATATGGATTTCCGCTCGAGTTGACGCAAGAGATTGCCAGCGAGCGCAATGTTGAAGTAGATGTAGAAGGTTTCGAAAAGGAAATGTCAGCGCAGCGCAAACGTGCCAAGAGTGCGCGTAAGGGCGCAGCCGTCGATGTTTCATCTGTCGAGAGCTATAGGGCTGTGATGGAGCAACACGGCACAACTACATTCGTTGGCTACGACACAACAGAATCGACAAGCAAGATTCTGGCTGTATTGCCTGTTGTGAGTGATTCGGTCGAAGGCGGCGACACGGTTGAAATTTTTCTAGACATCTCTGCTTTTTATGCCGAGAGTGGTGGCCAGATTGGCGATACAGGAGTACTCATATCTTCAACAGGCGAGGCGCGCGTGGTTGATACGACTTTTGCTTTGCCGGGTTTGAGAAAACATACATGCGAGATGACTCGTGGAGTTATTGAACCTGGCCAGCAAGTGCGGGCATCTGTAGATGTCACTGTTCGTGATGCAACTCGACGCAACCACACTGCAACACACGTATTGCATTGGGCGCTGCGCCAGGTATTGGGTGAGCATGTGAAACAGGCAGGTTCGCTGGTGTCAGACGAGCGACTCCGCTTCGACTTCAGCCATTACGCAAGTGTCACGCAAGACGAGATTGAGCAAATTGAACGGCTCGCCAATAGTGAAGTGCTACGCAATACTCAGACACGAAACTATGAAACTTCTAAAGACGAGGCAACTGCTGCAGGAGCAATTGCCTTCTTTGGTGACAAATACGGTGACATGGTGCGTGTGTTGGAGGCTGGAAATTCAATCGAGCTATGTGGCGGCACGCATGTTCGTGCCACTGGTGATATTGGATTGATCAAGGTCGTTGCAGAGTCTTCAATTGGATCGAATTTGCGACGCATTGAGGCGGTAACGGGCGAGAACGCACTGAATTTTGTCTTGGATGCCTCGCGCACGCTGCACTCTGCAGCAGACTTGTTGGGTGCAAGTTCGTCGGACATGGTTGCAACTGTCAAGCGCAAATTGAGCGAAATCAAAGGTTTACAAGACGAAATCAAGCAGTTGCGTGGTGTTCAGGCCCGACAACTTGCAGGCGGACTTGCAGCACAGCATGTCAATGGTGTTGTGATCTCTCGGGTTGATGGCATCACACCAAACGACTTGCGCGAGTTGGCGCTTGCTATTCGTCAAGACTCGCAAGTACAGCTTGTTGTATTGGGCGGCGTGACCGATACGGGTGGCGTTGCACTCGTGGCAACCGTGTCAAGCGGTGTTTCGCTGTCGGCGGGTGACTTGATTAAGGACGCTGCCAAGGCCGTGGGCGGTGGCGGAGGTGGTAAAGGCGATATTGCAACAGCAGGTGGGAAAAATCCCGCAGCGCTTGACGAAGCACTAGATATTGCCAGACGAGTGGCGACTGAAGCCATCGGTTCGTAACATGCGCGCACTCGGGGTAGATCTCGGGACAAAGCGCATTGGTCTTGCAACAAGTGACGCAAGTGCAACTATTGCCACGCCACTGCAGGTGTTGAATCGCAGTGGTTCGCGGTTGCAAGATCATCAAGCAATTGCTGCGATCGTGCAGGAATACGAAATAGATTGCGTTGTTGTGGGGATGCCCCTGAACATGTCGGGCGATGTTGGTGCTGCAGCGCAATCTGCCACTGTCGAAGTAGGGCAGATGGCTAGCGTTGTGGGAGTGCCAGTACTCACTTATGACGAGCGATTAACGACGGTGAGTGCCCATCAGATTTTGCAAGGCAACAATGTGAATGCCAAAGACAGAAAGCTTGTAGTCGACAAAGTTGCTGCTGCTGTGATGTTGCAGTCGTGGTTGGATGCACAGAAACAGAATTCGATCAATGGCTAAACCACCGATTGATCCACTGTTTGATCAACTGATCAAATCCGCAAAGAACGATGATCGTTTGGCCGAGGATTGGCACGACGACCCCTGGGACATTGTTGTGGATAACAGTGAATCCAGTGTCGAGCCACGCGACTTTCGAGAGATTGCCCCAATGGTGCGAATCGTATTGGTCGCAGTTGTGTGTTTCTCATTGTTGTTGGGCGCAATTGGACTGTGGTATTTGCACAAGGTCAATCCATCTGGTGGCTCGGGAGTCGGTGTGTCATTCACAGTCAATGATGGCGACAGCGTCTCGAGTGTCAGTTCGCGTCTCGAGTCTGAGGGTTTTATTACAAGTGCTGGTGTGTTTCGTTGGTACGTCGGTCGAAAAGGCGGGATCGAACTGACACCTGGCTATTACACAATTAATCCGCGCGACCACATGGGCAACATCATGAAGGTCTTATCAACACCGCCTTCCGCAACGTTCGTCAAGGTGACGTTTCCTGAAGGGTTCACGCTTTCGCAAATGGCTAAACGTCTTGCCGAAAAAACGCTGCGTTTAAATGCCGACTTGTTTAATCAAGCAGTACAAGACCCGGCGGTCTCATCTGTATATCGCCCCGCAGGCCAGACTTCGCTTGAGGGTTTGTTGTTTCCCGATACGTATCAGATTTCTGGTGATGAGTCCGAGAGTCAGGTAGTTGCGCGCATGGTGCAGTTGATGGAGCGAGTTGGTCGACAAGAGGGGCTCAATGAGTCTCAGGACCTCGTTGGGTTTTCGCCATACAAAACGCTGGTCATTGCTTCGATGATTGAACGGGAAGCAAAGACTGAAGGGGATCGCGCCAAGATTGCTCGTGTGATCTACAACAGACTTGAACTTGGCATGAAACTACAAATTGATGCAACGTTGTACTACGCAGCCCCTGAGGGTTCAACATTTATTCAAGCAAAAGAACTTGACACGCCGTACAACACATATTTGTACAAAGGCCTCACTCCGACACCAATAGCCAACCCTGGCCGCGCGTCTATTGCGGCTGCGCTTCACCCTGCACAAAATCCGTTGCAAAATGACCCAATCTGTAAGGGCGTTGCAAAACCTTGTCGCTATTTGTTCTACGTGTTGTCAGACAAAGATGGCAATCACGCATTTGCTGCGACGCTTGCGCAGCACGAAGCAAATGTTGAAGCATCTCGTGCCGCAGGATTATTGCCATGACACTTGAAGTAGCAGCAATAATCGGTGATCCCGTTGTACAGAGTTTGTCGCCTGCAATGCATAATGCGGTGTTCCATCAACGAAGACTCGACTGGACATATGTAGCAATGGAAGTGCACGAAGACGCGCTCAATGGAGTTTTGCAAACACTTGGCGGCACGAGTATCAAAGCATTCTCGGTGACCATGCCACACAAAGAAGCAGTGTTTGAAATGTTGTCTCATGTGTCGAGCAATTTGGGAGAGGTAGACGAGTCGGCAAAGGCAGCGCGGTCTGTCAATACCATTGCCATCAGATCGGGTCGGATGTTTGGCTCAAATACCGATGGCGATGGCTGCTGCAATGCAATTGAGCAGGCTGGTGTTGGCATAGCTGGCTCGCGCGTTGTGGTTGTGGGTGCCGGAGGCACTGCCCGTGCGATAGTCGCAACGCTTGCACGTCGTGGCGCAAGTGATATTGCGGTCATCAATCGCACGGAGTCGCACGCACGCGATGCCGTTGCATGCGCTGATGTCGCGCGCGTTGGATCAGTAGATGACATTGCAACTGCAAATATTTTGATCAATGCGACTTCTGTCGGCATGGGCAGTCAAGAATCTCCTGTTGATGCAGCTCGATTGCATTCGTCCCTCGTAGTGCTTGATGCGGTGTATCACCCGCTTGAGACAACCTTGCTGCGAATAGCCAAAAACGCTGGCGCTGTGACAGTGGATGGTTTGTGGATGTTGGTACATCAAGGCGCACTGCAGCAACTTGCGTGGTTCGATGAGATTGGAGATGTGCAATTGATGCGTCAGGCTGCGCTCGACGAATTGGCGAATCGCGCATTGCACAACCATTAATAGCCGCGCTCATTAATAGCCGCGCTCATTAATAGCCGCGCTCATTAATAGCCATAGTCGGCTGATAAGCCACAGGTAGTCTGTAGGTATGTTGCGTTACTTGACCGCAGGCGAAAGCCATGGCCAGGCCCTTGTGGTCATAGTTGAAGGATTGCCTGCAGGGCTTGAGGTGACTGCAGAACAGATACAAACTGAGCTTGCGCGTCGGCGACTCGGTTATGGGCGTGGGCCACGACAGCGTTTTGAAGAAGATGAGATCGTATTGGTGGGCGGAATTCGACACGGTCGCACTCTTGGATCACCCGTTGCAATTGAGATCAAAAATAGTGAATGGTCGAGGAGCGATGTGTGGCACGAAGAAATGTCGCCTGCCCCTGGCAAAACTAAAAAACCACTCACGCAGCCGCGACCCGGTCATGCCGACCTAACGGGTATGCAGAAATACGGATTTGATGATGCCCGCGATGTGTTGGAACGAGCCAGTGCGCGAGAGACTGCAGCACGTGTGGCCGCGGGCGCTCTCGCCAAAATTTTTCTCGGCACCATTGGCGTCGAAATTCTGTCGCACGTAGTGCAAATGGGAACCGCGCGCAACACCACGGCTGTGCGTCCCTTGATGAGCGACTTGGCATTGGTTGATGAATCTCCCGTCAGGTGCTTCAACAAAGAATCCGAGGCGCAGATGATTACTCAGATCGAGGCTGCGGCAAAGGATGGCGACAGCCTGGGTGGGATCGTTGAAGTGCTTGCTTATGGCATGCCAGTCGGTTTGGGAAGTTACGTGCACTGGGACCGCAAGCTAGACGGTCTTTTGGCGCAGGCAATGATGAGCATCCAAGCGGTGAAGGGTGTAGAGATCGGTGATGGTTTTGAAGTTGCCGGACGACGGGGTAGCGAAGCACACGACCCAATAATTTGGGATGAGTTAAATCAGTCGTATCGACGAGAGAGCACTTTGGCTGGCGGTACTGAGGGTGGAATGACAACTGGCGAGCTGTTGGTTGTTCGTGCAGCAATGAAACCTCTCGCAACGTTAAATCGACCAACGATGAAGACTGTCGACACAGTCACCAAACAAGAAGTGGTGAGCTTCAAAGAACGAACTGATGTGACTGCAGTTCCTGCAATGGGTGTTGTTGCTGAAACCATGGTTGCTCTCGTGCTCGCTAATGAGGCGCAACGCAAATTTGGTGGAGACTCGGTGGCCGAATTTGTGCGCAATGCTCAGGCATCTGCCGCATCGTTGAAGTGAGTGTGTCGACTGTTCTTCCTATGAACGCACAACCGTCAACGACAAAATCTGGTGTGGTTGTGCTTGTGGGTGTGATGGGGAGCGGTAAGTCAACTGTTGGCGCAGGTATTGCTCATGTCTTGCAGTGTTCGTTCGTAGATCTCGATGTTCAGATTGCAAAGTCAGCAAAATGCACCGTCAGCGAGATTTTTGCGCGCGGAGGTGAGTCCGAATTTCGCTCCATCGAAACAGATGTGTTGGCGACGGTGCTGGACGACGCATGCGCGCAGATTGCTCAGCAGGCAGCACGCTCTGTTGTGGTAGCCACTGGTGGTGGTGCAATCATCTCGCAGATCAATAGAGACAAAATTGCATCTGCCGCCGATCATGTGATTTGGTTGGATGCGCAAGTAGATGATTTGGTGAAGCGAATCTCGTCTTCAAAAACCACAAGACCGCTTCTTGCAAATAATCCACACCAAGCTTTGAGCACTCTCAGCATCGAACGGGCTGGCTTGTATGAGCAGGTCGCAACCGCAAAGATCGACACCACTGGCTTGCGAATTGACCAAGTGATTGATGCTGTTGCACAAATAGTTTCTCCAATGGTGGCGAAATGAGTCGCCAACAAGTAACGGTGCAATTGGGTGAGCGTTCGTATCCAGTAATTGTCGGCGCTGGCGTGCGAGTCGAACTCAATTCGGTGTTGCCAGTAACCGCGCGCCGCGCGGTGATCGTGACGCAGCAATCCATTCCCATCCAGGTGGAGACCGATATTCCAAGCACCACGGTGGTGATCGGTGACGGAGAACAACATAAGACGATGGCCACTATTGAGCATCTCGTGCGGCAATTTGCTGCTGCTGGGCTCAATCGCAATGATGTCGTCATCGGAGTCGGTGGAGGTTTAGTAACGGATGTTGCTGGCTTCGCTGCAGCATCGTGGCATCGAGGTACTCCTGTAGTGCATGTATCTACATCACTAGTAGGAATGGTTGATGCTGCGATCGGCGGTAAGACCGGTGTCAATTTGCCAGAAGGAAAAAATTTAGTTGGTGCATTTTGGCAACCGCACGCCGTGTTGTGCGACACCGATGCGTTGGCAACATTGCCAGAGCGAGAGTTGCGGTGTGGTTATGGAGAGATGGCGAAATATCATTTTTTAACAGGCGACGACTTGCTGGCGATGGATCGCACTTCGCGTATTGCACGTTGCGTGCAGATTAAAGCCGACATTGTGGCGAGCGACGAGCGTGAAGGTGGACGTCGGGCTGTGCTCAACTATGGGCACACACTTGGGCATGCACTCGAGATTGCGACCGGATTTGACATCGCGCACGGAGAGTCAGTTGCCGTTGGGATGATCTTTGCCGCGCATCTTGCGCATATTCTCGGGCGGATTGATGATGAGAGAGTTGCGTACCATCAGCAGGTTGTAACGGGTGCTTACGGTTTGTCAACTGCGCTGCCGCGAGATTGTCGCGCAGAGGACTTGATGGCGTTGATGATGGCCGACAAAAAGGCTCTGCATGGTCTGACTTTTGTCTTGGACGGTCCCAACGGAGTTGAACTCGTTGCGGATGTTTCGACAAAAGCAGTGACTCAGGCATTCAGCCGTATGGAAGTACGATAAGAACATGGCTCGTGAGCTCAAGATTTTGCTGGTGAACGGCCCAAATCTCAATCTGCTTGGATCCCGTGAGCCAGAGATTTATGGCACGGCGACGCTCGAAGATCTCATTGCCGCTGCATCACAAGCAGCAGTTGCAGCAGGTTTCACGTTAGATGCGTTTCAGAGCAACAGCGCTTCAGAGTTGGTGAACAAGATCCACGATGCTCGCTCCAAGTACTCGGCGATCATGATTAACCCTGGTGCGTTCACTCACTATGCGTGGAGCATCTCTGATGCACTCACCGCTTTTGATGGCCCAGTTGTTGAAGTGCATATCTCGAACCCCCAATCGCGTGAATCGTGGCGACACACGAGCGTTGTCGCTCCTGTCGCGATAGGAACAATCGCTGGATTTGGTCAGCAGAGTTATGTGCTCGGTGTGCAAGCAATTGTGCACTACCTCGAACATAACTAGTTGAAGGTTTGCGGCCTTGAACTCGACACGGCATTCCAAATTGCAGCCGTTATTGGTAACCGATCGCTTGCAACGTGCTTTTGATGTAGCCAAAGATGCATTTGGGGTGAGTGCGCTCGTTGTCGTATCTATGGACAACATTCGTTGGCTCACAGGATTCACCGGATCAACAGCAACGCTTGTAGTAAAAAATAATGACGCGGTGTTGATTATTGATGGGCGATACGCGCAACAAGCAATCGATCAGCTTCGTTTGGCAGGTGCTGCGGCGAGGGTGGTCGAAGCTCGGACACAGTCCCTGCAAATTAGACAAATTTCGCGAGAACTTTTAGATGTCAAGTCATGCGGCTTTGATTCGAGCGAAATCACAATGCTCAACTTCGAGATGATTGATGCGCAGAGTAATGGTTCGTTTATTGCTGCTAACGGCGTGGTGCAACAGTTGCGTCGAGTCAAAACAGAGGCTGAAATTGAGCGCATGCAGTTGGCGGCGCACGCAACTGATCTGGCTTTGACCGATGTGCAATCGATGCTCGAAACAGCAGTGTCGACGCAAACATCTGAGCGAGATGTGCGAGACGAGTTGGAGTACAAAATGCGCCGTTACGGCGCCGATGGTCCGAGTTATGAAACGATCGTGGCAACGGGTGAGAACTCTGTCAAGCCCCATCACCGACCAACAGACACCATTATTCGTGAGGGTGATTCGGTGGTCATCG
>JAIOXC010000013.1 GCA_021741795.1 Ilumatobacteraceae bacterium | reverse complement strand
ATGATCCATGCGACGTTTGTTGTAACGACAGCAATCATTAGTGGCCTCCTGCAGTGCCTACACAGTGGGGGCCTTCGGCTTCTTGACCCGTGGTGTTGGTGCCAATTGGTGGACCACCAAATACAGATCCTGTATCGATTACCACAATGTCATTGGCAACAGAAACGCCAAAGCGATCCATACCGCGAGGGGCAGGTCCACCCTTTTTTTCACCAACTATGTTGTACTGCGAACCGTGACAAGGACACTCAAACCATTGCGAACTTACGCAGTTTGGAACACGGCAACCCAAGTGTGGGCACTTTTGGTATAGCGCGATAATTCCGGCTTCCATGCCGCCGTATACGGCTGCCTGCGCACCGTAGGCCACCTTGGCTTTGGACAGACCTTCTTTTGGATACTCGGTCACCCACGCACGGGCTTGCGGGACGTAATAAAAACCCTTGTTGGCACGAATCTGACCGATGACGTTGTCGAGGTTGCCGATCGTGATTTTGGAACCAAAACCACCGGATGAACTTGTCCACAAAAATGCAATCAACGACGCACCAAATGCACCAAGGCTCGCACCCAACAAAGTTCCCGTTGCACGATTCAAGAATTGACGTCGTGCCACACCAACTGCTTCAGCATCTGGTGGTGACCATGGCTCAACTTCGGCAACCGGACGAGTGGCAATGGCATTGTTTCGAGCAGCTACTGCAGCGCGCTCAATTGCACGGCCCGAAACTTCATCCGGGTTGACTTTGCCAATGTCTTTGCGGCGAGTCTCGCGCTTCAATGCGCCGACACCGCGTGAATCGTTGCGCTTGACCGACGTAAGTACGAGTGCAAGCCCGAGCACGAGTAATGATGCGACTGCAAGGATGATGATGGTGGTGGTGTTCATATATATGTGTCGCCTTAGAGCTCGAAAAAGATTCCTTCAACCCATGGGAATACAAAGTTGAAGCCTGGACCACGGAAGAACGAGCCGATGATCACGAGCACTGCCCAGAACATCAGGTGAACCGTGAAAATGCTGGTGAGGAATTTGCGATCCTCTGGTTTGTTTGATGGATTGCGATCCATATACGGAGTAAGCATCAAAGCAACGAGCGCCACACCAGGAATCGTCACACCTGCGATCATCGGGTGAAACATGGTGAGCAACTCTTGCAAACCCAAGAAATACCAGGGTGCTTTCGATGGGTTAGGTGTTTGGTTGAAGTTTGCTGCTTGCAACAACGGTGCATTCACAAACCACGAGAACATAAAGGTAAATGCGGTGCATGCAAGCGCGGCGACAAACTCTGGCCCTAGTAAGTGAGGCCATGTATGCACTTTGTCGACTGGCACAGCCTTGACATCTTGGATCGAGCCAGACTTAACAACTGTCAACAAGCGTTGCGTGTGTCCGCCAGGACCAGTGCCTAGGGGTGCATTGCCATTTGGTGCAGTGGTAGCAACACCGGTTGCAACACGTTCAGCAACAGCCACTCCTGCACCACCTTCTTTGGCTGCTTTTGAACGATTGAGTAACTCTTCAGGAATACGTGAGTCTGATGGTGCGCCACTTGTCGCATCGCCAGCGCCACCGTCGGCAGCTGCTTTGTCGCGTGCGGCTTGCGCGCGCTTGAGCAGGTGTTCTGGGATCTCGGTCATAGCGGCCCCGATATTCCGCCGTCTTTACGCACCCGCCAAAAGTGCACGGCAAGAAAGATGACAGTAATAAATGGAAAGAGCAACACATGCAATACATACCAACGCAGAAGCGTTTCAGCACCGATTTCGACACCGCCGAGCAAGACGAACCGCACTTGAGAACCAATGACGGGCGAATAACCCATCATGTTGGTACCCACCGTTACTGCCCAGAGCGCAAGTTGGTCCCATGGCAACAAGTAACCAGTGAACGAAAGGAGCAATGTCAGAGTGAGCAAAATAACGCCGATGACCCAGTTAAATTCGCGTGGTGCTTTGTAGGCGCCATGATAAAACACACGTGCCATGTGCAAGAACACGCTGAGCACCATCAAGTGAGCACCCCATCGGTGCATGTTTCGAACCATCAGTCCAAACGTCACCGAAGTTTGTAGCGACTGAATATCTTGCCAAGCATTGGTGGCAGTTGGTCGATAAAAGAACATCAAGAAAATGCCGGTCACGGTGAGCAAGATAAACAAGAAGAAGCTCAATCCACCAAGGCACAGCGTGTAACTGACCTTTACTGCGTGACGCTTTACCTTCACTGGGTGCAAGTGATAGAGCACCGAGTTCATGATCACATACGAACGGTTACGAGGAGAATCGGTGTATCCCTTGCGAAAAATTGAGCCTGGACGGAAAATTGAGTTCCATGCCTGGCTGCCCTTGAGCGACTCGTTCAACTTCGTTGCGCGCTCTTTCGGAGTCAACTTTGGTTGCTCATCAAGTGTTAGTGCCATAAATATTCTCCGTATCAATCAGTCTTCTAGAGCCGCATCCCGTAGCCGTAGCCATGGTTTGACGTGCGTGTATGAAAATCTCCTGTTGCAACAGGTTCGCCAACTTTGCCCATAATGATCACGCCAGTTGGACAGCGATCGACACATAATGCGCACCTTGTGCATACGTCGTCATCAATGATGAACAACACATTGTCGGATGGATCATCGCCAGGCTTCTCTGTGTTTTCGGCACTAGCAATCGCCTCGGGTGCCACCATGTGAATGCACTTCCATGGGCAAATATCGACGCAACCTTCGCACATGATGCATTCGCTCTGATCAATATGGATGAACTGCTTTGGCTTGACTGCCTTAGCAAGGTAGGCGGCATCGACTTCAACGAGTTGATACTCGTCGGACCATTCCGGCATTGGTGGGTTGGCGTCGGTCTTTGTCATTTCGGATCAGGCCTTACGCATCAGTGGTCGACCGTATGAAGATGTCTCAACTTCTTTTGTCTTTACCGCTCCACGCTTTTGCCACCAAGCAAAGATGAGGCCCATGATTACGAAGTAAAAAACATGAATCACCACAACGACGGTGTCACGAATTGCTTCATAACTGACATCAAACGGAAACTGGCCGCCGAAGGACTGGGGCTTCAAGATGTCAAAAGGTCCATAGATGAGATTGTCTTTGCGCCAACCCAGATTTTTGTCGGCGTGGTCGATGAACTGGTGAGGCACAACGCCAAACGCGATGAACATGACCGCAAAGACGTATGTTGCCCCAAAAACTGCTTCACCCCATGTTGCTTTGCGATCTGCTGGGCGGCGCATACCAACAACGATGATCGCGCCTATTAAAACAAGCGTCAGGAAAAACGAAAACAGGAACGCCTGGTTCATGCCGGGCCACTTCAGAATGTTTATTGCCAACATGGTTTTCAGGGGTACCCTTCCTTCATCTAGACCTAAATAAGGCTAGTCGGGCAAAGTACCGAGAGGCGAAAACTCACGAGTTCGTGCAATCGTGCGCTTTGTGACTTGTAACTACCTTGTCAGATAGCGGCGCGTTCTTTCCAATCTGGTGCGATGCGTTCTTGAATTGGACCAAATTTGATTTAGAGTGGACGCCGTGACCGAGATACCCGAACACCTCCTCAAGCGCTCGAAAGATCGCCAACAGTCGGGTGCAACGCCTTCCACGGATGCTGTGGCTACTACCTCTGCTGCGGCGCCCGCACCAGTTGAAAAAGCAGTTGCTCAAGTTGCCCCGCCAGCACTTCCAGATCCTTCCTATGTTGCTGCAGCCAAGTCGCGCAAAAAGATTCCGTTTTGGGCAATGGCCACATTGAGCCTGCTTCCACTGTGGGCGTTTATGTATGTGGCAGCGCTCAAGCCACAAGAAAAAGTTGTTGAAGGTCCGCTAGCAGTCGGTGCAGCGGTGTACGGATCATGCGCTGGTTGTCACGGCGCCGAAGGTCAGGGTGGCGCAGGTCGTGCGCTCCACCAAGGTGAAGTAATGAAAACATTTCCGAAAATTGAGGACATGTTGAACTTTGTCTACACCGGAAGTCAGGCGTACGTAACTGCAGGACTCAAGGTCTACGGAGATCCAGATCGTGAAGGTGGAGCACACGCACCGCTTTCATACAACGGCAACCCAATGCCGATGCAAGGTGAAAAAGCAGGCGGTGCACTGACCGAAGCTCAAATTCTCGGTGTGGTGTGTCACGAACGTTATGCAATTGGTGGAACAGATCCTGCAGACGAAAAGTGGGCTGCTGAATACGAGACGTGGTGTTCGCCAGAGTCTGAAATTTTCTTGGCACTCGAAAAAGGCACGTCTTCGTTTGAAACTATCGATAAAGATTTCTCGATGCTGACCGGGCCTCCTGCGCACGTAGGCATTGAGCCTCGCGAATCTGGCAAGTAACAAGTCGCTCTGGCAACTTAGTTCTTGTTGCAGACCACTTCGGTCACTTCGTCTGTAATCAAGTCGAGCATGGTGTAACTATTTTGTGAAAACCTGGTGATGAACTCTCGCAGGTTTGCCGTGTCCGACTCCGAGTCGCAGGTGCGCTTCACACCGTTGCCAAGTTTTACAATCCAATCATTTTGCAGCACTCCCAAGCTGCCACCATTCAACATGTCGACAAGCGGAGGAAGAGTCAACATCTTTTGGCTGGCAGCACCATTTGTGTCTACCGGCACGAGAGCAAACCACACGACACCACCACCCAGCATGTCGGCTAACAACACACAAGCAGACGCGTCAGTCAGATTGGTGCAGGTGATCTCGCCCATTGTGCCTTCAAGAATTTCGACAACCCGACCATCGTCCAATGTGAGCGTTGCGTTGCCCACCGTTTTGCTGCTTGCGATTTGCCAGCCCTCTTGGGCAGCAAGTGACGTAGCAACAGCAACCAGTTCAACATTGTGAGTAGTCGGAAGCGCTGTCGGCGTTGACGAGCCCCCAGAAGTAAGTGCAAACAGGCCGAGCACTACAACCGCAGCGACACCAAGAATTGCAAATGCCGCCCACAAGCGAGCCGACAAAAAGTGGCGCATGGTCCTATTCTAAATCGTTTCTTTTTGGAAAGACCTGACTGCATGTGCTGCGCGATGGGCCGCAGCAGCCAGTTGTTCCATCACCGCGTCGGTATGACCCACTCCAACAAAGAGCGCTTCATACGCACCAGGCGCCATGGCAACACCTTCGTTGAGCATCGCATGAAAAAACTTTGCGTACAACTTCTCATCTGTTTGTTTCGCTTCGTCAAAGTTGGTTGGCACACGACTGCCAAAGTATGCACCGACAAGCGTGCCCACCACAGGAAACTGCGCAACAATGCCAGCACTAGTGCATGCGTCACGCAACAAAGTTGCGAGTTGCCGTGCTCGCGCACCGAGTTCCATATATACGTCTTGCGTCAGTTCGTTGAGAGCGCTCAGACCTGCTGCGGTGGCAAGTGGATTACCCGCAAGAGTTCCTGCGTGAAACACCTTGCCGAGTGGCGAAAGATTTTCCATCACCGCGCGAGATCCGCCGATTGCGCCAATTGGAAGACCACCACCGATTACTTTGCCAAAACATGTGATGTCTGGTCGCACGTCGTATTTTGCCTGGGCTCCGCCCATGCCGATGCGAAAGCCGGTGATTACCTCGTCAAAAATAAGAAGCGCACCGGCTTTGTCACATGCTGCGCGAAGTCCTTCTAAAAAACCTGGGGCAGGAGCAACGACGCCCATGTTGGCAGCGATTGGCTCGACAATCACTGCAGCCACATCGTTACCGATTTCGGGCACAACGTTGTATGGAACAACAAGTGTGTTGGCCACAGCTTCTTCGGGCACACCTGCGGTGCCTGGTAAACCAAGTGTTGCAACACCACTTCCTCCAGCCGCAAGCAGTGCATCGGTTGCGCCGTGAAAGTTTCCGGCAAAGGTGATGATTCGCTTACGACCAGTGGCTCCGCGAGCAAGTCGCACTGCGGTGCTGGTTGCTTCAGTGCCACTATTCATTAACCGCACTCGCTCGCAGCTTGGTACTCGTTCGCGAATCGCTTCGGCGAGTTTCATTTCGCGCGGAGTTGGCGCACCAAAAGATGTGCCGTCAACTGCTGCGGCTTGCAATGCTGCAGTGATCGATGGATGCGCGTGCCCTAAAATTACGGCTCCGTAACTTTGCACCAAGTCGATATAACGCTTACCTTCAACGTCAATCACGTGTGCGCCTTCGCCACGAGCAACAATGTATGGCTCGCCGCCAACTGCCTTAAATGCACGAATCGACGAGTTGACACCACCAGGTATTACATCTGCAGAACGCGTGTACAACGCGTGATTAGATGGCACGCCCTTGCCCGTGCAAACTGTGGCTGTGCAACCTGCAGCGACACACGCAACTGGATCACAAAACTGAATGCTCATGCGTTAGCGATTATTTTCTGCGAACCAGCGCGCAAAGTACGTGAGGATAATGTCGGCTCCTGCGCGCTTGACAGCGGTGAGTTGCTCGAGGGCAACGCTGTCGTGATCGATCCAACCGTTGGCGGCGGCGGCTTTGATCATCGCGTATTCACCACTCACGTGATACGCCGCTACTGGCACATCTACTTGCGCACGCACTGCCGAGATCACATCGAGATAACTCAACGCAGGTTTGACCATCACGATGTCGGCACCTTGTTCGATGTCGGCGTGAACTTCGCGTAGTGCTTCGCGCGCGTTGCGCCAATCTTGTTGATACCCCTTGCGATTACCTCCACCCTGAATCTGCACATCAACCGCATCGCGAAACGGGCCATACAAACCAGATGCGTACTTTGCCGAATACGCCATGATCACAACATCAGAAAAACCTGCTCCGTCAAGTGCTGCGCGAATCGCACCAACTTGGCCGTCCATCATTCCGCTTGGTGCCACCACGTGTGCGCCAGCGGTTGCCTGCGCAAGTGCTGCGCGACAATAAATATCCAGCGTTGCATCGTTGTCTACGTCGCCATGCTTGTTGAGCACTCCGCAGTGACCATGCGATGTGTATTCGTCAACACATAAATCGGCCATCAACACCATGTCGTTGCCAACTTCTTTTTGCAATTCGCGTAACGCCACTTGCACGATGCCTGCTGGATCAAATGCGCCAGACCCAACTTCATCTTTCACTGAAGGAATACCAAACAAAATGACAGCAGGAACACCAAGTTCTGCAAGTTGCACTACTTCGCTGCGCAATGAATCGAGCGTGTGTTGCACAACGCCAGGAAGCGACGTGATTGGTTGAGCAGACGAGATGCCCTCGCGCACAAACAGTGGTGCGACAAGATCTTTGACACCCAATCGAACTTCTGCAACGAGTTCGCGCATGGCGGGACTCTGTCGCAGGCGACGTGGGCGAGATTGCGGAAACGCCATACCCGTAAGGCTACGGGCGCTGCTGTTCGAAAACCCCAACGAGTGCAGCCACTACAGCACTGGGCGTTGTTTGTGCTGCAACACTCGACACCTGAATGTTGAGATTGCGCGCGACCCTCGCAGTTGATTCTCCGATTGCGATCACCACAGGTGGCGTCTTGATCCCAACACCCGCTCGCCACGATCGCACTGCCGATCCAGAATAAAAAACGACAGCATCGGCCTGCGATGCCTGCGCAACTTCTTCTTCATTCGGTGTTGCTGCCACCGTTTGATACGCAGCAGCCTCGTCCACCAACCACCCGCGCTCAGCAAGTCCGCGAGCAACCGATGAATCGACTGCGCCACCCAAATTTTCAACTTGCGCAAGCAATACTCGCCCTTCACCAAAGGGAAACTCGCGCACGAGTGTTTGTGCATTTGCAGTGCTTGGCATGAAGTCTGCTGCACAGCCCAGTGCTTGTTCGGTGGCCGCACCCACTGCTGCAATTTTTGGCCGTCGTGCATCGCTTGCCAACAATGTTTGCAGAAATGCCGCAATACTTTGTGCGCCGTTCGCCGACGTAACGACAATCCAGTCGTAGTCGTCGGCACGATCAAGAGCAGCTTTCAATTTGCGCCCGCCATCACTTGGGCCAACAATTTTGATCAGTGGCACCAACAACACGTTGACACCGACTTCAACCAACAACTCTGCAAGTTCATTCGACTGCTCGACAGGTCGTGTCAGAACAATTGACTTACCGGCCAAATTTGTCATTGCAGTTTGCTTCGGCACTGCGTTGCGATATCGCGTGCCAATTGCAATCTGTCGTCAATGCCAGCGACTGACTGTGCGAGTGTGACATGGCGGTCGCTTACGGTGTCGCCCGTGGCCATAAATGCTGTAAAAACATCTTGTGCATCCAAATGTGCACCGATTGGCATATTGCAGCCAGCACCCAACTCGGCCAAAAATGCGCGCTCCATTTCAACTGCGCGACGAGTTGCAGCATGGTCGACCGACTGAAGTGCAGTTTGCGTTTCAGCATCTCCCACTCGACATTCCACCGCCACACAACCCTGACCGATCATTGGCACAACAACACTCGGGTCAAGAATTTGTGCAATCTGATCGGTGAGATCAAGAACCTCAAGTGCTGCGACCGCCATGACAATTGCTCCACCATCAGGCACCTTGCCTAACCGAGTATTGATGTTGCCCCGCAAATCAACAAATGTGAGGTCGGGTCGCACGGTCAGCAACTGCGCACGACGCCGCACCGAACCAGTCGCCACCGTCGCACCTTGTTTCAAACCAGAAAGTGTGTCGCCGACCAATGCATCGCGCGCATCACGTCGTGTGCACCACGCACCAACAACTAGGCCTTCTGTTTGCAAAGAAGGCAAATCTTTTGCAGAGTGCACTGCCAAATCTGCGTGACCATCAAGAACTGCTTGTTGCACTTCTTTCACGAAAACGCCCTGACCACCTATCTGGTGTAGCGGCACATCCCGCTTGATATCTCCAAGGGTTTCAACAAAAACAAGTTCGGTTTGCTCACCAGTTGCTGTGGATATTGCGTTGGCAACTACTTGTGCTTGAGTGCGGGCTTGAGCACTCGAGCGAGTTGCAAGACGAATCATTCGATGTCGAAGAGGTCGCGTAGTGCTGCAGCGATGCGCTCGCCTTGTGGGGTACCAGCACTGTTTTTGAGTTGGATAGATGGGGTGTGCAGCAATTTGGCGACAACCGACTTGCTCATCGTTTCAACAAGTTCGCGCTGTTCTGGCGTAAGTCCAGACATGCGTGCAGCAAATCTTTCCATCTCAGCGCGTCGAATATTTTCGGCACGCTCGTGCAACTCGGCAACAAGTGGCGCGGCCTGTCGCGCAATTGACTCTTGGGTAAAGCGTTCTACTTCCTCAACAATGATCGTGCGCACTGCGTCGGCTTCATTGTTACGCGCGTTGATGCCAACTTGTGCCCAGTCACGCAAGTCGTACAAATCGCGCAACGTTACGTTTGCAATGTCGCCCACCGAGTGTTCAACATCGCGTGGCATTGCAATATCAACGATAAGTAAGGGAGAATTTGGGGTCTCGCCACGAACTGAACGCACCAATTCTGCAGTGATAATTGGCTCGGTTGCACCTGTGCATGTCAGCACCACATCGGCACCACCAAGCGCACTTGCCAATTCCGAAATCGGGCTCACAACCGCGCCAACAGTTGCAGCAAGTTGTTCGGCGCGCTCTGTATTGCGATTCATTACCGTGACCGACGCAGCACCTGCACTTGAAAGCGCACGTGCAATGCCAGCACCCATGTCACCAGCACCAACAACGAGAACACTTCGGCCCTGCATTGTGCCCAACAATTCTTTTGCCATCTCAACTGCAGCATGAGAAATCGATGTTGTGGATTTGCTGATTCCGGTTTCGTTTCGCGCGCGCTTACCCACTTCGAGCGCTTGGCGAAACAACATATTGAGTGTTGTGCGAGAAGTCTGCTCGATTCGTGCCAAGTCCCATGCGTCGCGCACTTGACCAAGTATTTCGGTTTCGCCAATCACTGCAGAATCAAGACCAGAAGCCACTTCAAACAGGTGCGATACAGCAGCCTCGTCGTGCTGACTATAAAAATGCGGATGCAATTCGTCAGGTGTCAACCCTGAAAGTTCACAAAAGTAATCTCGCACATCGGCATACGCACCATGAAACTTCTCAGCGACTACATACACTTCGGTGCGATTGCACGTGGAAAGCAACACTGTTTCGCGCACGTTGTCGCGCGACGCCAAACTGTGCAACGCTTTTGTGAGTGACTCTTCTGCCACCGCAACACGTTCAATTACATCGAGTGGCGCCGAGCGATGATTAACCCCAAGAACAACTATTGACATGCCACAGGCCTGTTGAGTTGTTCGTAATAACCAAGAATCTGTAGTTCCATGCCCAAGTCAACGCTACGAACCGACACCTCGCTCGGCACCGTCAGCACTGTTGCAGCAAAGTTAAGAATCGATTTGATACCTGCAGCAACAAGCAGTTCTGCTGCACGTTGCGCCGATGCGGGTGGCGTTGCGATCACTCCAATGCTGACTTTGTCGTTATTGACAATTGACAACAGTTCATCAACATGTCGTACCACTACTCCACCAACTTTTTTGCCGACCTTCGCCGAATCAATATCGACAACTGCCGAAACCTCAAACCCACGCGAAGAAAAGCCTGCGTAATTTGTTAATGCGTTACCCAAGTTGCCCGCACCAACGACCACGACTTTCCAATCGCTCAACAATCCCAGTTCGCGTTTGATTTGGTAGACGAGATATGCAACGTCGTACCCAACTCCACGTGTTCCATAACTTCCCAAGTACGACAAGTCTTTGCGCACTTTGGCTGCATTGAGCCCGGCTAGTCCTGCAAGTTGATCGCTCGACAACTGCAAGACACCGTCTGTTATTGATTTGTTCAGAATCTGCAAGTACACCGGCAATCGCGTGACTGCCGCGTCTGGAATTCGTCGACGAAGTGCCTCAGGCCGTGATGGGGGTTTCACAAGATCTGTCACTCTCTAGAGGGTAGGCGTTCGTGCATGAATTCACGAAGTCCGTGCCCAGGCCGAAGGCCTTATGCAGGCAAGACATCCGTCACTTTGCAGGCAATCAAAAGACCAATTTGCCCAACTAGCCTGCGCCAATGAGTTTTGCCTTCAGCATGACCTACAGCATTACTGAAATCATGGTTGCCCAATCGGCGCGCAACGAGTTGAATTCGGCATTGGCAGGTGCTGCGACACTCATCGCCTGCGCATTTACTCTGAGCACGTTTGACCGCTGGTTGCGCCGGCGCCAGCCACACGAATTGGCGTGGACAATTGCGATGGCGCTCTTCGCTGTTGGATCAGGTGCACTGTGGTGGGCCGAAAGCTCTGGCTGGAACTTGATGGCGTTTCGAATTTTCTTCTTAGCCGGCGCCGTACTCAACGTGGCTTGGCTTGCACTCGGAACCATCTACTTGCTGATTGGCCTTCGCGCGGGAAATATCTGTCGCGCTTGGCTTGTGTGGCTGTCGGGTTTTGCAACTGGCGTGGTATTGATTGCACCAACAAAATCACAAGTTGTTTCCACTGAGTTTCCTGCTGGTCGAGAAATATTTGGCGCAGCGCCGCGCATTCTTGCAGCCGTCGGTTCTGGCGTTCCCGCCATGTTCATCATTGTTGGCGCACTGTGGTCGGCTTGGCGTGTAGTCAAGAAACAAAACCCTGCGACGTCAAAAAGTATTTCCCGCACGGTCACGTCTCCCAAGCGACTCGCGGGAGGCAATGTGCTGATTGCGGTGGGCACAATCGTGTTGTCGGCAAGTGGCACACTTGCAGGCCGACTAGGTCAAGACCGTGCGTTTGCAATTACGTTGCTCTGCGGAGTTTCAATTTTGTTTAGTGGATTCTTGGTCGCAAGCAACTCAACGCTTAGCGCATCATCAGCGACAAAACGCCTGCACCCAAAATTACTGCGAGCAACAAACCAATAACTAGTGTTGTGGCGGGTCTCATGATCCGATGTTACGCCTAGCAAGAGAACGGCAACTCATTTTTTGGTGCCTAAGCGCACCGACGTTGCTACTCCAGCACCAGCGCTGGGATCTTGAGCAATCACCACCAGGTCAGTTGGCCCAAGTTGCAGTTCGGCTGCTGCCGACCCGCGGTCAACACACAACGCGAGCATTCCATATGAGTCGACAACAAGACCAATGCCACCACCGATGTCTGCAAAGTTGCGCACAACTGGCATTGAGCGCACAATCTGAGTGGTTGGATCTGATGCACCGATAATTACTCGCAGCGGTGAACCCCACTTATCGATATCTTCAGGCCCAATATTTAATTGGCAGTTTCCAAATCGATCCACCCATGTCACTTCGCTCAACATCTGCCCGCCCTCTTCACGTGGCAAAGGAACGACGCCTGGCAACAACAAACTTGGGTCAATCTCATCTCCCAAATCGGTGAGCGCAACGCCGTTGCAAAGATGCGCTGCAGCAGGCGCAAAAATATCGCGACCTGCAAATGTGTCGCCTGGCGAAGCCAATTGATAAGCGGGATTGTTCAGCACCACGGCCTGATCTGGGCCGCCTGCAAGCGCAACCGCTCCCGGCAAAAGACCATTGTCGGGGCCAATAAACACACCCTTGCCACCACCAACCGAGATTGCAATTGCTCGTCGTGATCCGCCTACGCCTGGATCAACAACTGCCAATACAACACCTGTCGGAACGTATGGAACGCAACGTGCAAGTGCGAGTGAACCTGCGCGCACATCAAACGGAGTTACATCGTGTACAAGATCAATCACATTGACATGCGGTGCGATGTCGGCGATCACTGCTTTGACAACACCAACAAATTCATCTTGCGTTCCGTAGTCAGAGAGAAATGAAACGTGTGAAAATTTCTTCATCACAACACACTCACGCAAAACAAAACGTCGAGATTGAAAACGTCCCGAGATACACGAATGGACCGGTGCCAACCCCCCGACGGCACCGGTCCAAACGGCGCGCTCTTACGAGCGCGACTTCCAGTTGGGGGGTAAACCCCTGCTGGAAACTGTGACCTAGGACATACCCTACGCACATAGTTGGAAAGTTCAAGCATTTTTGACCGTGAATTTTCACGAACCCATTTCGCGACTTCGCGACACAGCGGCCTGCACTGTTGCCTCGATGGCTGCACGAATACCAGCCTGCTCTAGAGCCTGAATTGCAGACGCCGTGACGCCGTTTGGCGATGTCACATTTGCGCGTAACTGCGCGGGTGTCTCGGCTGACTGTTGCAATAATTTCGACGAACCCACCAGTAACTGGCGCACGAGCGCATCGGCAATTTCGGGCGATAAGCCAGCCCCAACCGCCGAAGACATCAGTGCCTCAGCAATCAAAAATATATATGCAGGGCCCGACCCAGAAATTGCAGTTACCGCATCCAACAATTTTTCGTCTACTCGCACCACGGTGCCAACACTGCCCAACACCGACTCGGCCCACACCATGTCGGATTCAACGCACTGCGAAGAACCACTTATCGCTGCTGCACCCTCACCGACAAGTGCAGGAGTATTTGGCATTGCTCGAACTACGGCGGCGGTTGTACCAGCGGCAGCTTGCAACGTAGTCAAACCAATTCCTGCAGCGATTGAGAGCACGCGTGTTGCGCCGGCTTGCGCAAGCGCAGCGCATGTTTCTGCAGCAGCAGGTGGCTTCACAGCAATCACTCCTGCTGTGCACGCCACGATTTTTTCTGAAGTAACAACACCTGGATACAACACATTTAATTGCGCTCGTCTGTCACTCGACGTTTCGACAACAGTGATCAGCGATGCAGGCCAACCGGCTTTCAATAACCCCGCAACGAGCGCAGCACCCATATTGCCTCCACCAACAAATGTGATGGGAGTGCGAGCCGCCGAATTCATTGTGGTCAGGCTAGCGAGATGCGTCCGAGCCACTCAACCGACTTCCCCGACCGTTGACGGCTCGGACGCAACCCAATGTGTACGGTCAGTTATCGAATCGGCTATTAAAAAGCCTGGCAAATCCAATCTGCAAGAACCCTTTGAAATACTGCTCCACAGTCGAATAGAGGGTGCCAATTGCTCTGTCGAGTTCCTTCTCATTGAGCGATCCAATTGGCATCTCGCCGCGTAAAAACACGGCATCTTCGGCACCGATTGAAAAGTGAGCGCCAACAAGTTTTTCGTTGCGGCGTAGCAACGACTCATACAACGCTTCGGCATTCTCTTCGGGGGCCGGCATTACATATGTTTCGTAACGCAACGTTCGCTGACCCAATGTCAACCACACCGTTGTAAATTCCTTTTCTTCACCTTGCATACGCACATACCAACGAATGTCGCCCTCGACACTTCGATCGACAGCGAGGATCGCAGGATTCTGAGCCTGAAGATGTGCCAACCATTCGTCTATTTGCTGTTCGATCCGAGAAAGTTCCTGATCGTCAAACAGATCGCTCACTACTTGCAAGCCACCAATTCACGCTCGAGCAGTTGTGCGTACACATCACGCACGGTATGTGCCGCAGACTTCCACGAATACGCTTTTGCACGCTCTGCGGCGGCGGTGCCCATGGCCAACGAGAGCAACGAATCATCGAGCAGTTGCGCAGTGAACTTGGCAAAGTCGTCAACCTTGCGGCCGGGCACTAGAAAACCGGTGCGACCGTGATCGATCAAACTGAGCAATCCACCAACGCCAGTAGCGACAACGGGAATTCCGCATGCCCCGGCTTCGAGCGCAACCAGACCAAAACTCTCACTGCGCGATGGCACCAACACAACATCAGCAGCACGATAAAAAGTAGACAACAGATGGTGAGGCTGAGGATCAAAGAAATGCACTCGCCCTTCCAAATTATTCTCAGCGATGATGCGTTGCACACGTTCAAGTTCGGCTGCACCTTCTGCACCGCTTGCGCCACCAACTACAACAAGTTGCGCATCTTTGCGGCCGAGTTGCGCAAGTGTTTGCACTGCAACATCGAGACCTTTGAGTGGCTGAATGCGACCGACAAACAACAAAATTGGTCCACTGCCAAGTCCGAGAGCATGTCGCGCACCGCGACGATCTCCAGGAGAAAAGAATGCGCGCTCAACACCTGGTGCAATAACTTCAACCGTTCCTGGAGCACTGCCGTATAACGACTCAAACTGCGAACGCTCTTCTGGACAGCTCACACAAATGGCATCGGCGCAGCCAATAATTTCTAATTCCGATTTTTCGCGAATTGGAGACTCAATGTCGCCACCGAGCCCTTTGACACGAGCAAACGTATGGAATGTGGTGACGAGAGGCAAATTTAATTCGTGCTTCAAGCGGTGTCCAGCCACACCAGACAACCAATAATTGGCGTGCACCAAGTCGGCACCACCATTTCGCTGCAGATGCCACGCAACCGAATCAGTAAATTCGTCGACCACGCTGAGCATTTCTTCTTTCGGCAAATCCACATCGCCTGCGCGCACATGCACGACTCGGTGATTTGGCTCCACCTCGACCACATCGGGCAATCCAGATTTCCAGGCACGTGTATATGTAGTGCAATCGACTCCGCTGCTAGCAAGTGCAGAAACGAGTTCACGCACATACACATTCATGCCACCACCATCACCTACGCCCGGTTGGGCGAGCGGCGAGGTGTGCAGGGAGAGCACAGCGACACGTTGCATCACCCTTAAAACCTACCTGCGGGGTGCGTTAATTTGCGGAGTCGGGCGACGAGCTGGAGAAATCTTGTCTAGAACTCTTATTCACCAAGGATGCAATGAACAAAATCGAAAGCAGGCAAAAGGCCGCTCCATTTAATGCTTCACCAGGTGGTGTTCCTGTGGTGGTTAACTCCATCATCTGTCCGGCAATAAAACGCATGACTGGATCGAGCGCAATAGTGAACAAAATCAATGGGGTGAATCCGGGATAACGGAGAAACAATACAAGCAGGAGCACGGCAAGAATAAGTTGTATCGCGCCCCATTGATGAAATATCGCGATGATATTATTTCCGCCTTCAACAGATGTATCAATGCCAGCAATTCTCTGAGCACCGCCATCTGCTGCAAAGAGGTGAACACAACTCCGCGCAACCATCACTAATAAAAAGAGAGCGGCAATCAAGCGGACGAGACGAAATCCCTCGAACCTTGAAGGATCTTTGGGAAATACCTTCTTGATATCAAGCCTCATAGTTCGGATCATAAACCGGACCCGAGATTGCCAAGTTGGATATTGCTACCGGACATTTTGACGGAAAGCCCCTTGCTACTTAATGAAACTGATTCAACTGTAAGCCCCATAGGCGGTGTCAGACTTCTTTGACTACTGCTTTTAATTTGATCTTGAAGTTCGGCCGGCAACGATGAAGCAGGGATTTGGTTGCCCAAGAAAGAGATGCTCTGAAGTTCAAAATAGAGCTGGCTATTTGAGTACTTCGGAATCAAGAGTGCTGTACCCACTCCACCTGGTCCAGCAGAAACTTGCAAAGTGTTTCCCACAATTTGTGCATCATTGAATTCGGACGACTCTGCAATTGTTGATGCAGAAATAGTTGCCGTTACCTCCAAAGAGCCAGCCATGGTTGGTTTTGCTTTGCTGATATCTGATGCAGATATTTCTAGCGAAGTCTTTGTGCCATTCTCTTTAAGAACAAAACTCTTGATGCTTATGTTTACTGATTTAATCGAATCAGAAGTGATATTGCTCGGTAGATCAGCAAGTGGAACAGAGGCACTAACGCCTGAAGCTTCGGGTATCTCTCGCTCGACTCTCGAAGTGATCTGCGAAGAAATGTATTGCTGCACCCCAAGAACACCGACTATAAGCACAAATGCAGTTGTCGATACGGCAATTATTTTGATTTTCATGCGCGTAACCTAGCAAGGCAAATTTGTGAATGTACAAATTATTGGGATTCGAATCCTAAGAATATGTAAAGAAAAAGTTACCTAACAAGCAGAATTCAATAGTGGTCTTTTGGGGCTAGCCCAAGCACTCACTAGTCGTTCAGAAGCGCGTCAACATTTGCGCCACCACTTTTATAGCGCTGCACGAGTGCCGCAGTGAGGGCATCGATGGTGTCAAACAATGCACGCCGTTCGCTCGAGCGCAATAATTCAAACTTGGCAAGTTCATCAATGGCGGTTCGCAAGCTTGTTTCATCCAACGTGCGAATCGAACCAAAGCCAAGGTCTTCACACAGGTGCTCGAGTTCAAGTACAAGTGGGTGATCGCCAGAGATAATGGTTTCGCGTGGTGGACGAGCTGAGCCACCGCCGTGTTCTTGGCCAAACACACCTGCAAGATTTGTGGCGACATCTAGCAATGGTTCATTGTCAATGCGTCGGCGCAATTCGTCGCGCGCAATGTCTAGACGGCCCTGTGCAAGCCGGCGCACAAATGAAACCGCATCTTCTTGGTGTTGCATCTCGGCACGCTTGGCACGCAGCTCATCAAGAGAAAGTTCTTCAAACATGTTTGTCACTTGTCGCCCCCCGACACTGGTGGAAGAATCGCTACTTCGTCAGTGTCTGTAACTGCCGAGGTGCCATCGGCTGACTCGCCATTGACCCATACTCGACATGATTGCAACACCGTTGCAAAGTCTGCCCCAAATCGGGCAACTGCACCCGCCAAAACCTGATCAACCGTGTCGCCGGGCATTGTGTCACGAGCAGTTCCAGCCGCTTCACGGGCCGAGGCAAACATTCGCAGTTGAACCACATACTCATCGTATCTTTTACGACTACTCTGCGTCCTTGTGTCTGCAAACGATGTCATCGCCCATTTACTGGTCATCCGCCATGGCCAGTCGGAGTGGAATGTGCAAGAGCGCTGGCAGGGGCATGCCGATATTGAGTTGACTGAGGCTGGCATCAACCAGGCAAGACTTGCAGCAGAACGACTCGGCACTTTTGACTACATCGCATCGAGTCAGCTGCAACGTGCGCTGCACACCGCACAAATCATTGCCGAAACTCACGGGGTTGGCCCAGTAGTTGTTGACGAGCGACTACTTGAATCCGATGTCGGCCCGTGGCAGGGTTTGACTCGCCACCAAATTGAGGCGCAATGGCCTGGGTACCTAAACGATCGACGCAAACCAGACGGCTTTGAGTCAGATGAGTCAATTGTTGCCAGGTCAACTGCCGCATTTTGTGACATCGCGGCATCGTGTGTAGCGAGCGCGAGCGAAAGCATGCCAACGGCGCTGATCGTCAGCCACAGTGGGGTCATCCGCACATTGCGCCACACACTCGGCGCACACAATCCAAAGTTGCACAACTTGGGTGGCTGCTGGTTTTTTGTGCATCGCAACAATCGCATCACTGCAGGAGAAATAGTTTCCGTAATCGGCGACGTCTCTGGCGATATTGCACCAACAGATTCGTTATAGCCTCGTTGTAGAATTAACGCACATGCTTGCTCGAATCTTCAACCGTCTGCTTGACGATTCTTTCGAGCCAGAAATCCGCCGCAACATCTCAATCGTCACGCTCGGTCGACTGGTCACAAATGCCTGCTACCGATTTGCTCCACCATTTTTGGCAATAATCGCCAAAGACTTCAATGTCTCGCTCTCCGATATTGGCGTTGCGCTATTTGTTTCCGAGTTGTCAGGCTTCGCGTCACCATTCGCTGGGCGCGTTGTCGATCGTCTCACCCACCGCAATGCAATGGTTATTGGACTTGTTGGCACATTGCTTGGTTGCACCGTTGCCGCAGCCGCCCCGAATGTTGTTTGGTTTGCGGTTGGAGTCACTGTTCTTGCACTCACAAAGCAAAGTTTTGATCTTGGACTCGGTGCATGGATTGCAGATCATGTTCCCTACCAACAACGCGGTCGCATCGTTGGTCTGACCGAAACTTCATGGGCGCTTGGGCTATTGGTTGGTGTGTCGCTCATGGGGCTCATCACAGCAGCAACCAACTGGCGTATTGGATACCTGTTTGGAATCATCTGTCTTGTATTAGTTACTGCACCAATTGCAAAACATGTCAACTCGGAACCACGCGTTGTCACACCACATGTTCAAGGTGACAAAACACGCGTGCAAGGACGAGGTTGGCTTGTCGTTGTCACCATGTTTTGCATCATGTCGAGTGCACAGAGTTTGTTTGTCACGTTTGGCGCATGGTTGCAAGATCAATTTGGCTTTGGTGCTGCGCGTCTCGCCGCAGTCGGTTTTGCACTCGGTGCTGTCGAGCTTTTCGCATCGTTAAACAGCGCACACCGCACTGATGGTTGGGGCAAGGAACGCTCGATCGCGGGCGGCGCACTTCTCATCGTGCCTGCTGGCATCTTGCTCGCAGTTGCATCGACCAACATCGTTCTTGGTCTCATCGCTGTCGGTGTGTATTACCTCGGATTTGAATTTGCAGTAGTGAGTTTGT
>JAIOXC010000012.1 GCA_021741795.1 Ilumatobacteraceae bacterium | reverse complement strand
GGCTTCTTCGAGCGACTCATCAATGCCGGCAAGTCGTGCACGAACAATCAGAGTTACCACCGCACTCGCATACAACGACTGCCCCACCCACAGTTTGTTGATTCCACCGTTAAACGGACCCCAACCACTGGTAAAAATCGTGCCAACGAGTGGAACTTCTTTAATCCTTGGAAACCAAGTAGCCAACGCAACAGCGTCCATAATTTCTGGTGTCACCAATATCAGAAACACCGTCGCCATAAAAAACGTTGTCCATCTGCCAGGCCGCCGAGCAAGCGCCACACCCGACATGCCACCGATGATCACGGCGATCACCGTTGCGCCAAACGCCGCAATAAACGAGTTGCGTATTGAGTCACCAATGCCGGTGAAATCAAAGATCGTGCGATACCACTCAGTCATCAGGCCATTCAAGATGAGTGCGAATACAAACGAAGCAACGACAATCCACGACGAAACAAACTTAGGAACAGTGTCGCGACCTTTAATCAATCGTCTGATCACTACACCTATGACAGTTAACGCGGCAAATCGAACGAGCACGCCAAACATCTCGCCGCCATTAAACAATTCGCCCCACCACTTCGTGCTGGTTTTACCAGACCAAATAGTGAAAGAGCTGCCGTTGTTGAATGAATGCAAAAACACAAGCATGATTGGAATAAACAAAAACACGAGTACAAGCCCTGTCCATACGCCAAGCACTTTTGGCAAAACCTCGATCTTTGCCCTGGTACGTGGCTTGACATGTTTTGCCTGTTCAAGAGTTCGTTCGTGCATCTTGCGTCGCAAGTTCTGCACTACGGGCGAAGCAAGTGAATTGATGAGTGGCACAATCTTCATCGCTACAAACCCAACACCGAGCGACAACAACACTGCACCGATCATCAAGATCGCCATTGCCGAACCAAGCGGCCAGTTTTGTGCACCGCTAAATTGCGACGCAATCATTGCGCCGATCATGTTGCCTTTGGCACCACCAAGCACTGTCGCGGTCACATAGTCACCGCACATTGGAATAAACGTCAGCAACACACCAGCCACGATGCCTGGACCAGCAAGTGGCAGTGTCACCCCGAAAAATGTTGCAACACGCCCTGCACCCAAGTCTTTACTTGCCTCACGCATGCGCACGTCGATCCGGTCAAGTGCCACGAAGAGCGGCAGGATCATGAACCCGAGGTAGTTGTAGACAATCGCAATCTGCACTGCAAGAGAGGTTTCAAGGATCTGAATTCCGTTCTCCCCAATCCAACCCATCTCAACAAGCCATTTTGAAAATGTGCCATTAGGGGCAAGCGGGATTCTCCATGCAACTGTTCGAATCAGGAAGCTCGTAAAACTCGGCACTACAACAGCAGCGAGAATGATTGCTTTCCATTTTTCAGGAACCTTAAACGCAGCAAAATACGCAACCGGCAATCCGATCAACACGCATATGGCTGTGGCGATTACCGAAATACGCAGCGTCCCTCGAAACGTCTTAAAGAACGTTTCGTCAAATACTGCCGAATAGCTGTTTGTCGACAACTGGCTGAAGTCGACTGGCAATAACTTGCTCGAGTCTTTGGTGCCGAACGAATAGAACACGATGAAAGCAATTGGTAACGCAAAGAACAACAGATACCAAATGATTGCCGGCAACGCGAGCAGGTATTTAGGCCCGTGAAACCTCTTTTTAAATCGTGTAGCGACCGTTGCGGTCACCCCAGATCAGCCTCCGGCCTTTGCCTTCGACTTGTTCAAGATGTCGATGAGTCGATCAAGAGCAGGAGTGATGATTTGGGTATGCATGGTTTTCACCTGATCATCACCAAAGAAAATCATGTCGCCTTTTTCAAGATCTGGTGCGATCTCACCAATCAGCGTCGACATGTCTTTCATGCCGGTGTGGTAGCCGTGGTACGAAAGATCTTGAATGGAGACTTCTGGAATCAAGTCCCAGTTGATCCATGCGTGCGCGGCTTCTGGGTTTGGAGCACCCACTGGAATGCAGTAGTTGTCCATCCACAATTCGGTGTCAGGAGCACCAAGTACCCACTTCCAATCTTCTGGGTTGCCACCAGCCTCTGCAATGCGCGTATATGCCTGACGAGCATCGCCGTTCCATGCCATGGCGATCGAATATGCGCCTTCAGCGAGTTTGGTCGATGGGTAGCTGTCATATGCCTTGATGTGCTGAGCAAATTCATCCACCAAGAATTTCTCACATGCATCCAGGTTGGCTGCATCTTCGGTGTTCCAGTCGATGCCATTAGCCCAGAACCACATGCCGCAATAGTTAGGCGCTGCATCAATGACTGCACACTGACCAGAAGCTTCGCCCATGCAAGTGTCAATAAAGTCCTGCCACGTGGTCAGCTCTTTCGAGATCTTGGTGCTGTCGTAGAAATAGCCAGTTGTACCCCAGTTTTTGCACACTGAGTAATCATTCGTGGTGTCCCACGCCTGACCGAGGTACAGCGGATCGACGTTGACCATGTTTGGAATCAACGACTTGTCCAACTTCTGCAGCAATCCTTTTTCGACCATCTGCGTAATGTACGGACCAGTTGGTACCACGATGTCAAAACCGCTCGCACCTGCACTCGTTGCCAACTTGGTAATCAAGTCTTCGTTGCTCCCGTAGTAGTCAACTTTCATCGTCACGCTCAAGGTCGATGCAGCAAGCGCACCGACAAGCTCTGGGTCGTTGTAGTCGCCCCATGTGTACATGGCCAACGTGCCACTTGCAGTGTTAATAACGCGACTCCAGTCGCCACTTGCCAAGCCGTCAGTCGATCCAGCGGCAGCAGTATCTGTTGTTGCTGCTTCATCAGATGACGAACTTCCACAAGCCGCTGCAACCAATGCAAAACCAGCAAGCGCAGTTCCACCTTGTAAGAATGCACGACGTGAGAGCTTCTCGCGAAAGGCGTCTGGTGCAAGCATTCTGAGTTCTTTTGGTGATTCCTTTTTCATGTCATGCTCCTATTTATGGTTGTTGATAATGATGTTGTTGGTTTGATATTAGTCATGAGCCGGCGCTGCCATGACAACACTGGCTTGCCTGGCTGAAAACAGATACACATCCTCGGCCGACCACGAGCACCACACCGCTTCGCCAAGGGCAAAACGTGATGGATTGGTGCGCGCAACCATGACCAAGATGTCACGATCTTTGGCGCGCATGACGTATTGCAGCACATCGCCGAAATGCGACACGCCAGCAACCTTTGCCTCAACTGCGTTGGCTGTCTGGGCTGGTTGTGCTGCAGACAAGTTGATGCACTCAGGTCGGACCGCAGAAAGAGCGGCTTCGCCATTGGGCACATTCTCTTCTGGCCGAGTTGCTACAAACACTGTGCCATCATCGGCCCGGGCACCGTCCTCGGTTGCAATACCCTGCCAAAAGTTGTTGCGACCAATAAACCCGGCTACGAATGCAGAAGTCGGATGCTCGTACACAGTCTCTGGGTCTCCGAGTTGCTCAATGTGACCGTCCAGCATGATGGCAATTCGATTCGACATCGACATTGCTTCTTCTTGGTCGTGAGTTACGAACACGAAAGTGATTCCTAGTCGGCTCTGCAGCAACTTCAATTCGATCTGCATCTCTTCGCGCAGTTTTCGGTCGAGCGCCCCAAGTGGTTCGTCGAGAAGCAAAATGCTTGGGCGATTGACGAGTGCGCGCGCAACTGCAATACGTTGCTGCTGGCCGCCCGACATTTGTCGTGGCTTGCGCTCTGCCAACTTGGTCATTTGCACCATGTCGAGCGCTTCCATCACACGAGTTGCGGTCTCTATCTTGTTGACACCTTTTTGTCGCAATCCGTAGGCAACGTTTTCGGCAACTGACATATGTGGAAAAAGCGCGTAGTGCTGAAACACCGTATTGACATCGCGCTTATAGGGTGGCACGCCTTGCACCTCAAGGCCGTTGATGCGGATGAAGCCTTCGTCTGGTTGCTCGAAACCTGCGAGCATTCGAAGCGTCGTTGTCTTGCCACAACCAGAGGGACCGAGCAAAGAAAGAAACTCGCCTGCCTTAATCTGCAGATTGATTCCATTTACAGCGAGCACGTCACCGTACTTTTTCGTGACGTTGATGAGTTCAACTGAACCGCGCTCGCTATTTTCCATGCTTTCCCCCGTGCTCTTGTTTTCTACTTTTGACTAACTGTTGAGGTTAATCATCACGTGCTTGATGCGCGTGTAATCATCCAAAGCGTATGCAGACAAGTCTTTTCCGTAACCCGACTTTTTGTATCCACCGTGTGGCATCTCGGCGACCATCGGAATGTGGGTGTTGACCCAAACGCAACCAAAGTCGAGGTTCTTGGTCATGCGCATTGCGCGACCAAGGTCGCGTGTCCACACCGAAGATGCGAGCGCATACTCAACGCCGTTGGCCCACTTGAGCGCCTCTTCTTCGTCGC
This sequence comes from Ilumatobacteraceae bacterium, assembly GCA_021741795.1. Classification (GTDB taxonomy): domain Bacteria; phylum Actinomycetota; class Acidimicrobiia; order Acidimicrobiales; family Ilumatobacteraceae; genus UBA3006. Next base: position 15,525 of record JAIOXC010000012.1, on the reverse strand, counting down.
TAAATTGCTGCACAGTGATGACCGGTCCAAACATTTCGTTCTGAATCATCTCGTCTTGTTGCTTGAGGTCGCAAATCACGGTTGGCTCAAAGAAGTAACCAGCACCACTCACTTGCGAGCCACCTGTTGTGATTCGGGCATGTTTTGGTGTGCGATCGACAAACCCCTTGACCTTGCTCAAGTGCGATTCGTTGTTTAGTGGCCCATAGAGCACGTCTTCGCTTGGCTTGCCAGTCTTGGTTTTCTTGGCGGCTTCGGTCAGTGCATCAACAAAGTCGCGATAGATCTTTGGTCCTGCAATAACTCGCGTTGCTGCAGTGCAGTCCTGACCTGCGTTGAAGTAGCCGGTCATTGCGATTGTCTCAACAGCAAGTTCAATATCGGCATCATCAAAAATAATGACAGGTGCTTTTCCACCGAGTTCGAGATGCACACGCTTCAAGCTCTTTGCAGCGGCTTCAGCCACTTCCATTCCTGCACGAACTGAACCTGTGATCGAAACCATTCCAGGCGTGTCGTGCGTGACCATTGCGCGTCCTGTATCGCGGTCTCCACAAATGACGTTGAGTACACCTGGAGGCAACACTTCTCCAGCGATCTTTGCAACCAATGCAGTCGAAGCAGGTGTGGTGTCACTTGGTTTGAGCACAGTCGTGTTACCTGCAGCGATAGCAGGAATAAACTTCCAGACGCCCATCATCAGCGGATAATTCCATGGCGCAACTTGAGCACACACGCCGATTGGCTCACGACGAATGTATGAGGTGAAGTTGGTCATGTATTCGCCTGCGCTCTTACCTTCAAGCATTCGTGCAGCACCAGCAAAGAAACGAATCTGATCCATCATCGGTGGCACTTCTTCGCCAAACGTAATGGCGCGTGGCTTGCCGGTATTCTCGATTTCGGCTTCAATTAATTCGGTCATATTTGCTTCCATCGCATCAGCGATGTCGTTGATTGCCTTTTGGCGTACCGATGGAGTGGAGTGTTTCCACGAATCGAATGCGTTAGCAGCAGCCTTCATCGCGCTGTCTACGTCGGCTGGTCCAGACAATGCGGCCGTTGCGTACTGCTTGCCCGTGACTGGGTCAATAATCGGGGTCGTGCGACCATCTTGTGCTGCGACTTCTTTGCCATTGATGTAGTTATTGAACGATTTCATAGGACAACACTAACCAGCGACATCAAGTGCTATGAAATACGAAGCCGTCAGTTAGCACCAGCCCAATTGGCGTAGTGTCTGGTTATGGCATCAAGCATCAAAACACTCGGTGTGCCCAAAGAAATCAAGACTTTAGAGGGCCGTGTCTCTTTGACCCCAGACGGCGTGCGCGAATTTGAGCGCCTCGGCATCGAAGTATTTGTTGAGAAAAGCGCTGGAGAAGGCGCTTCCATCAGCGACGCCGAATACGTAGCAGCGGGAGCCACGATTGTGCCCACGGCCGCAGACGCATGGAGCCAGCAAATGGTCGTCAAGGTTAAAGAGCCAAAGGCCGAAGAGTTTGGCTTTTTACGACCCGACCTCACACTGTTTACATACTTACATCTCTCGGCTTATCCTGCGGTTGCTGCAGCATTGCAAAAATCGAAGACGACAGCGATCGCCTACGAAACTGTGCAACTCGCAGATGGGTCGTTGCCACTGCTTGCCCCGATGAGTGAAATTGCTGGCCGACTTGCCACCCAAGCCGGCGCCCATTTTCTGGAGCGACCACAGGGTGGTCGCGGAGTGTTGATGGGTGGTGCACCCGGTGTGCGACCAGCAAAAGTTGTGGTCATCGGAGCGGGAAATGTTGGTTACAACGCCGCATGGATTGCGGCAGGCATGCAAGCCGAAGTGATCATCCTTGACAAAAACCTTGATCGTCTTCGATACATCGAACAAATTTGCATTGGTCGCACCACGACGCTCGCATCAAATCGTGGCGCAATCGAGCGCGTGCTCGCCGATGCCGACCTACTGATTGGCGCAGTACTCGTTGCAGGTGCACGTGCGCCGATTGTTGTCAGCGAAGACATGGTGCGCAGCATGAAACGCGGCTCGGTGATTGTTGATGTGGCTGTTGATCAAGGCGGATGCATTGCAACGACACACGAAACCACTCACACCGAACCCGTTTATGAAACTCATGGCGTCATTCACTATGCAGTTGGCAATATGCCAGGAGCAGTGCCAAACACCAGCACCTACGCACTCACCAACGCGACGCTTCCCTATCAATTACAAGTTGCGACACGTGGTGTACGCGACGCAGCGGCACACAGCGAAGCAATCCGACTTGGAGTCAACACTGCCAATGGGCACATCACAAGTGAGCCTGTCGCTCGTGAACTTTCAACAGATTTTGTAAGCCCCGAAGACGCGTTGAGATGACTAGCTTTGTCTTGCGTTAACTAGTCGCAGCAACTATCTCGCCAGCCGCACGACCCACAGCGAAAGTGTGCGTGCTCGGCATACAAACCAGAACTGCAATGCGGACACTCCGAAAAAATTCCGCGTGGCGAATTGCACGTAGTCGCGCTCGCTGCCAAATCTTCCACTGTTGTAGCGTGGAGGTCGAGTTGAGGCTTGATTGCTTGATCCATCACCAGCATTCTTGCCGATCTCGCCACGAACATGACTGATACCAGCACCCCAACAACAGACCAACCCCGACGCGGCAGTGCCCGTGCTGCTCTTCGGGTTCGCGACTTTCGCCTTGTCTGGTTTGGCTCTTTAGGGTCATACATCGGAACCTGGATGCAAAATGTCGTACTTCCTGCCTACGTCTACCACCGCACGGGCAAAGCATCTGTTGTGGGTTTGCTCATTTTTGCCCAACTCGGACCCCTGCTTTTTTTGTCCATTCCTGCAGGCGTTTTCGCCGATCGGTTTGATCGAAAAAAATGGCTCGTCGCGATGCAGGTCGTGCAACTTTCGTTTTCAGTTGCACTCGCAACGCTCGCGCTCGGCACGCCACCGATTTGGGCGCTCTTCGCGGCTGCATTTGGTGTAGGCATCGGCAATGCGCTCAACGCCCCCGCTTGGTCGGCAATGTTGCCTTCCTTGGTAAGTCCTCAATATTTATCGGGAGCAATTGCGCTCAACAGCACGGTCATTAACGGCTCACGCGTCGTTGGCCCGATCATCGTTGCCGTATTTTCACAGTGGGGCGTCACAACTGCCCAATTCTTTTACATCAATGCCGCAACATATCTGTTTGTTATTTTTGCTCTGCTCAACGTACATATTCCAAGTTTCGTACCAGACCCAACACAGGGCTGGCGACGCTTCACTGCGGGTCTTTCTATCGCACGCGACAGACCAGTTGTACGTCGACTCATTGTTTCGCTCGCTACGTTTTCGCTGCTCTCGCTACCTTACGTTGGACTCTTTCCGGCTGTCGCAAAACTCACGTTCAACATTGACGAAATTGGCGCTACCTACAAGTGGCTGTATGCCACATGGGGATTGGGTGCATGTCTTGGCGGACTTGCAATTGGCACTGTCTTTTCACACGTCGATATGCGTCGACTCATTCAGTGGGGCTTTGCCGGGTTCTCGGTCGCAATGTTTTTGTTTGCACTTTCGCAGTCGCCTCTGCCGGCATTTATCTCTGGATTCTTTTTGGGATTTGCCTATTTCTTTACCACGACATCGATGATGACTGTTGTACAAATGCGGCTCGAACCCGCAGTTCGCGGTCGCGTGCTTGCACTGTGGTTCATGGCATTTGGCGGTCTGATTCCGTTTGGCAATATGTTTTTCGGACCTCTCATAGATCGATACGGTTCACGCTCGATGCTGATGATCAGTTCTGCGACCGCGCTCTTTTTGGCTTGGCGTTGCGACATTACTGCGCTGGATAAAAAACAAGCCGAAATCAAGGCGTAGCGAGCATTGCAACCAATTTCTCGAGTTGAGCAACTCGAGAACCCTTAATCAAGATTGTTGCAGTATTTTCTACTGTTGAAAGCATTGCCGCAACTTCGTCACGCGTTCGAGATTTCACCTCGTACATATCTGTTTCAACAGCGATGAGCTCAATGCCAAGTTGCTTGGCAAGTCGAGAAATTTGCAGATGATCTTGTTCTGGCTCAGACAACTCGGCCATTACTCCAAGCACTGCAATTCGCCGACTTGCTTTGGTTGCACTCAAGGCTTGCAGCGCTGCTGTCATTGATGCAGGGTTTGCGTTATATGAATCGTCAATGATCAACGCCCCGCCGAGCCCAGTTCTGTGTTGCATCCGCATCTCCGACAAGACCGACATCGATATGGCGTCTGCTGCTCGCAGCAGATCTAGCCCCATTGCGCCAGCAACCGCGATGGCCCCAACTGCATTGTGCGCCATGTGCTCGCCTGGCACATTCATCTTCCACGATGCTCTGCCCCACGGCGATTCAACAGTCACTAACGGACATGCACGCTCATCCAAGACACAACTCGTCATTCGCACATCCGCCGTTGGTGCCACACCATATGTAATGACTCGAGCGCCCGTAAGGGACTGCATCGCCACAACACGGTCGTCGTCGGCATTCAAGATTGCAAACCCCGAAGCATCGAGCGCCCTGACAAGTTCGCTTTTGGCACGTGCAACGCCATCGATACCTCCGACACGCTCGGTATGCGCCGACGCAACCCTTGTGACGACACCGATGTTTGGCCGAGCAACCGTGCACAGTCGTGCTATCTCTCCAAAGCCACGCATACCCATTTCGAGCACGAGTGCCTGCACATCGTCTGGTGCATTCAAGATGGTCACGGGCAGACCCTGATCATTATTAAAGGATCGTTCATTTGCCGTTACTCGTAAAGCCGATCCAAGTGCTGCGGCCACAAAATCCTTTGTACTTGTTTTGCCAACAGAACCAGTAATGCCAACAACACGATTGGCAAGTTGCGCATCGAGCTTGTTGCGACCCCAAGCACCGAGTTGCAACAGTGCTGTCAGTGTGTCTGGCACCGTGATTGATGTGCGTCCAAATGTTTTGCCAGTTGTCAGATACGCACCAGCACCAGCGCTCAGTGCAGATTCAATAAACCCGTGTCCATCGCGCTCAGCCACAATCGGCACAAAGAGTTGCCCAGGTCGCACGCTGCGCGAATCAAAACTGACACCTGAAAGATGGGCATTTTGACCAACGAGTGTTCCGTTGGTCGCCTTCGCCACATCGGCAGCCATCAAGCGCATACCGCAATCCTACCGAGCAAAGTCAATGCCATGAATTGCTAGTACCGTGTTTTTGATGACATCACCACAACGCATTCACGTCGTCGTGCTCTTTGGCGGAGAATCTGCTGAGCACGATGTCAGTTGTGTCACTGCTGCGCATGTGCTTCGCGCTCTCGACAACGACAAATACCGAATCACCACTGTTGGCATCACTCGCCAAGGACAATGGTGCATCGTCAACGAATACTCGCCCGACAAATTGGTTGCAACCGGTGTGCCCATTTCGATTACTCAGATTGTCGCCGATGCTCGAAGTAATGAGCGCACCGTTGTGTTGCCGCTATTACATGGTCCACTTGGCGAAGACGGCACCATCCAAGGCGTACTTGAAGTTGCAAATATCCCATATGTCGGTTCAGGTGTACTTGGCAGCGCTGTCGCAATGGACAAAGGTGTTGCCAAACAACTGCTTGCCGTCAACGGAATCCCTCAACCCAAATACGTATCGCTACACGAACAGCACATCACCGATGCTGCCCTTCATCATGCAATCGATACTCTCGGACTTCCTGTATTTGTGAAACCCGCCAACATGGGTTCATCAATTGGTGTCACAAAGGCTCGCAATTTAAGTGAACTCCGAGAATCTATAGCCCTTGCTATTACGTATGACGAGTGGGTGCTTATTGAAGAAGCGATTGTTGGGCGAGAAATCGAGGTTGCGGTTCTTGGCAACCTCACCGTGCGCACATCGCTACCAGGAGAAATTACTCCAAGCAGTGAATTTTACGATTACAACGACAAGTATGTGAGCGACTCAGCGCAGCTCAAGATTCCAGCGCCACTTTCGGCAATCGAAACTGAAGCCGTGCAAAAACTTGCTGCAGTTATTTTCCACACCTTGCGTGCCGAAGGTATGGCCCGTGTCGACTTCTTCTATGAAGAAGGCGGGCGCGGATTCTTGTGCAACGAGATCAACACAATCCCCGGATTCACACCAATCTCGATGTATCCAAAGTTGTGGCAAGCATCTGGAGTCTCGTACTCACAGCTTCTCGACGAACTTATCGAGTTGGCATTTGACCGCCACTCACGTCGCCGCCGAAATACCGCCCGCTAAAAGTGCTCCATAAGCAAGTGTGACTCATCGGGTGCGACAGTCACCACGCGCGCCATGAATGCCGAGCCATCTTCTCCCCACGAATATTCCATGTATTGGGGCAACCCAGGCCGATAGTTCAGATCACGCCCATTAATTGAAAACTCGTAGGCCACCGACGGGCAGATATACGCGGTGGTGCCCCCAAACGGTGCAGATATTGTCATGTGCGCGTGCCCACTTACTACCCCGAGCACTTTGTGGCGCGCTACAACCTCACTCAGCCCTGATATTGATGCGTTGTCAAGACGCACATTGTCAAGTGTTGGTCCGCCAACACGAAAGCACGGGTGATGCATCGCAATGAGCGCTGGCTTTCCATCACTCAGTACATCGTCTAGCCATTGCAACTGTGCGACATCGAGCGACCCATCTTCACGACCCGCACGTGAAGTATCGAGCACCACCAAATTGCCAACGACCTGAGGAACAACATAATCAAGTCGCCCGTTGCACGATGGCAACGAAAAGATCCGCTGCATTTTGAGCGAATCGTCGTGATTGCCCGCGCATAAAGAGACATCAATACCTACCGATTTCAGGATTATTGCTAATCCCTCATATTCATTGTCGGTACCCGATCGAGCGACACAATCTCCGGTGATAACGATGGAATTGGTTCGTCGCGATGCATGCCGTAGTGCCAGGGTGAGGTTGCCCACCGGATCTGAACCAGCAAAGAGTGCGTCGCCAGGACCAGGAATATGCGGATCGGAAATTTGGGCAACAACTATGCGAGCCATTGAAGTACTGCTGTTTAGCTACCCGATGCAGGGATATTTAAAATTTGCCCTGGGTACAACAATGCCCCAGAGCTGTTAAACCCGTTCGCATTGAGCAATGATGCGAGCGACACGCAGAACTTTTTGCGAATGATGTACATCGAGTCGCCTCTAGCAACTTTGTATGTGCCAGCAGGGCGGGGGTCGCAGCCAGGCTGACTTGGACCTGCTGCAACATCGGGCGCCACATTGATCTGCGGATTATTCACCGTTGCAGTTGGCGGAATTTTGAGAATTGCTCCAGGGAATGGAAACTGACTCGTTGCAACGAGTCCATTCCACGACAACAGCTCGGCCACCATGATGCCGTACAAGTTGGCAACCAAACTCGGCGAATCACCTGCACGCACCGTATAAATCTGTTCAACACCAACTGCACCGATAGGCAACGTGGTCACGATGTTGGGCAATGTTGACTGCACCGGAGGAATCGTTGCAAAATCAGTCGGACCAACCGGCACGATCGTTGTCGCAGTGCCCGCAATTGTGGTGCTGCAGGCTCCAACAAAAAATAGACTCGCCAAAACCACAGTTGCGTGTTGGATTGCTTTCGTACTGCTCTTCATCGAACTCAATAATAGGCGAATAGGTGATTAATCAGTGATCACTAGATCACTATGCCATTGGGCGAGCAGATGCAACGATCGGTGTCGGAAGCGTTGACGAGCCCATCAATCGTTGATCAACGGCTGCAGCGCAGGCACGGCCTTCGGCAATTGCCCACACGATCAGGCTCTGTCCGCGTCCCATGTCACCAGCCACAAATACACCAGGAATATTTGTTGCGTATTCATCTGTGCGCGCAATGTTCCCGCGTGCATCCAGTGCAACGCCAAGCTGATCGAGCCATGCCTTTTTCTCTGGGCCAATAAACCCGAGCGCTAGCAACACCAAGTCGGCTTGTAACTCACGCTCTGTTCCTGGCACAGTCACAAACTTTCCGTCAACAAGCTCAACTTCGTTCAGGACAAGAGCGCTTACGACACCCTCAGCGTTGCCAACAAATCGATCTGTATTTACGCTAAACACACGCTCGCCGCCTTCTTCGTGCGCCGAACTTGTGCGAAACACCAGACTCCACTGCGGCCAAGGGTTTGCATCTGCTCGCACATCAGGCGGGCGCGGCATGATCTCAAGTTGAGTCACCGAGAGTGCACCTTGTCGGTGCGCCGTACCCAAGCAATCTGCACCTGTGTCACCTCCACCAATGATCACCACATGTTTCCCATGAGCACTGATTGTCGTTTCCGATATGTCACCTTGTTGCACACGATTACTTGGCGGCAAATATTCCATTGCTTGGTAAATGCCCTTCAGTTCTCTACCGGGCACTGGCAGATCGCGCCATTGCGTTGCACCACAAGCCAACACCACTGCATCATGCGACGCCACCAACACATCAATGTCGACATTGTCACCGACTGCAGCATTAACCCGAAATTCTGTTCCCTCTTGCGTCATCTGCTCGACGCGTCGATCAATATGCCGCTTTTCCATTTTGAATTCTGGAATGCCATAACGCAACAAACCACCGATGCGATCATCGCGTTCCAGCACCACCACATCGTGTCCGGCACGAGTGAGTTGCTGTGCGGCCGCCAAACCAGCAGGACCAGAACCAATGACGGCAACACGCTTGCCCGTCTTGTGAGCAGAAACAAACGGCGTGACCCAACCTTCGTTCCACGCACGATCAATAATTTCAACTTCAACCTGCTTGATCGCAACCGGATCTTGATTGATTCCCAAAACGCACGCAGATTCGCAGGGCGCAGGACACAAACGGCCAGTGAACTCAGGGAAGTTATTTGTCGCATGCAAGCGGTCAAGTGCATCACGCCAATTATCTCGGTAGACCAAGTCGTTCCAGTCGGGAATCAAGTTGCCAAGCGGGCAGCCGTTGTTGCAAAACGGAATACCGCAATCCATGCACCTACCCGCCTGATGCTTGAGGTCGACAGCCGGAAAAGCTTCGTAGACCTCGCGCCAATCTGCAACACGCACCGGTATAGGGCGACGCTTTGGTGTGGTGCGCTGCCAATGAATAAATCCTGTTGGCTCACCCATTGACCGGCTCCATTACTCGTCGAGAAGTTTCTTCGTCACTCGCACCGTCGTTCTTTGCTTGATCAATGATCGCCATCACGCGCGCGTAATCACGTGGCAACACTTTGCGAAACTTGCTAGATGTAGTTGCCCAATCCTCAAGCATCCCCGCACCAAGTGGCGACTCAGTCAACTGCACATGCTGCTCGATCGTTCCACGCAGCCACGATGCATCGTGCGCACTTGGCTCTACAACATCCACCATCTCTGCATTGACCCGCGACTCAAATTGTCCATCTGTGTCATACACATAGGCGATGCCGCCGCTCATGCCAGCAGCAAAGTTACGGCCTGTAATGCCGAGCACAACTACTCGACCACCAGTCATGTATTCACATCCATGATCGCCAATACCTTCTACAACCGCAGTGGCACCCGAGTTGCGCACGCAGAAGCGCTCACCCACAAGCCCGTTGATAAATATCTCTCCAGATGTTGCACCGTACCCAATCACGTTGCCAGCAATCACGTTGTCTTGCGCGCGGAATGTCGCACGAGTACTTGGTCGCAGCACAATGCGACCACCCGATAATCCTTTACCCAAATAATCGTTTGCATCGCCATGCAAGTGAATTGAAATTCCCTTTGGCAAAAACGCACCAAGGCTTTGTCCAGCCGAACCTGTGAAGCGCAATGTGATGGTGTCACTTGGCAGTCCTGCACTGCCCCACTTCTTTGTAACGGCGCTTCCGAGCATCGTGCCAACCGTGCGATTGACATTGCTAATAGACAAATCAAGCTGAATTGGTGTTGCATCATTGATTGCACTGACGCATTGCGTTAATAATTGCGTGTCAAGAGCATTTACTAGACCATGATCCTGCACAACCGAATGATGCAGCGTTTGCTGATAGGGATTCTGTGCAACTGCCAAGATCGGCGAAATGTCAAGACCTTTGGCCTTCCAGTGTGTGACTGCATGCCGTGTATCAAGCACCTCAACATGGCCCACCGCTTCTTGCAGAGTCTTGAAACCAAGTTGTGCAAGGTACTCGCGCACCTCTTGAGCAATGTATTCAAAAAAGTTGACAACAAACTCTGGCTTGCCGCTAAAGCGCTTGCGCAGTTCTGGGTTTTGTGTTGCAATCCCCACCGGACACGTGTCGAGATGACAGACGCGCATCATCACGCAACCACTCACCACGAGTGGTGCAGTTGCAAACCCAAACTCTTCTGCACCAAGTAGCGCAGCCACGATTACATCGCGTCCCGTTTTCATCTGGCCATCGGCTTGCACCACAATGCGGTCGCGCAATCCATTGAGTAACAATGTTTGTTGCGCTTCTGCCAACCCAAGTTCCCACGGCGCGCCCACATGCTTCAACGAAGTAAGAGGCGAAGCGCCAGTGCCTCCATCGTGACCCGAGATCAGCACTACGTCGGCCTTTGCCTTGCTCACACCAGCCGCAACAGTGCCAATACCAACCTCGGCTACCAACTTGACATGCACTCGCGCAGTTGGGTTTGAGTTTTTGAGATCGTGAATCAGTTGTTTCAAATCTTCAATCGAATAAATGTCATGGTGCGGTGGCGGACTAATGAGTCCAACGCCAGGAGTTGAGTAACGAGTTTTTGCAATCCACGGATACACCTTGTGTCCGGGCAATTGCCCACCCTCACCAGGCTTTGCTCCTTGAGCCATCTTGATCTGCAGGTCATCAGCATTGACCAAATACTCGCTCGTCACACCAAAGCGCCCAGATGCAACCTGCTTGATTGCCGATCGCTTGGAGTCACCGTTGGGGAGTGCAATATTTCGTTCAGCATCTTCGCCGCCCTCACCCGTGTTGCTCTTGCCCCCAATTCGGTTCATTGCAATCGCTAGAGTCTCGTGCACTTCCGCCGAGATAGACCCGTAGCTCATTGCCCCTGTAGAAAAACGCGTGACAAGACTCGCCACCGATTCGACTTCATCGATTGGAATGCTTTGGCGGTCAGCCTTAAATTCAAAAAGTCCACGCAGGGTTGAAAGCACCCGAGACTGATCATCAACAGCCTTGGTGTATTGCTTAAACACGTCGTATCTGCCTGCGCGAGTTGCATGCTGCAACCGATACACCGTCTCTGGGTTAAACAAGTGATGCTCGCCCTCGCGGCGCCACTGATATTCACCGCCCAACTCAAGTTTGCGATGCATGCGCTGATCTGGACGATGAGGATGAGCAATTGCATGACGTGCAGCAACTTCTGTTGCAATTTCGGTCAGACCAATGCCACCTAGTCGTGACACAGTTCCAGTAAAAAACTCGCTAACAAGTTCTTTACCAAGTCCAAGCGCCTCAAAAATTTGTGCGCCCGTATACGAGGCCACTGTCGACACGCCCATCTTCGACATCACCTTGAGCACACCTTTGCCTGCAGCCTTGATGTAGTTGTTAACAGCCTTTTGCGAGTCGATGCCTCCGAGACCGTTTACTCCCTCGCCATCATTGGCTGCAATCATGTCTTCGATTGATTCAAATGCGAGATATGGATTGATGGCTCCCGCCCCATAACCAATGAGCAATGCCATGTGATGCACTTCGCGCGCATCGCCACACTCAACTATCAAACCAACCTGTGTGCGCTTCTTTTCGCGAATCAGGTGATGATGCACCGCGCTTGTAAGCAACAACGATGGGATCGGCGCGAAGACTTCGTCCGAGTTTCTGTCCGAGATCACGACGATGCGGGCACCGTTGTCAATTGCCTCACTTGCTGTCGCGCGTGCTGCATCAAGCGCATCGCGTAGCCCTTGTTCTCCATCGGCAACCCTGTACAAGCCACTCACTACAACGGATTGCAATTGTGGATACGTGTTGTCGTCGTTGATATGGATAATTTTTGCAAGATGATCGTTGTTGATAATTGGAAAAGGCAGCACAAGTTGTCGACAATGCTCTGGGCCTGCGTCGAGCAAGTTGCTCTCTGGTCCCACTGCCGTACCAATTGATGTCACTACTTCTTCTCGAATTGCGTCAAGTGGCGGGTTTGTGACTTGTGCAAACATCTGCTGAAAATAATCGAACAGGAGGCGTGGTCGTGCAGAAAGTACGGCAATTGGTGTATCTGTACCCATCGAACCAAGCGGCTCGCCTCCACTCTTGGCCATTGGCGCCAAAATTATTTTGAGTTCTTCGTGTGTGTAACCAAACACCTGCTGACGGCGCAGCACGCTGTCGCGACTAAACACCATGTGTTCACGTGCAGGCAAATCGCTGAGCTCTACAAGTCCAGCCTCAAGCCATTCCTGATACGGCGCTGTTGCACTCAGTTGTTGCTTGATCTCATCATCTTCAACAATCCGACCTAGGTCAGTATCGATTAACAGCATTCGCCCTGGCTGCAACCGTCCCTTACGCACAATTTTCGCCTGATCAATATCGACAACGCCAACTTCACTGGCCATAATCACAATGTCGTCGTCGGTCACCCAGTAGCGACTTGGTCGCAGACCGTTGCGGTCCAACACTGCTCCGATCAGAGTGCCGTCAGTGAAAGCAATACAGGCCGGTCCGTCCCACGGTTCCATCAAAGACGCGTGGAAGCGATAAAAAGCACGCTTCTCGGCGCTCATCGTCTTGTTGTTTTCCCACGCCTCAGGAATCATCATCATCACTGCATGCGGCAAACTTCGGCCACCCAAGTGCAGCAGCTCGAGCACTTCATCAAAACTCGCAGAGTCACTGCCGCCCATTGCACAGATTGGAAATGCTTGCTCAAGTCCCGGCAACAGATTGCTGCTTAATAAAGACTCACGCGTACGCATCCAGTTGCGATTTCCCTGCACCGTGTTGATCTCGCCGTTATGGGCGATAAATCGGTACGGGTGAGCAAGCGGCCACGAAGGAAATGTGTTGGTCGAAAATCTACTGTGCACAAGAGCGATCGCCGATTCAATTCGTGCATCGGTGAGGTCTGGAAAAAACATTGCCAACTGGGGCGTCGTCAACATTCCTTTATAAATGAGTGTGCGGCACGACAAAGACGGAAAGTACGTCTGCGACCCTGTTGGCAATTCGTGTTCAATGCGCTTGCGAGCAATAAACAACTTGCGATCCAACTCAATCTCCCGCGCACCATCCTTGTCTGCAATAAATATCTGTGAGAATGCTGGCATCACGTCTCGCGCACTCTTGCCAAGACAACTTGGATCAACCGGCACCTCACGCCAACCCAGCACATCGAGGTTTTGTTCGGCAATAATTCGTTCAACTGCAACGACTGCAGCGTCACGAAGCTTTTTATCAGCCGGCAAAAAAGCAACACCGACCCCGTAACTGCCTTCAGCAGGTAAAACAAAACCAACTACTTCCGACAAAAATCGATGCGGAACCTGAATCAGCACGCCGGCACCATCGCCAGTCTCTACTTCGGCACCTGTTGCACCGCGGTGTTCCATGCTGCACAGCGCACCGATGCCCATCGCAACGATGTCGTGCGATTTTCGACCTTTGATGTCAACGACAAACGAGACGCCACAAGCGTCGTGTTCAAATCGTGGGTCGTATAAACCGCTTGCAGGCGGCATTGCATGTTGCATCGTCGTCGTGTCCTATTGACTACTCGGTTCAGCTGACCTGATTCAGTCTGAACTTTTTGCAGATCGCCAAAATGCAATCCGCAGGGACGACGCTGGCCCGTGACAAAACTCTAGCGACTAATCAGCGAAACAAACTGCCTGATTCAAAGATTGGTGGACGCTTTTCGAAATGCGACATCACCGCTTCTGCTTGATTGGCTGTGCCAATCAGCTGGCCGATCGTTGCACGTTCCGCTGCAAACTGTTCGGCTGCCCCATTATTTGCCAGCAAATTGATGAGTTTCTTGGCTCCCCGCACCGCATCTGGGCTGCGACCAGCAATCTCACGCGCCATCGTCATTGCATCGGCATGCACATCTTGCGACAACTGAGTTGCAATGCCCATCTCGTGTCCTTCTTTGCCGCTAAAAACGCGCGCCGTAAACACCAAGTTTTTTACAATGTCCGGTCGCACAAGTCGACTCAGCATCAATGTGCCAGTCATGTCGGGAATCAGACCCCAGTGCACTTCGCGCACAGACAGTTGCGTGTCAGGATGCACAATACGAATATCGGCACCGAGTGCGATCTGAATTCCGCCACCCAAAGCATGCCCATGCACCGCAGCGATTACCGGCACCGGCACCTCTTGCCACACCCAACACACCTGTTGGGCCATGTGCGTAATGCGACCATCCACCATCGCGCCAGCATTCATGTCGGGTTTTTTTGCACCAGCCTCGGCCATCTGCGCAAACGATGAAAAATCGAGTCCTGCACAAAATGACGCACCGTCCCCCGACAGCACCACCACGCGCAGGCCATCAAGTTTCTTGAGATACTCGCCAGCGGCGTTCAGCGATGTGAACATTGCATTGTCCAGCGCATTGCGTTTGTCGGCTCGATTCATCTTCACATCGGCGATGCCATCAACGACCGAAATCGTGACCCGATCATCAATTACTCCAGGCACATCTACTCGTTGCACTGCGCTCATCACATATCCCTTCGCCAAGTCGTGTATCTCTATCGTGGCATGGCAGACTAAACGACATGCAACTCAACTTGACCTCCGACGAAGTTCTCACATCTACCCGCAGCGTGCGCAAGCGCCTCGACTTTGAAAAGCCCGTAGAGCGCAAGATTGTTGAGGAATGCCTCGAAATTGCGCTCCAGGCTCCAACCGGTGGCAACAACCAGGGCTGGCATTGGATCATCGTTGAAGACGCAGCCAAAAAGAAGGCACTTGCCGACATTTATCGCGCCAACTGGGCCGTCTACGCCACACTTCCCGGTGGCAAGCCACGCGGTGATGCTCGCGACGAACAACTTCCCAAAGTGCGCGACTCTGCAACATTTCTGGCAGAGAATTTTGAAAAAGCGCCAATGCTCATGATTCCGTGCATCGAGGGTCGACTTGAAAATCTTGATGTTGCGATGGGCGCTGGTGCTTGGGGTTCGTTGCTGCCCGCAGCGTGGAGTTTTATGCTCGCGCTCCGCGGTCGCGGCATGGGTTCAGCCTGGACGACGATTCACTTGATGTTTGAAGGCGAGAAGAAGGCTGCAGAGCTACTTGGTATTCCATACGACAAGATCACGCAAGGTGGATTGTTTCCGATTGCGTACACCATCGGTACCGATTTCAAGCCGGCAAAGCGACTGCCACTCGACAAAGTGCTGCACTGGGACAAGTGGTAGTCAGTAAAATAAGTATTAAGGATTTAACGAGAGGATTATCGATTTGACTGCTTCAGCAGGAACCCCCATTGAACTCGTCAACAACGTTTATGCGTCACTTGAAGAGCGTGTTGCGATTGG
>JAIOXC010000011.1 GCA_021741795.1 Ilumatobacteraceae bacterium | reverse complement strand
GACTGCCCCAACCATGGCGAGCCAACACTTTTTGCAATCGCTCACCTTCAAACAACTGCTCGTCGCCTCCCGGCGTTGATGAACTAATAGCTACCTCTCAACTTCGTTTCGACTCGAGCCCATTGGATTGGCCGGAACAATTCTCAGTCCCTGTTCGAGAGCCTCAACAACCTCTGCAGGCGGAACAAAATCGGCAATCGGTGGCAATGACGAGAGCGAATCAAGACCTAGTCGCTCCAGAAACATTGCAGTTGTTCCAAACAGAATCGCTTGACCTGGTCCGTCATCGCGAGACACTTCAGTGATGTAACCGCGAGCTTGCAACGTACGCATCACTGCATCGGGATCAACTCCACGGATCGATGCCACCTGCTGGCGCGACAAAGGCTGCTTGTACGCAATGATCGCCAGAGTTTCGAGAGCAGCCGACGAAATGCGGGCTTGCTGGCTATCGAGCACAAATCTTTCTACATATGCCGCCACGTCCGGGTGTGACTGAAAGCGGTATCCGCCTGCAACCTTGACCAATTGAAAACCATGTCCGGCTTCGGCATATGCCATTGACAACCTCTCGCACAGACCCTCCACAACGGCAAGGGGTTGCTCTAGTAATTGAGCCAGCAGTGTTGGGTCGACGGGCTCCATCGCGACCAATAAAATCCCTTCCAATGCACGAACTACCTCTGCACTGATCTGCGTTTCCTCATCAGACATTTCTACAACCTTTCATTACAAATCATCCTTCATAGTCGTCAATATTAAATACGGATTCAAACCCAATGTCATTGCCGCCTGTCCATAACACTTGAATGTCGCCAAATTTGTCACTCTGCTCAATATCAACTCGGCCCTGCTTGTACAACTCGAGAATCGCCAAGAACCGACATACGACTTCAATACGATCGTGGATTGCTTCGGTGAGTTGCGCAAACGTGACGCGACCAAGACTTGGCAAAACATCCAGCAACTCCATCAGTGCGTCGGCGACGCTTGCCCGAATAGGAGCCACGTGGAAAAGGTCAATAGTTGTCGGCGGCTTCGGTTGAACTGCGCGGAAAAATGCGCGCTGCAATCTCACTGGACTCACACCTTCCAAAAGATCGGGCATCAACTCGGCAAAGCGCTCATCTGGACCAGCCATGCGGGCGAAGCTCAAACCTGCTTTTTCAACCAAATCGCTCAACACACTGGCAACATCCTTAAACGTCTTGCAATCCAGCAAACGAGCAAGGAGCAAATCACGTTCTTCCCACAAGGCAAGCTCTTCGTCGAGATCCATGTCGGCCTTACCAGGCAGCAGTCGACGGGTTTTAAGTTCGACCAGTGTCGCAGCGATCAACAAAAACTCGGTGGCGACCTCGAGATCAAAGGTCTGCATCTTTTGCACTTCAACCAAATATGCCTCGACAATTCTCAGCAACGACACCTCATGAATATCCACCTCCTCTTGCAAGATGAGATGCAGGAGCAAATCAAATGGGCCATCAAAGACCGGGGTGTTTACTTCATACGCCATCGCACTCAAGGTTATATCAAACAGGCCTTTACATGATTGTTTGCACTAGCGTTGTGGCGTGGCCAGAGTCCTTTCTTGCATCCAACCGACTGGTGAAGTCCACCTTGGCAATTATTTGGGTGCATTACGCAATTGGGTCTCGGGTCAGCACAACAACGACGTCTTTCACGGCATCGTCGACCTGCACGCACTCACCATCACCGATACCCCTAGCGTCCTCGGACAACAAACCCTGCAACTAGCAGCGATCTTGTTTGCCGTAGGACTTGACCCCCAGATAGCGACTGTTTTCGTGCAAAGTCATATCCCCGAACACAGTCAATTGGGCTGGATCATGGAGTGCACGGTCAGTTTCGGCGAACTCAGTCGGATGACCCAATTCAAAGATAAATCCGCCAAGCGAGAAGCCGATTTTGTGTCTGCAGGACTTTTCACCTACCCCGCTCTACAGGCTGCAGATATCTTGCTGTATGACGCTGCAGAAGTGCCCGTTGGCGATGACCAACGTCAGCACATTGAGATCACCCGCGATATTGCTCTTCGCTTCAACCATCGTTTCGGTGAGACATTTGTTGTTCCAAAAGCTGTGACTCCACCGACCGGGGCACGAGTGATGGATTTACAAGAACCAGCCAACAAGATGAGCAAGTCTGGTGATGGCGAAGCCGGAATCATCTATCTACTCGACGACCCTGCCTCGATCGTCAAAAAATTTAAGCGTGCCGTCACTGATAGCGACAACGAAGTGGAGTTCGACCGCGAGCGCAAGCCTGGTGTGAGCAACTTGCTCGAAATTCTCGGTGCAGTCACCAATGAGTCGCCATCTTCCCTGGCCACGACCTACACCCAGTACGGAAAACTCAAACAGGACACCGGTGAGGCCGTGGCAGAAATGCTGCGCCCAATTCAGAACCGCTATCACGAACTCATGGCCGACCCAGCCGAACTCAGCAACTTGCTTGCACTCGGCAAAGAGCGCGCGTCAAAAGTGGCAAGCGCAACACTGGCACGAGCTCACGCTGCGATTGGTTTGTACCCCAGCAAATAGCGCAACTGTGATTTTGTTAAATATCGTCTGCTCTGCTGAGCGCTTGTCTTAACTCTCCCACACACGATCCTTCAACCATCGTGATGGTCAACTCATTGCTGCCGACAGATCGGAGCATCGTTGCTCCAATACTTTCATGATCGTGGTATTGACGAAAGCGATTCGTGCGCGGGCCTACGAGTGTTGCAATCACTCGACCAAATGTTCCAAGACGTGCGACAGACTTACCCACATCATGCAATAACGCTCCGGAAATCTCGCTTTGCGAAGCCGTTGGTCGATACTTCACGAAACGACGCCCAACAATCACGCTGTGCCGTCGATCCTGCACCATCATGTTGTTCCATACATCAAACTCGCTTGGCGAAAGCACTGACTGGACCCACTGCCGTTCAATCTCTTGCACTTGAGACGGCACGAGGGAAAGCACGAAACGCTTAGTGAGATGCGACAATTTAATCACTGATGAGCCTTGACCCGAGCGCGCGGGTGCGACTCGCGATACATCTCAAACAACACTTCGTTATCTACCTTCGTGTACACCTGCGTGGTACTCACTGATGCATGCCCAAGCAGCTCTTGCACGATTCGCAAGTCGGCTCCGTGCACCAGCATGTGAGTGGCGCACGAATGTCTGAGCACATGAGGTGAAAGCTCGTTCGTAATACCGGCCAACATCGCATATTTTCGCACAATGCCCCATGCGGCTTGCCGTGACAAACGTGTACCGCGCACGCCTAGAAACATGGCGTCAGCATGATCACGTTTTGCCCACTGCTGCGGACACAACATCGGTCTTCCACCAGCACCCAACCAAGCCTCAAGCGCTTCTTTTGCATGCCTTCCGAATGGCACGATTCTTTCTTTGGAACCTTTACCGAACACTCGAGCGACGTTGCTCTCCATGTCGACATCGCTCATCGAAAGTCCGCATGCTTCCGACACGCGGGCACCGGTTGCATACAAGAATTCGAGCAATGCCCGATCACGCACTGCTAATGAGTCCACACCTGTTACTGCGTTCAACAGCAATTCAACTTCCTGCTCACTCAACGCTTTCGGTATGCCGGAAGGAACCTTGACACCATCGATAAACGCGGTCGGATTATCGGAGCGTAAACCTTCGTCGAGCATGAAGCGATGGAACATGCGAATAGCGGCAAACTGTCGGGCAATGCTTTTGGGTGCGCGTTCGATCGCTCGCAATTGCCCTATATATTTCTCAATTTGTGCTGGCTTCACTACCCGAGAGGTGGACTTAGCGCCGACGAGATACGACTCATACTGAGCGATATCTCTTCCATATGCCTCTATGGTCCGATCTGATCTGCCCTGTTCAACGCGCATCCATGTCAAGAATCGCTCGCGATCGGTCAGACTCGTCATTTGCCAAAAGCACTTTCGACTCGAAGTAATCGATCGGCACGAAGCAGACCCACTACTGCCATGGCATTATCAATCTCTCCCGAATCAATCATTTGCAGCGCGTCATCAAGTAGCAGCACCACAACCGTCATGTCATCTTCTTCAGGACCATGACGATCCATTGCAACTTCAGTCAAACCAATAGCAACAAACAAATGCACTGCGGCGTTGGTAATCCCTGGTGCCTGCAATATCTGACCCAGCGGACGCACATCATCCGAAACAAAACCTGTCTCTTCTTGCAGTTCACGAATCGCCGTATCTCGTGGGTCTTCACCAGCCACATCCCTCATGCCTGCCGGAATCTCGAGACTGTAAGCGTCCAATGCAGGACGATATTGCCGCACCATCACTACTTCATATTGATTGTGAGCGTTAATGCGTATGGGCACAATGCCCGTGGCACCTGGCGACTCAACATAGGTGCGTACAAACTCTTCGCCGGTAGGAGCACGAAACCGACTCTGAACGAGTTTCCACAACACCCATTCGTGCAAAACGGTACGTGAAGTGCGCTCGAAATGCGCCATCAGGAATAGCTTCCGATGAATCTACGACTTCGCGTCAACAGCAGCAGCGCGATCGGCAGAACGCGAAGTGCTTTCGGTTAAGGCCCGACGTTGTAATGCGGCGCCAATCATTTCGCGAAACAACGGATGCGGACGATCGGGGCGACTCTTGAATTCGGGGTGAGCCTGCGTTCCAACCCAAAACGGATGACCCTGCAATTCAATAAATTCAACAAGGCGCTTATCAGGCGAAGTGCCACTGCAGATAAAACCTGCTTCTTCAAAACGACTGCGATAATTGGAATTGAATTCATAGCGATGGCGATGGCGCTCGCTCACCACGGGCTCACCATATGCATTGGCTACCTGTGTGCCTGGCGTGAGAACGGCATAGTAAGCACCCAAACGCATGGTGCCACCCTTATCGGTGACATCTCGTTGATCGTTCATGATGTCGATTACTGGATTCTGAGTTGAAAGGTCGAACTCGGTCGAATTGGCATCAGACAATCCCAAGACGTTCCGCGCAAATTCAACAGTCATCACCTGCATGCCGAGACACAACCCCAAGCACGGAATCATGTTTTCACGCGCATATTCGGCCGCTCGAATCTTGCCCTCAATGCCACGCGGACCAAATCCACCCGGAATAACAATTCCATCCAGAGTCGTCATCCGATCATCGGCAAGTAGACCCTCAACATCTTCCGCCTGAATCCACACAATCTCTACTTTTGCTCCGTGATGAAACCCAGCGTGCTTCAAACTTTCGACAACAGAAAGATAGGCATCTTGTAATTGCACATATTTTCCGATGAGACCAATCCTCACGGGTGCAGTTGATGCTTCTACTCGTGCAACCAATTGGCGCCATGGTGTCAAATCAAGTGGCGCATCAATCTTGAGCACTTCACAAATCTGGGTATCGAGTCCTTCATCGTGCAAAATGAGCGGCAACTCGTAAATGTTCTTCACATCAGCCGCATTGATGACGTTCTTTTGATCGACGTCGCATTGACCAGAAATCTTGCGCTTCAGTTGATCGCTAATTGGTTCATCACTGCGACAAACAATCAGGTCGGGTTGAATACCCCGCGAGCGCAACTCGGTAACGCTGTGCTGAGTTGGCTTAGTCTTTTGTTCGCCGCTTGGACCAATAAATGGCACCAATGTCACGTGCACATAACAAATGTTGTCGCGACCGACTTCGTTTTTGAATTGGCGGATCGCTTCAAGGAACGGAAGAATTTCGATGTCGCCAACGGTTCCGCCCACTTCGGTAATCACGACGTCGACATCATCTGTAGCCAGACGTTGAATTCGACGTTTGATTTCATCAGTGACATGAGGGATGACCTGCACGGTGCGCCCGAGATAGTCGCCACGACGCTCGGCCGCTAACACTGCTTGATAAATACTCCCCGTTGTTGCGTTTGAAGAACGAGACAAATTCTCATCGATGAATCGTTCATAGTGACCAAGATCTAGATCGGTTTCGCCACCATCATCAGTAACAAAAACCTCTCCGTGCTCAAACGGATTCATTGTGCCTGGATCAACGTTGATGTACGGATCCAATTTTTGCATCGTGACACGAAGTCCACGCATCTTGAGAAGACGACCGAGGGATGAAGCAGTAAGACCTTTGCCGAGCGAACTTGCAACGCCACCTGTTACAAAAACATGCTTTGGCACTACTTGCTCCCGTCTCTGTGTGGAGCGCTCCCGACTGGGACCAGAAACTCCACGACGGAAGATAAGCATACCCTCGCGGTGGCTAGCGACGTGTGCGCCTCTGGCCGCTCGAACGATCGCTTGATGCCTTGAGCAATTCGGAGGCATAGTTGAGGGCGGCTTCCTCGGCCATGCCGCCCGAGAGCATGCGTGCAATCTCCCCAACACGATCCTGATCTGCCACTTCACTGGCTTCGGCAAAAGTCTGTTTGGATTTGACCGTTTTTGAGACCCTGATTTGCCGATGAGCCGCGGCCGCTACTTGAGCAAGATGGGTGACCACCAATACCTGATGTCTGTGTCCAAGTTGGGCCAAAGCACCGGCTACCGCAACGGCTGCCTCCCCACCGATACCGGCATCGACCTCATCGAACACCAGCGTGGATGGTCCTTGAGTGAGTACCAATCGCAGTGCCAACATCGTGCGAGCCAATTCACCACCCGACGCGACTTTTGTGAGCGGTAACGGTGGCGACCCTGGGTTAGCCGCAAGCAAGAAGGTCACTTCGTCACCTGGATCATCGCCGACCGAAACCTCGACAACTGCATGCGCCATTGCCAACGTGCGCAGATGGATTTGCACCGCCTTTGCCAACTTTGGTGCTGCCGCTCGACGGGCCTCACCCACTACCTTCTGAGCAGAACGAAGTTGTTGTATCGCAGCAGCGCGATCGGCATCCAATGTTGCAGCACGGGCTTCAAAACTCTCCAATTCGCTGAGCCGCAACCCGCTCTCCGCTCCGTACGCAATAACTTCACTCAGAGACTCTCCATATTTGCGGCGCAGGTCAACGAGCAAGTGACGACGTTGTCGAACCTCTTCCAACTTGGCTGGATCCTCTTCGATCGATTCGGCAACATCACGCATTTCACGTGCGACGTCATCTATCTCGGCCTGCACGTTCTTGAGTCGCTCAACGAACACTGCAAATGTCTCACGGTGGCTAATGGCTGCAATAGACCGACCCACAACATCGCTCGCTCCATCATCATCTTGCAAAGCCGAAGCTGCCGCATACAGTGCCTCGCGATGAGCCACCGCATCAGCAAGCACATCTTCCGAACGAGAGAGGTCTTCGTCTTCGTTCGCACTCCGTAGCCCGGCGTCGGCAATTTCCTTTACCTGAAAACGCAACAGGTCAATTTCACGCGCACGTGCGCGTTCGTCGCCGCCAAGCGTTGCAAGCAATGCCTCTATTTCTGTTAATCGAGCGCGAGCGTTGCGCAATGGTTCTAGATCAATTCCACAAAAGTGATCGAGTGCCAGGCGTTGAGCAGATGCCCCGAGCAAGCTTTGGTGTGCATGCTGTCCATGTAGATCCACAAGCTCGGCACCATATTCGGCAAGTTGCGCAACCGTTGCAAGTCGACCATTGATATAGGCGCGTGAACGGCCAGTGACAGGCACGACTCGACACAAAATCACTTCACTCTCGTCGGTAACAAATCTGCCTTCAACGCGAGCCTCTTCGCATCCGGTTCGAACAACCGACGCATCGGCTCTTCCGCCCACGAGCAGGTCAATAGCCTCGACCAACATCGTTTTACCTGCACCGGTTTCACCCGTCAGTGCAACGAGGCCCTCACCAATGGACAGATCAAGTTTTTCAATTACACCAAGATTCTCGATGTGTAATTCACTGAGCATCAATCATCTCCAAGACCAAATTTGGTGCGCACGATTTGATGAAACTTTGGGGTTTTAAAACGCAAGAACTCTGCAGTGCATGTGTCTGGAGCAAAACTCACGACATCGCCCTGCGTCAGACTCATCACTTTGCGTCCGTCTAGCGCCATATCTACTGGTCGGGTGCCAACAACTTCAATCAATAATGATTCGTGTGGGTCGAGCACGAGAGCGCGATCAAACAACATGTGTGGAGAAACTGGTGTAACAAGCAATGCTCGGTGACGTGGCGACACCACTGGTCCGCGGGCCGACATTGAATACGCCGTGCTGCCCGTGGGAGTAGAAACAATAAGACCATCAGCAGAATATGTGGCAAATAGCTCAGAGTTGATCACTACATCGAGCCACACCGTATGACCAGATTGTTGTTTTTCGAGCACTGCTTCGTTCAAAGCGCGCCACGAAAGATCGGTGCCGCCGCCGGCACGCTTGAGCAACACCGTCAGCATCATTCGTTTGTCGATAATAAAATCTTTGCCTTCGCGACCTTCAACCCAACGCTGCAATGCATCGATGCATTCGGAAGGTTCAATTTCAGTCAGGTAACCAAGCGTGCCCACGTTGACACCAAGGATCGGCACTGGTGCACCGTCCAACAGATGTACCGCCCGCAACACTGTGCCGTCACCGCCCAATGACAACACGATGTCGGCATCCATGGCCGCCCTACCGCTTGCTAGATGCTCACACCCTCTGGCATTCGCGTCTGCGGGCAACATCCACAAATTGTGGCCGTGTTTCGTGCACCACGCTTCTAGGTCGGTCAGCAACTGAGCGATCTCGCCGCGTGTGTGGTGGGCCACCACAAAAATGGATTTCATCGGCTCATCTCCATGCCTGCCAACTTACTCAACCCCACTCACAGAGTGCGCACCACTTAAGAGATCCCTGCGCAGATGGAGCAAGAATTCGGTATTTCCGTCTGCCCCACGCAATGGAGACTCGATGAGTCCTGATTGCTTCATCCCCTGCGCATTAAACGCCTGAACAACTTGAGCGATCGTCCGCTGATGGATCTCCGAGTCCCTAATCACTCCAGCACCCTTGTCAACTTCGGACTTTTCGGCTTCAAATTGCGGCTTCACCAGCAAGATCATGTCTCCATGTGGACGGAGCACTTCACAAAGTGCTGTTGAAACTTGGCGCAGCGAGATAAAAGAGAGGTCTGCAACAATCACATCAAAGTCGCCAACCATGGCGAACGTCATCGACCGTGCATTCGTTGAGTCACGTACTGTCACTCGTGGATCGCGCACCAGGCGATCGTGCAATTGCGACTTGCCTACATCTAGGGCGGTCACCTCGGTAGCCCCGTGTTGCAAAACACAATCGGTGAAACCTCCCGTTGAAGCCCCCACATCCAACACGCGCTTATTAACCAGCTCAACACCAAACGACTGCAGCGCTGCTTCAAGTTTTTCTCCACCACGCGAAACGAATCGTGCTGGTGTCGACAACAACACACTGTCCGAATTTGCGATCATCCGATTATCCGTTAGTGCAATCGATCCATTGACGAGAATCACGCCTTGATCAATCAACACTTTCGCATGCCCTGCATCTGTTGCTATCCCTTGCTTGACCAACCAGTTGTCGAGTCGCAAACGAGATTTAGACATCTGTCTACGAACCAACAATTATGTTGGCGAAGGTAGCAAGATCGGCAAACACATGAGTATCGCCTGCAACAACATCGCTCGCATCATCATTCACATCATTGAGCGACGAGATGCCTGTCAATACTTGAGCAAACTTGCAACCGACGGTCTGTGCAAATAATCCGTCTGTTGAAGGTCTGTCACCAACCATCCACGCATCAGAAAGATCATTGATGCCCAAAACTTGGCGAACCAAATCGGCCATTGGGCTGTGCGGCTTGCCGGCGATGATTGGCTCAACGCCCGAGGCTGCGGCAACTGCCGCCAAGATTGATCCACCACCCGGGATCAAACCGTGAGGTGTTGGATATGTTGCATCGTCGTTGGTCGCAATCAGTCGCGCGCCATTACGCACCGCGTTCGACAGTCTGGTCAACCCGCGGTAATCAAATGTTGAGTGATACCCAACCATCGCTACATCAAATTGCTGATCAAATTCGCTAATCATTTTCTGTGCAACCGAATCACCGTGAGTGTGATCGTCAGAACGTCCTGCCAGAATTGCACCAGCATTCATGATCGCTTCGACAGCACCCGGGCCACCTCCAAGCAACACTCTTTCACCTTTGCGCAATAGTGCCCCAGCAGCCTGAGACGACGTGACTACGTCATTGTGCGCGTCAATACCGATCTTGGCCAGTGCGTTTTCTTGATCGGCCACAACAGAAAAAGAATTGTTCGTCACAAATAGCACCCGATGACCAGCATTTCGAAGCGACTCAATCGCATTGACAGATCCAGCAATTGGCTGATGCATCAGCCATACGACACCATCCAAATCGCACAAAATCGGGGCTGCAGATGGCACACTGTAATTGTGCCTCGTTTTCTTCCATTTCGCGCACTTCGGTATGCGCCATCTACAGACCTCCGCAAAACCTGTGCTCCTCCATACGACGTATTGAACGACAGCGACCGCGCCAATTTGGTCGCTCAGCACGATCACAATGTTGTCAATATTGATTTGCCTGTCGCTACATCAACCCAGCCAGACGCATATCTGGCTGCAGCACAAACACTCCAAAACTGGATCCAAAGCGGAGTGCTTGTACGCGATGAAACACCTTCGTTCACGTTGTATCGCATGCAGTTTCGTGACACCATCGGCAACCAACGAAATATTGTTGGTGTATTAGGCGGAATCGAAGTTGTAGACGAAGGAGCGGGAGATGTGCTGCCCCACGAGCGCACCACGCCAAAAGCAAAGACCGATCGACTCGATCTCACCAGAGCAACAGATGCCAATCTTTCTCCGGTTTGGGGCCTGAGTCTTGCTCCTGGTCTCAGCGAGATACTGAAAGCGCCCGCAGAAGTTGTTGGTTCGTACGTAGACGAACAGCGCGTCACGCACACCGTCGAGCGCGTTAGCGACCCAACTCGTATCGCATCAATAACCGATTGCATTGCCAAACATCCGGTGATCATCGCCGACGGACATCACCGCTATGCAATCAGTCGCACATACAGAGACGAAACCCGTATTCGTACGAATTCGTCTGCTACCGACGCCGAGCAAACGCTCACCTTTGTTAACGAGTTAATCGACGAGCAACTGAGCGTTGCTGCAATTCATCGTCTGTACACCGATGTCTCGGCAACAGCGTTACTTGCAACACTTGCTCAATCCTTCACCATCACCGATGCGCCACCAATTAACACAAACACACTTTCGACTATGGACAAAGACAACTGCCTATGTTTTATTGCTAGCGACCTCCAAACAAAGTGGCTGACTCCACGCAAAGATTCGTTCGATGGCATTCGATCACTGGACAGCGCCCGTCTTGAGCACGCGTTACGAGATCTGCCGCACACAGTTTCGTTTCAGCATGGCGTGACTGAAGTTGTCGAAGTACTTTCGCAGCAGCAAGCCAACGCAGCAATTCTGATTAGACCTGTGAGTGTTGCCGAGATCAAACGGACAGCAACCGAAGGTATTTTGATGCCACCAAAGTCAACGTTCTTTACGCCAAAACTGCGTACCGGTTTTGTAATCCGCGAGCTCAATACTCGCGATTAATTGCTACTAGCGAGAACCGAGAGTCTCAAGCCGATCACGAACATCGGTGAAGTCTGCATCGTTCTTTGCAATGCGCTGAAAAATTGCGCGCGCCTGAATAACGTCGCCTGATCGGTCGTACAAGTCGGCAAGCACATACCATTCGCGCAAATGATGCTCGCGAACCTTGGCTGGGTCTTGCTTAGATTGCTGCATCAAACGGACTGCGCCTTGGATGTCGCCCTGATCGGCAAGAGCGCTTGCGGCAACGATGCGGCCTTCAGCCACAATCGTCGGATCCGGAGAGGCATCTTTGAGTTCTTTCCACAACTCGTCGACTTTGTCGTAACGCATTAATGCGCGATAACAGTCTGCGAGCACTGGATGATTCAGTGTTGAACCAGATGTGAGCGCACGAGCCTGCTCTAAGTGATCTGCAGCATCGCGCCATTGACCCATGCGATACATCGACAATCCAGCGATTTCGTGAATCAGTTCAACTCCCGGGCAATCCCGCGAGATGGGAATGATAATTTTCTTGGCGTCTTGGTAACGACCGCGCTCAAATGCATCGAGTGCCAACGCAAGTTTCTCGATCAGCCGCTTAGATGCGCGCTCTCCAACAATTGCGATAATGCTTCCCGCGACTGTTGCCTCAACATGTGCCATCGCGGCTGCAGAAGCACGACGCTCATCTCGCTCGAGACGAATTGGTGCTGATTCCTCTTCGCGACGAGGACCACGACCACGTGCTGGACGAGTCGAACCTTCGTCTTTCCAAACTTCGTTTGATTGAGTATTGCGCGGCAACGCATCTCGATCGTTCTTGCGACCACCTGTGCGATAACGAACTTCGTCCGCTTTGCGCTGTGCAGCGGTCTGCGGAACTACTGGGCGATCATCATCCCGGAATGAACGGCCGGAATCTGGACGACCACGACCTGCTGGTGGACGACCGCGACCTGCTGAATCACCACGGCTATACGACGAACGATCACCGCGATCACCGCGATCTGCTGGAGGACGGCCACTACTCGGACGGCCACGACCTGCTGGCGGACGACCTGCTGAATCACCACGGCTATACGACGAACGATCACCGCGATCTACTGACGGTCGACCGCGACCTGCTGACGGACGACCGCGACTTGGGCCATCACTTTGTCCGTATGCAGGACGACCTGCTGGACGACTACCTGGACGGGATGGACGATCTCCACGATCTGCTGACGGACGACCGCGACTATCTGATGGGCGACCGCGACTGTCCGAAGGACGGCCACTACTTGGACGGCCACTACTTGGACGGCCACTACTTGGACGGCCACTACTTGGACGGCCACTACTTGGACGGCCACTACTTGGACGGCCACGGCCTGCGGCTGGTCTGTCTGAACGACCGCCAGCTCCACCAGCGCCACCCTGGCGTGCGGGACGCGATGGCCTGCCGGATTCTTCTTCCCGTCGCGGACGACGTGGACCGCGATTTTCTGGGGTTGGCACTTGATGAAGTCTACTTGCGGACAACTCCTAAACGTCGCAAATTGACAGAATGCGACTGATCAATTTTGTATCGACTCGAAAAAATTAACCCTGAAAATCGATCAGATGATAGGCAGTTTTACCCTTACGCAGCAACAACCACCTCGAATGCAACAGCGGAATCTTGTCAAGCTTGGTGTGTTCGTCGATTTGCTCTCCATTGGCCCGCACACTTCGCTGAGTAAGCAACCTGCGTGCTTCAGTATTTGATGTTGCGAGTCCGGTCAGCACCAAGACACTCACGGCATCACCCAAAGCCGCTTTGCCCATCGCACTCCCCGCCACTTCAGAGGCGATCAAATGCAGAGCCGCAGGGCTTGCTGAAACTGGATTCGCTCCAAACAACACATCAGCTGCCTGCTCGGCTGCGACTGCCGATTCTTCACCATGCAGCAACTCGGTCAATTCGCGTGCGAGCGTTCGTTGTGCAACGCGCGACTCAGGTCGAGCGCGCTGTTCAGTCAAAATCTCATTGATTTCATCCATCGAGCGCAGCGAAAACTGTGGCAACATTTTCTCGATGTCAATATCGCTTAATTGCATCCAAAATTGGCGAAACTGATACGGCGAAGTCCGACGAGCATCAAGCCACACAGCACCATCAGCCGTCTTGCCAAACTTTGAACCGTCAGACTTCGTAACAAGCGGCCAAGTCAGACCAAATGCAGTTCTTCCCAATGTTTTGCGAATGAGATCAATACCTGCAGTGATATTGCCCCACTGATCAGATCCACCCATTTGCATCTCGCAACTGTGATGCTCACATAAATGTCGGAAGTCGTTTGCTTGCAGCAACATATAACTGAACTCTGTAAATGAGAGACCGTTACCTTCCGCAAGTCGCGACTTGACAGAATCTTTTGCCAGCATTTGGTTGACCGTGATGTGTTTGCCAACATTGCGCAAAAAGTCAAGAGCAGAAACCTTTGCAGTCCATTCTGCATTGTCAACCAAGATCGCCTGGGTATGCCCAGGATCGAAATCTAAAATTCTTTCCAACTGCCGCTTGATCGACTGCACGTTGTGATTCAGCGTCTCGGTATCGAGAAGATTTCGTTCGTCGCTGCGTCCCGATGGATCGCCAACCATGCCCGTTGCTCCACCAGCCAACACAACCGGGCGATGCCCCAAAAGTTGCAGACGTCTGAGCGAAATTTGCCCCAAGAGGTTTCCGACATGCAGCGAATCTGAGGTTGGGTCGAAACCAACGTATGCAGAAATCTGCGAGGTGGTGCTTCGGGCGGTCAGCTCTGCCCTATCAGTCGAGTCATGGATCAACCCTCGTGACGCAAACTCCGCAACGATGTCGCGATGCAACGGAACACCATTCGAGGCCATGCGCCAATAATAGGTGGTTACTTGGTGTTGATACGTGCTCTCAATGAAGCAATGTGGTTTGAGAATCGTGTTCGTTGCTCTGTTGCGGCCACTGGTCCACTTGCTCCAGGCGATGTGCGATGACCCACGCCAAGACCCTTGCCAATTAATGCGGCAGCATTTTCACCAAATTTTGGATCCTTGCGCACGAGATCACGCAGCGATTCATTGCCATTGATCGACTGCTGAACCAAACTTCCAACCATTGCATGGGCCTGACGAAACGGATTCCCCTGTTGTACAAGCCACTCCGCAAGATCCGTAGCAAACAGCATCTCTGCATCTGCAGCCTCACCCATAGTGGAGTGATCAAAAGTGGCTGTTGCGATCATTCCGGTCACAGCAGTTATGCCCAATGAAACTTGATCATACGAATCGAACAGCGGTTCCTTGTCTTCTTGTAAGTCGCGGTTATACGCAAGCGGAAGCCCTTTTAATGTTGCAAGCAGCCCTGTCAAATTGCCGATCAACCGACCAGTCTTGCCCCGCGCAAGCTCAGCGATGTCGGCATTCTTTTTTTGCGGCAACATCGACGAGCCAGTTGCATAGCTGTCGTCAAGAGATGCAAAGCCGAACTCTGTCGTAGTCCACAACACAAATTCTTCACCAATGCGCGAGAGGTGTGTGCCGATCAACGCAATATCAAATAGTGCTTCTGCAACAAAGTCTCTGTCTGACACCGCATCGAGCGAGTTTGCAAAGTGTGTTGCGAATCCCATTTCTTTTGCAGTGAATTTTGGATCCAGTGGCAATGACGAACCAGCGAGCGCACCTGCACCCAACGTAGAAACATCCAGTCGCTCGATCGTTTGCACGAGCCTGTCAATATCGCGAGTAAATGCCCACGCATGAGCAAGCAAATGGTGTGCAAGCAACACTGGCTGGGCGCGCTGCAAATGCGTATAACCGGGTAAATACACACCGTCGCTACCCCACCCTGCCGCGTCGGCACGAGTAGACAGCACATCACATAGTTCAAGCAGCTGTTGTGCAAGCGCACCGAGTTCTCGCTTGGTCCACAGTCGTACAGCAGTGACACATTGATCATTGCGACTGCGACCTGTGTGCACCTTGCCACCAACTTCACCGGCTACTTCAGTAACGCGACGCTCGATCGCTGTGTGAATGTCTTCGTCAGACGCAACAAACACGAAAGTATTGTCGCCCATCTCGGTTGCCACAACGTTCAAGGCTTTGATGATCGATGCTGCTTCTTGTTTTGTCAGCAGACCCACGTGTTCAAGACCCTTGACATGCGCAATCGAACCGGCAATGTCGTCCTTCCACAATCTTTTGTCGAATGAAAGGCTCTGCGTGAATGCCATGAGTTCCGCTGCAGGTGCGACGCTAAAACGCCCGTGCCACAAGGGCTGAGATGCATTATTCATTTCCGCGCTCATTTTCTCGCCGCTCCAGTTGTTTGCAATCCTGCCAGTTTCCCTAAATGTGCCGCAAGTTTCTTTGCACCAAATTTTTCACTTGCCACACAAAACATGGTGTCGTCTCCAGCCACCGTGCCTACTAGGCCCTCAATACGTGAGCGATCCAAAGCAGAAGCAACCACATGAGCGCAACCCGGTGGAGTCCGCACAATCACCAGTGGATGACTGACCTGAATGTCGGCAACCCACTCTGAAAGCACACGGCGTAGCTGCTCGAGCGGAGCAATTCTCTCTGGCTCAAACTCGGGTATTGCATATGCGGTGTCGCCCTTTGCTGTGCGTACTTTTACAGCACCGAGATCCTCTAAGTCTCGAGACACCGTTGCCTGCGTTGCCGCAATTCCAGACTTCTTCAACAACCTCAACAATTGTGGTTGGCTGGTTACGTCTCGTTCTGAAATCAGTCGCGTAATGGACTGCTGACGTTGCACCTTGGTTGTCATGCGTTTACCCCCATCAAAAATGCCAGCAGCCCTCTCGCTGCGTGCATGCGATTGTGTGCTTGTTCAATTACTTTGCTCTGAGAACCGTCAATGACCTCTGCAGAAACTTCCATTCCTCTATGCGCAGGAAGGCAATGCATAAATATTGCGCCAACTGCTGCATCCTTCATCACCGAATCAGTGACTTGAAAACTCGCAAAGGCTTTTTCGCGCTTGTTGGTTTCAGATTCTTGGCCCATCGAGGTCCAGACGTCGGTATGCACTGCGTGCGAGCCCTTAACTGCTTCATGTATGTCGTCAAATTGTTCAACAGAGGCTGCGCCCAATCTTTGCAACGCTTCTAATTCTCCGTCCTCAGCCTGATACCCATTTGGGCAACCCAAACGAACATTCATGCCGAGTAGCGCCGATGTTTGTGCCAATGATCGAGCAACGTTGTTGTAGTCGCCCACATAACAAACAGTTTTGCCAACGAGATCGCCGAGTTGCTGTTGCATGGTGAGTACATCGGCCAAGCCCTGCAGTGGGTGCTGTCTATCGCTCAACATGTTGACAACTGGCACGCTCGAAATATTGGCCATTCGCCTCACAATGTTGTGATCGAAAACCCGCGCAGCCAAAATTGCGTGATAGCCACCCATCACTTTGGTGATGTCTTCAACGGTCTCACGAACATCCAGACCAACTTCTTCTCCTCGCGTGTACACGGGGTGCCCACCCAATTGCACGACAGCCATTTCCATACTGTGGCGAGTTCTGTTGGATGGTTTCTCAAAAATGAGCGCAGCGCCAAGACCGGCGAGTGGCCGACCGAGATCGTTGATACTGATCGTGCTCAGTTGCAACACCTTGCGCAAATCGTCTGCTGACAAATCTGTCGAATTAATAAAGTGACGCAATGTCATGATTTACTCGCAATCTCGGCAAGTACCGACGTGATGAGTTGTACAGCCGTAGCAATCTCTGAATCGAGAACGGTAATTGGTGGCGCCAGACGCAAAGCCGACGAGGTCACTGCATTGGTTACCAAACCACGATCCAGCAGCATTGCCTGAGCTGTTTTTGCATCAATTCCAGATTGCAGCTCTACACCCAAGAGCAAGCCCCGACCACGGACCTCGACAACCTGAGATAATTTGGTCAGAGCATCAACCAAGAGTTTTCCTTTGGCTTTTGCTTGCGACGGCGCATCTATCTCCAGCATCACGTTGATGGTTGCTCTTGCCGCGGCTGTTGCAATTGCTGTGCCGCTAAATGTGCTTCCATGATCGCCTGGTTGAAACACTGACGCAACTTCTTTGCGGGCCCAAACTGCCCCAATTGGCATACCGTTACCCATCGCTTTTGCGAGGGTCACAACATCGGGCTTGATACCTGCGTGTTCAAATCCAAACCACTGCCCTGTGCGCGCAAAACCAGTTTGCACTTCATCCATCATCAACAAGACACCACGCTCGGCGCACAATGCACTCACCGCTTGCAGGTATTCGATACTTGCCGGAATAACACCACCCTCGCCTTGCACGCTTTCGAGCAATACAGCAGCAACACTGCTATCAACAGCTGCATCAAGAGCCGCAAAGTCGCCGAACGCAACATGGCGAAAACCTTCTGGCATTGGTTGAAATGGTTCATGCTTTGCAGGCTGCCCAGTTGCTGCAAGCGCTGCCAATGTGCGCCCATGGAAGCTTCCCAACGCACTCACAACCGTGTGGCGTCCTCTTCCACCAAACTTGCGCGCAAGCTTGATCGCCGCCTCAATCGATTCGGCACCCGAGTTGCAAAAGAAAACTTGTCCTCCACCACCAAGAAGTTTGTCAACCATCACTGCGGCTTCAGTAGCGACCGGGTTGGTAAAGAAATTGCTGACATGCATCAGAGTTGCGGCCTGCTCACAAATTGCTGCTGTGACCACAGGGTGACTGTGTCCAAGTGAAGTCACGGAGATACCTGAGAGAAAATCTAGGTAGTGCTTGCCAGACGCATCCCACAACTCTGTGCCCTGACCTCGCACAAACATCACTTGTGGTGCGCCAAATACTGGCATGAACGGACAGTGACCTGCACTTTGCGAAGACTGCGGCTCCAACAATTGCTTCGCTACGAGCGAATCAGCGAAAGCATGCGCATTGACATGATTATTGACATGTGTATTCATCAGACGTGCGCCTTTGCTTGAATAGTTTCTGAGTCCTGTGAAATCATGGTGCCGACACCAGCGATGGTAAACAGTTCGATCAGCAATACATGCGCAATACGACCATCCAAAATATGACAGTCATGCACTGACTGTTGCAGTGCAGACACACAGCTCTCCATTTTGGGAATCATGCCGCCATCAATTGATCCAGTTTTTAACATCTCAGCAATTTGGGAAGCAGTTGCTTTGCGGACGAGACTTGATGGGTCATCCTTGACGGCGCGTAAGCCTTCGATATCGGTGAGATAAATCAATTTCTCGGCGCCAAGCGCAACAGCAATGGCAGCGGCCGCGGTATCGGCATTGACGTTGTAAGCCTGACCCGAGGCATCGCAACCGATAGTTGCCACAACAGGCACTGCATTGTCATTGACAGCCGACAACAAGACCGTCGGATCCACATGATGAATGTCGCCAACGAAGCCAAGATCAGGGTCGCGCTGCGTTACCTGCAATAGACCTGCATCTTGACCCGACACACCAACCGCGCGCGCACCGTGCACATTGATGGCTGAAACCAATTGTGGATTGACCGTACCCAGCAACACCATGCTGGCGATCTCAATCGTTTCTTGATCGGTTACGCGCAGACCATTACGAAATTCGGGCTTCTTGCCCAGTCTTTCCATCAATGCACTGATTTGTGGACCACCGCCATGAACAACTACTGGCTTGATACCTACTGCGTGCATCAGTGCAATGTCGCGCGCAAATGTACTAGCCGCATCAACGTCGCTCGAGCCTGCGAGCGCATTACCGCCATACTTCACCACCACAATCTTTCCCGCGAAGCGTTGGATGTATGGCAACGCCTCACTGAGCATTGAACCAGTCAATTCATGTGACGATTCCATCAAAGCTCGTGCTGTGGTGTCGTGACTCATGGGTACATTCCCACATTGCTCAACCCCATCGACTCTTCAATGCCAAGCGCTACATTTGCTGCCTGCACCGCGCCGCCAGACGCGCCTTTGGCAAGATTGTCGAGAGCACTCAACACGACGACATACCCGGTTCGTTGATCAAATCGTGCAGTGATGTGCACAGAGTTTGTGCCAAGTGTTGCTTTTGTTGAAGGAGGCGTTGGCCTCACAACGACGAAAGGTTCGCGCTTATAGGAGCGTGCTAGCGAAGCAAGCAACGATGCAGTTGTTGGTGTCGTGCCTGGCGTAGGACGCGCATAACACGTTGCCAGAATTCCGCGATTCATCGGTGCGAGATGCGGTGTAAACAAAATCTGTGCACCAGTCACCTGTTCCATCTCTGGTGTGTGTCGATGATCGAGCAACCCGTATGCACTGAAATCCTCATCAACTGAAGTGAACATCGTGTTGTGTTTCAATGCCCTACCCGCACCACTCACGCCGGATGCCGCATCGACTATTACTCCAGTCGCCTCAATCAATCCTTGACGCACAAGCGGTGCCAGAGCAAGACTCGCCGCAGTCACGTAACAGCCAGGTGTTGCAATCAATCGCGCGCTCTTCAGTTGCGCACGGTACATCTCAGGAAGTCCATAAACGGCTTGCGAAATGAGTTCTGGACAAGAGTGCTCAAAGCCGTACCACGTTGGATACTGCGTTGGATCAGTCATTCGAAAAGCTGCTGATAAATCGACTACCAAACGCACTTTGTTGACAAGCTGTGGAACGATTTCCAAACTTGCCTCATGAGGCAATCCCAAGAAAACGACATCGCACTGCAAAGCCCTGCTGAGATCAAATTCTTCAAAAACCAAATTTGGATATGCACCAGCAAGCGACGGGTACAAATTGCTCGCTAACGTGCCTGCCTGGCTGTCGCCAGTGGCATATACAACGTCAAATTGAGGGTGCTGCGCGCATAGACGTAGTAGTTCTGCGCCAGTAAATCCGGATGCTCCAATAATGCCTACAGAAAACATATCGCATAATCATACACTGCAGTGCATAACTATGCAACGACCCTTTAGCGC
>JAIOXC010000010.1 GCA_021741795.1 Ilumatobacteraceae bacterium | reverse complement strand
TGTCTTGACTTGCTTCTTTGGAGTAGCTTGCCTCGGCAAAGAACCGCCCGATAAATCGTCGAAAGAAGATGACGATGATGATCGTCCACAAAAATATCCCACCGGCACTCTTCATCACTGCGCCAGCAAGTTGCTGATCGGTGGTTACTGAAAGACCCCACACACGAATTGGAATGTCGTAGTGCTTATATACAGATCCTTCCGCAAATGTCAGCCACGCCGCAGGAACTGTCGGAATCACGGACATGAGAAACAGATAAATCATCATTCCGCCGTATTGCAAGCGAAACGATCTCTCTGGTCCACACACTGGCATCCACATCAACAGTGAGGTCAACACAAGCAGGATGTGCAGGCTGTAGTGCATTGGCCCGTTGGACACGCTGCGATTCACGACGTCGGGGATGTGCGCAACCATGACCATGACATTGAATAACAAACCGGCAACTGGTGCTCGACTCAGAAATTTAATAACCCTGAAACCACGACCTGTCCCGAAGATCGCATCAAATAACCACTTTGGTGTGGCCAACAACATCAGTGGTGGCACAAAGTACGACAGCATCATGTGCTGCAACATGTGCACGGAATACAAATACTCTTCAGCAATGTCGTGGATGGGCCAATCTGACGCGATCCACATCAACAACGCACCTGCCGTGAAACATTGAATTTGCCGGCGGGTCACAACCGCTCCGTTAGTAACTACACGCGGACCAATAACTTTGATCGCATATATATAGCTTGCGACGATTGCAAGCATCAGCAACCACACTTCAACGTGGGCTTGAAACCGCCAGGGATCAACTCCCGCTAGTGAACTAGCCAAAGAATTTGAATGTGGCCAATGCGGCACAATACACACCCACGGCCAAAAATAGACCGGTATAGAACAACCAACTAAACACCTTGTTGTCAAATTTGAGGTGCATAAAGTAGCTGACCACCATGACAAACTTAATCACCATCATGATCAGTAACGCTGGCAAGAAGAGCCGACCGAAGTCGACATAATACGTTGAAACCTCAAGGCCAGTGATTGCAGCCAAGATCAGAGCGATGCGCACATATCCGATAGTGGACAAACCGTGTTCGGTTGCGTGAGAGTCTGTTGCTGAAGTCGTATTCATAGTTATGCCGGAATCAAATAGATGAGGGTGAAAATGATGATCCACACGATGTCCACGAAGTGCCAATACAGGCCGATCATTTCAACCGTTTCTGATCGGCTTCCTGGCACCTTATTGTTCTTGAGCATGCCTCGCAGCGCCAACAACATGATGATTCCTACCGTCACGTGCACGCCGTGGAAGCCGGTGAGTACAAAGAAGCTTGAACTAAACAGGCTGGTGGAAAACCCCATACCTTCGTTGTAAAACGCGGTGAACTCGTACACCTGACCGCCAACAAACGTTGTACCAAGAAGCGCTGTGATCACAAGCCACAAGTTGGTTGATCGGTCATCACGTTTGTGCGCTGCAGACACTGCCAACACCATGGTGAGCGAACTCATCAACAACACAAAACTGCTCACCGAAGTGAACGGAATGTCGAACACTTGTGATGGACGTGGCCCTGTGCCTACGCGACCGCGATACAACATGTACGTAGAAATGAGTCCACCAAACAAGAGACACTCAGTGCCCAAGAAGAGCCACATGCCCAACTTGACGTTTGACAAACCCGTAGATGAATGTGCTGCACCCTCGTGCGTGTCGTGTGCTGTAGCCAAATTATCCAACGTGAACCACATCCTTTGACGTGTCGCCTGATGACGGAGGATCAAAATCACTGTCGGGAGCAGTACTTGGCTCGAGTGCCCAACCAAATGTGCCCATCAAGATGATGAGCCCACCGAAAATGGCGAGTGGAATTGAATAGATCAGGCCGAGGCATGTAACTGGCAAACCAAACGCAAGAATGATCGGCCAATACGACGGCGAGGGCATGTGAATGTGTGCGTCAGCATTGTCTTCAAGTTGTTTCAAAACCTGCTCGGCAGTAGCCACTTGTTGCATCTGACCGTTTGCGTCTTCTGCGTATTTGCGGTGGAAGAATTCGTCGAGGTGATGCACGGTTGGAATCGAGTCGAAGTTGTGTTCCTTTGGTGGGTTACTTGTCATCCACTCGAGGCTGCGTGCGCCCCATGGGTCAAGTGGCGCAACCTTGCCATTGCGTGCGGTGATGTAAATGTTGACGAGAAACAGAAAGACGCCGACAACCAACACGAGTGAACCAATCGAAGCGATGAGGTTCCAAAAACCGAGATTGAAGAAGCCTTCACCCGCACGATTTTCCGTCCACTGGTACATACGACGTGGTTGGCCCTGTAGACCAAGAATGTGCATTGGGCCAAACGTGAGGTTCATACCGACAACCATGAACCAGAAGTTCCATGTACCAAGTTTTTCGTTGAGCATCTTGCCAAACATTTTTGGCCACCAGTAGTAGAAGCCGGAGAACAACCCGAGCACCGCTCCACCGAACAACACGTAATGGAAGTGAGCGACGATGTAATAGGTGTCGGTTTGCTGTGTGTCGGATGGTGCAACTGCGTGCGTAACGCCCGACAATCCACCAATCGTGAACAGAACAATGAGACCGATTGAAAATTTCATTGCAGTGGTAAACCACAATTTGCCACCCCACAAGGTCAGTGTCCAGTTGACGATCTTGACACCAGTTGGTACTGCGATCGCCATGGTTGATATCGAAAACACAGCGACCGAAACTGGGCCAAGGCCCGAAGCGAACATGTGGTGAGCCCACACTCCCCAACCAACGAAACCGATTGCTGCACCAGAGAACACCACGAATGGATAACCGAACAATGGCTTACGCGAAAACACTGGCAATACTTCAGAGATAATTCCGAAGCTTGGCAAGATGAGGATGTATACCTCTGGGTGACCGAAGATCCAGAACAGGTGCTGCCACAACAGTGGGTCGGCACCTGCGGCAACATCAAAGAACGTTGCGCCGAAGTTGCGTTGGAATGAAAGCAAGAACAATGCGACGGTGATCACTGGTACTGCAAATGCCAACAAAAACTGCACAACCAAAATCATCCACGTAAAGATCGGCATGCGCATAAGTTTCATGCCAGGTGCACGCATATTGAGCACTGTCACGATCAGGTTGATTGCACCAGTCAATGACGCAATACCTGCGATCTGTAGACCAAATGTCCAGAAGTCGACGCCATGGCTTGGCGAGAAGATTGGTCCGGAGTTTGGCGCATACATAAACCAGCCGCCATCTGCTGCTCCACCCAAGAACCACGACAGGTTGATGAAAAGTCCACCGAATAGCAGAGCCCAAAATCCGAACGCATTAATGCGCGGGAACGCAACGTCTCGCGCACCGATCTGCAATGGAATGAAGTAGTTAGCGAATCCTGCAGCCATTGGCATCACGAACAAAAACACCATCGTCGTTGCGTGCATTGTGAACATTTGGTTGTACAAGTCGGCATTGAGGATCTTGCCGTCTGGCAATGCGAGCTGCAGGCGAATCAATACGGCTTCGATGCCACCAACGAGGAAGAAGAACATAGCAGTGGCCATGTACATCAGACCGAGTTTTTTGTGATCGACAGTAAATACCCATTGGCGCCAGCCCTTTGTGACGACTGGACGCTTGACTGCACCCATTGCTGACGATGGTGTTGCTGGTGCGACAACAATGAGCGGCTGAACTTCTAGCGACACTGGACGTTCAATAATGGCCATGAGATCCTCCAATTATTTCAATGTGAGCAGGTAGGCAACGAGTTTTTCAATATCAGATTCGCTCAAACCAAGGTTTGGCATACCGCGATATTTGCCGCCAGTTGCGGCAAGTAGGGCTGGATTGGCATACATGGGCTTCATGGCTGGGGCGTTACGCAACCAGCCACGCAGGTCAGTTTGATTGAGGCATGGTTCGTCGACACCTGCGAGATACTTGGCGCCAAAAGTCAACGATTCAGACTTCCAAACATCAGTGCGACATTCTGGCGTAACAAGATTAAACATCGCGCCAGCAAACGTATTGCGGCTCATGAGGTGAGAAAGGTTTGGTGCGGCGCCCGACCACACGTTTTCGTCTGGCGCAGCAATAACAGGCGTGCCATCGGCACGAGTAAGACCATTGACTTGGTGACATCGTGTGCACTGATTGAGAAACACTGTTTCACCCTCTTTGGCAAGTGTGTTCTCAGCGGGTGCAGCGTAGGTCTTGAGTTGATTAGAAACCCATTTCGCAAAATCTTCTTTACTTAAGGCAACTGCTTCCATGCGCATGTTTGCATGTGATAAGCCACAAAATTCAGTGCACTGACCTGCATAAATGCCCGGCTCGTCGGCCTCTAAGCGGTTGATTGTTATTCGACCAGGCACGGCATCGCGCTTGCCGTTAAGAGCAGGAATCCAATATGAGTGAATGACATCGCGGCTTGTTTGGCGCAACATCACCTTTGTGCCAACAGGAATTACTAATTGACCAGAAGTGATAATCGGCTGTGTAATGCCATATTCGTTGTTGG
Organism: Ilumatobacteraceae bacterium; assembly: GCA_021741795.1. Taxonomy (GTDB): domain Bacteria; phylum Actinomycetota; class Acidimicrobiia; order Acidimicrobiales; family Ilumatobacteraceae; genus UBA3006. Next base: position 16,255 of record JAIOXC010000010.1, on the reverse strand, counting down.
CTGGGTAGTCATACTCCCACCACCACTGCTGACCGGTCACGTTAATGATCATCTGCGTATCGCTTGTTTTATTGAGATCAAATACGGTACGGAACGTGAATACACCAACTACGGCCAAGATCAGGGCAGGAATGATGGTCAGTGTGATTTCAAGCGCTGGGTTACCGTGGCTCTGCTTTGGGATCGGCTGGCCTCTGTCGCGAAACTTAATGACGCTATAGGTAACGACAACTGCGACGATCACCCCAATGATTCCGGCGACGGCAAAAACTGGTTTTTGTAAACTGTCGATCTTTTGGGCGTTCGGACCTTTTGGCACCCACGTATCTTGAGGTGCATTCGACGCACAGCTTGCTAGAAAAACTGTTCCAGCAGCGCCGAGAACCATTGGCTTAAGTCGACGCATCACACGACCAAGCATATGGACTTGAGGTACGGCATCAGAAGTGCTCTCAATGTGGTTCACGGCACAACCACCACAATGCTCTGACCCTCAAGACCAGGAATTGACAGGGTGTACGGCTCGCCGCTTACTGATGGCTTGTTGATGGTGAGAGTCAACCATTGCTCGGCACCTTCAGAAATTAATTGAGTGCAGGTAATCAGATCTTCTGAAACGCCATCAGCAATTTGTTTTTTGCCCAAGTATGCCTTGAGTCTAAATTCGCCTGCATCTTTGTTACGGAAAATAATGTTAGATGGGTTGGATCGCCTCACCGTGATCGAATCTTGCAAACCTTCAATTCCTTGCACTTGTGCAGTGAGCTTGCCATCAAGTAATTCAATTGTTGCATCTGCGCCGCTCGTGGCGGAAATGGTTTCCGACACACCCTTATCAAAATGATCGGATTTTTCAGCACCACACTCTTGGTGCGAATAGTGATCCTCTTCTGCAGCAACAACCAAATCCTCGCGCATTCCAAAGCCCATGCTTGCGATTCCGGCTCCAACAAGTCCGATCGCTGCAACCACTGCGATTGCACTAACAATGCTTTTCTTCAACTGTGGGCGAACGCTAATAAGTAGTCCCACCAACGAAATGACAGCAGCGGCAACAATAAATATGATCGCGCCAGCATCCTTGCTTATTGCCAACATCACTCGTGAGAACGAGAAGATAATTACTGCAATACCAACAGCCGCCAGAATCGGATATTCGACTGGGTTCAGAATTCGCTCGCGAATGCCTTCGTTATAGCTGCGATCTCCTGAAGCACTTTCGCTCCAAGCCTGCACTGTCCACTCCACAAGTGCCGCGAGTATCGCAACAATCCCCAGAATGAACACGATCGGTGTGGTGACTGTGCCAACAAGTACAAGCGAGAGCCCAGCAGCAGCAATCAGTGGCCACATGCTTGGTGTTGGAGTATCGACCGTTGCCGCAGACGTTTGGCCCTCTGGCGTGTGACCGTCGCGGGTAAACAAAGCCACACCAGTAATGAGGCTTGTTGCAGCAACGAGACCGATAAGTGCAACCGCACCGAGTGCAGATGGATGAACCAACAGCATGTACAACGCAAAGGAAACAGCGCTCAAGCCAGTGATTGCGATGAGGTATTTAGATCCGGGAGTAAACATTGCTCGTACCTACTTCTGCACGTACACGACGAACCACAGTGCAACAAACACTGCGGTGAGGAAATACCAATACAGCGCATGTGCGCTCATCACGCTTGAGTCGCCGAGACGACCAGCAACTGCTCTAAACATTGCAACAATTGAAAATGTAACGCCAGTTACGAGCAGCGTAAGCATCGTTCCCGTGATGGTATAAAACATTGTTTGGTAGGCGCCGTCAGTGAGACCCATGTCCATTTGCAAGTACACAGCAACTTGCGCATTAATTGCTGCAATTCCGATAAACGAAGTGATTGCAAGTGCCAACGTTGCGTGCGATGAATCGTTGCGGCGTGTCGAATAGACAGCCCACTGCGCCATCACGCAGGCAATGACCATAGTGAACGCCATTGTGTTGGTAGCAACTTCAGGAATCTTGATGTCAGATGGCAACCAATCGTGGATCATCTTGCCACCAGCAGATTCGCGCAGTGGTGAGGCGTCGCGAAACTTGAACCACATGGCCAACATTCCAAACATCAACATGGTGCCAGCTGCAGCAATTGCACTTGTTGCTACCAATATTGAGCTGCGTGGAGCTGGTTGTGCTCCGCTTGGTAATGCGTGTGAAGTTGTTGTGCTCATTGATCGCTCCAAACAGTTGCACTCACTGTTTCACCACTGCTCAACGACTTGATTGATATGGCTATCGCGCTCAACAGGCACAACGCCATCAAAACGTGGCCAGCGGAGACAACCGTGTTGAAAAGTGTTTGTGGGCCCGAGTAATCAAAATCACTCACCACACCAGCAACCTGATCTTTCGCGAAGTAATACGGTGCTGAAGCAAGAACTGTCGCAAAAAGTCCGAGTGCGCCAATTCCTATCACCGAAGCATCTGGAATCTTTCGTCCCCACAGTGCTGGACCGAAATATGAAATAGCGCCCCAAGCACACAACATTGCGCCGTATGCAATGTATGTAACTGCGGCTTCTTCAAACACACTTCCAGCGAGCTTCGCTGATTCGATCTTCTGCACAGCATTTCCAGCCATGCCCACAACAATCATGCCAACGCCCAAAAATGTTGGTACCAGTGGAGCAATCAATCGTGTTTTTCCTTTTTGAATTGCCAACAATGAAAGCAGGGTCACAATTACGACGCCCAAGACTGGCAACAAATTAAACCACGCATACGGAATTGCGCTCTTAAGTTTGTCGCTCAGTGAACCACCCCACACAAACACATGTGGTGTTTGTGTCACGGAGCCAAAGATGGCAGTTGAAACAAGTCCTACACCAACCAACATCGCGCCACGCAATGGTTGGCGAATTCGCGCGGCAACCGGTGCCAACTCGGCGAGCAAACCAATTGCTGGGATGACATAGAGGAATGTTTGAGGCTGGCTAAAACCCCAACCCAACCACATGTCAATTCCTTCGTTACCACCAAAAACCAAACGTCCATAGTGATGATCGACTGCGACATAAATGAGCGAGCCGAGCAAAACAGGCAAGGTCAAGACAAGAGAAATTGCGGCTACAAAAACCGACCAAGAGAACATTGGGATCTCGAGCATTGAGAGCCCAGTTTGTCTCGATGTCAAAACTGTTGTGAGAAGCGATACCGAAGCCGCAATCACGCCAACTACACCGACTCCAACACCCATCAAATAGAGATCAACCATTTGTGGGTTTCCGCCACCAGGACCACCATTGGCAACAATTGACCCAATTACCAGTCCACTAGCGATGAGCCATGCATAAAAACCAAACATTGCCAGACGAGCGAAACTGAGCGACTTCGAACCAACTTGTGTTGGAACTACAGCAATGCCGAATCCGAGCGCAAGTGGTAACAACACGCCGAAAGTTGCCCCAGTGCGGAGCATTGCAAAAAGCTGGGTCACGCTATTTGAATTAAAAATTGCCGTATCGGGAGCAATGCGCTCAATGCCAAGTGCGATTCCGACGCCGACGATGTTCAGCATCCACAGTGCACTTGCGCCCACGAAAAGGCGACCGATCTTTTTATGATCAGTTGTGGTTATCCAATTTGCCACCGTGCCCAGGGCGGTCGAGGTGGAGGCATGGCCTGCAGTGGCAGTGGAATTGACCGTATTCATAACTAGAACAGACTAACAATGAGCAGGCCGCGTGCCCGAACTTCTTCTGGCGCTGATCACTAATTCACGAGCACGTCTATGGTCAATGCCATAAACAACACCGAGACATAAGTAATTGAAAACGAGAACAATCGCATTGAACGGGATTCGGATGGATCACGGCCCAATCGAATTGATCCGAGGATGAAGAGGGTTCCAAATACCAGCGCTGTAATTCCATATATATAGCCAAGATTGGCAACAGGAACCAGCACGAGCGAAGTGGCCGTCAGGATTACCGAATAGATGACCATTGAGCGAACTGTTTCCTGCATGGTTGCAACTACGGGCAGCATCGGCACTCCAGCAGCTCGATAGTCGTCGGAGTGGCGAATTGCCAAGGCCCAAAAATGTGGGGGTGTCCACAAAAAGATGACTAAAAACAAAATCACTGGTGCCCAACCCAGCGAGTTTTGCACTGCCGCCCAGCCAACCAAGACTGGAACTGCTCCGGCCGCACCGCCAATAACAATGTTTTGTTTGCTCGTGCGCTTGAGCCACAACGAGTAGATGCAGACATAAAACATCGTTGCGCTCAGTGCCAACAGTGCCGAAAGTAGGTTTGCGCCACTCCACAACACCGCAAACGCGGCGATCTCCAGAAGAACAGCAAAAACAAGCGCATTTCGAGGGCTTACATCACCTGTAACCAACGGCCGGCCTTGTGTGCGCACCATCAGTGCATCAATATCGCGATCGATGTACATGTTGATTGCATTTGCTCCACCAGCAGCGAGCGAGCCGCCGAGCAAAGTGAAGGCCATCAGGCTGACCGGCGGCCACTTTCCCGCCGCAAGCACCATGGTGGGAATTGTTGTGACAAGTAGTAATTCAATAATTCGCGGTTTCGTCAATGCGATGTAGGAACCGAATTTCGAGCGCTTCTTTTTGCTGTCTTCGCGCCGTTTCCCGTCGCCATGGCTAAATAAACGAGAACTGATCCGCGAAGGAACGATGGGTTGAACGCCTAGAGCCACGCGTCAAGGCTACGCCAAGGTCGTTCGGCTACGGCACACTAGAAGTGTGAACAATTCGGAAGTTGGACCGACAACCGTCAAAGAACCGGACGTCGATGGCGCGGTTGATACGGATCGCCCATGGATTGTGCTCGTTTGGAATGACCCAATCAATCTGATGTCGTATGTCACTCTCGTATTACAAAAACTTTTTGGATACAGCCTCGAAAAAGCAACCGCACTCATGCTCGATGTGCACCACAAAGGTCGAGCAGTTGTTTCCAATGGAACTCGCGAGCGAGCCGAACTCGATGTTTACCGTCTGCACGAACATGGGCTGTGGGCAACAATGCAACGCGAAGACGCATAAATGGCTCGCAAACACAAAGGTCCGATTCGGCCTCTCGGAAAAGGCGAGTACTCGATGCATCTTGAACTCTCGGACAAAGAAGCGTTGATCAGCTTGCTCGATCAGCTGCGCGACAGTTTGATGAACGGCTCAACGGACGAAAATTTGAAACGCCTCTTCCCCACTGCGTACCACCAAGATCCAAAACACGACGAGGAGTACCAGCGCTTAATGCGCGACGATTTGCTCGCTTCTCGATTGCAATCACTCGGCACCGCAACGTCGGTGTTGTCACGAGAGTCTGTTGACGACACCACAGTGCTGACAGCACAAGAGTTGGACGAGTTCGCGCGTTCGATAAACAACTTGCGCCTCGTCATCGGCACTGTGCTCGACATTGACGAGTCGGACATTGATGTTGACTTGGATGAGGACGACCCAAACGACCAACGCCTTGTGTTGTATGGATACCTTGGCTGGTTGCTGGATTGGGCCGTGACTGCCCAATTAGATGAGTACTCATGACAGGTAACATCCACGGGGGAAACAGGGAGAGCCAGTGATAGATTTCAAGGGCTCTTCCAACGAAAAGTTCGTCCATGCCCCCATCGTCTAGTGGCCTAGGACACCACCCTTTCAAGGTGGCGGCACGGGTTCGAATCCCGTTGGGGGTGCGATAGTTAATTAATACAGCAAGACGTACATACAGCAAGACGTAATACAGCAAGACGTAATACAGCAAGACCATTTAATAGCAGCCAGTTGGTTGTAAACATTTGGTCCCGTGGTGAAGTTGGAGTTCACGCCGCCCTGTCAAGGCGGAGGTCGCGGGTTCGAGTCCCGTCGGGACCGCTGGGGAGTGCTTGCACTCTTCAAGGTCGGGTAGCTCAGTAGGCAGAGCATGCGCCTGAAAAGCGCAGGGTCACCGGATCGACGCCGGTCCCGACCACAATTGAGTACAGCAAGTGAATTGAATACTGCACGAACTCGTTATGAGTTTGCTGCGGGAATTATTCGCACCAAGGTTTCTTGCGAAACAGTGGCTACATGAGTTCCATCTTGAGCAAATACATATCCCTGCGTAAGGCCTCGCCCGCTGCCATACGACAAACATGACATCTCGAATAAGTGCCACTGATCGGCGCGCACTGGGCGATGGAACCAAACGGTGTGATCCAAACTCGCATGAAAATTTCCGCCTGCAGTTGACGCTTTGAGCAGCTCAGGAATTGCTTCGACCACACTTTCGTTGGGCAAGTCGTCTGACAGATATGCAAGTGCGCAGCGATGAAGCAACTCGTCATCACCAAGCGAATCTTTCACTCGAAACCACGCAGCCATGCGACCAGCCCCTTCGCGAGTTATTCCAGTCAAGGCAGACTGTGGCACTGTTCTGCGATTGAGAAACGTACTCCACGACGTTTCTTCAATTTCGTCGGGCTGCATGATGTCGTGTTGATGAACAATGTTCGAGATATCTGGTGAGTGCTCAAATCTTTGGAACGAGGCTTCCAGGTTAAGAATCGCACCGTCGTCTTGACGCGCCACAACTCTCCTGGTGCTAAAACTCTTGCCGTCGCGAATGCGATCGACTTCGTATCGAACCGGTTGAGTGTTTTTGCCGCGGCGAATGAAGTATGCGCGCACCGAGTGCGGCAACATGCCGTCCTCAATCGTGTACGCAGCAGCACGCAATGCTTGGGCAACAATATGCCCGCCATAGAGGCCACCCCACGGATATTCGAGGCCCTGCCCCACATACACATCCCCGTTGTGGGACGTGAGGTCAAACAGTTCGTGAAGGTTCACGACCCGAAGTCGTATCCAAGATCGGTAGCACTCAACATCGGCTCGTAATCGATGCCGGCTTCTTGTGCCATCTGCGCACAAGTTCCACCGCGATCGACAATGACCGTGATGAATTGTGGAATTGCACCGAATGCGCGCACGGCATCGACTGCCTCAAAAATAGAAAGGCCCCGCGTCACCGTGTCTTCAACGATCGCAACTTTGTCGCCAGGTTGTAACGCACCAGCAATTCTTCCCGTTACTCCGTGATCTTTGGCTTCTTTGCGCACACTAAAACTGCGCAACTGCCTTCCACGCGTTGCAGCAACTGCGGCAATGCCATATGCAACTGGGTCGGCTCCCATCGTCAAACCACCAATCGCGTTGATCTCGGTCGGCAACAAACTCAATGCAACATCGGCAACCAACAAGATGCCGTCTGCTCTGCACGCAGTTTGCTTGGTGTCAAGAAACCATTTGCTCGTGCGACCAGACTTGAGCGTGAAGTCGCCCGTCTTCAGCGAATGTTGCAACACATGTTCGCGAAGTGCTTCGCGTGCAGCATCGATGCTTGGCAAGTTGCTCATTGTGCAAGGCCGCGTGTTGCATCAATTGCCGAGTGGGCATGACGAACCGCACGGTCAATATCAAATGCTTGATCTAATTGCGATGTGTTTAATGTGACGCGCTTGTCTGCAGTCAACACGTCTCGAAATGGTTTGCGTTCGCGCCATGCAATGGCCGCATCTTCCTGCACGATTCGATACGCATCATCGCGCGAAAGACCAGCTTCGACGAGTGCCAGCAAGACTGGCTGAGAAAACACAACGCCAAAACTGCTGTCGAGGTTTTCTTTCATACGCTGCACATCAACTTCGAGACCACCGATCAATCGGGTAAGACGTTTGACTATGTAGTACACGAGGATTGACGAATCTGGAAGCACGATTCGTTCTGCGGACGAGTGCGAAATGTCTCGCTCGTGCCACAACGCAACGTTTTGTAATCCGGATTGCAAGTTGCCTCGCAACACACGAGACAAACCTGTCAGCGTCTCTGCCGAAATTGGGTTTCGCTTGTGCGGCATTGCCGAGCTGCCTTTTTGGCCAGGCTTGAAGCCTTCTCGAACTTCGCTTACTTCAGTGCGTTGCAAGTGACGCAACTCAACTGCGACTGCTTCAATGCTGGTGCCGATAGATGTGCACGCCCACAAATATTCTGCATGTCTGTCTCGTGCGATCACTTGCGTTGCGGGCACAGGCAACAACCCAAGGGATTTTCCGACATGAGCTTCAATTGCAGGATCGATATTTGAATAGGTGCCGACTGCGCCTGACAACTTGCACACAGCAATGTTGTTTCGTGCAGCAGTCATGCGCTGACGATCTCGATTGAGTTGCAGCGCCCACAACGCAACTTTCGCACCAAACGTTGTTGGCTCGGCATGAATGCCATGAGTTCTTCCCATTATTGGTGTGTTGCGATGCGCCTCTGCAAGTTTGACCAATTCCGCAATCAATTCATTCAGAGCCGAAATGGTGAGGTCGCTTGCATCTTTGAGCATCCAACACCAAGCAGTGTCAACCACATCGGTTGAGGTGAGGCCGTGATGAATCCATGCACCTGCCGGCATACCTATACGTTGCTGAACAACATCGACAAAAGCTGCAACATCATGATCGGTTACTTTTTCGCGTTCTGCGACATCTGCAACAAATGCTGCGTCCACTTTGGGTGCACGCGCGCGACATTCTTTGGCGTCTGCGCTTGGCACAACTCCCAATTGTGATTGCGCCTCGGTAGCGAGCAACTCAATTTCGAGATATCGGGCAAAACGAGACTCGTCCGAGAAAATATCTGCGATCTCTGGTAGTGAGTAGCGATCAATCATCAGCGAATCACGCAATCGTCACGTTCGGGTCCGACACCGATCATGGTGACTGGCACGCCAACATGTCGTTCGACTGTTTCTACAAACGTGCGGGCTGCAAGAGGCATTGACTCAAAGGTACGGCATTCGCGCAAGTTTGTTTTCCAACCCTCGAGCTCCACATATTCAGCCTCGACTCGACCTAGCAACTCGATGTCGTCTGGATATCCAGCAATTTTTTTGCCGTTGAGTGTGTATCCAATACCCAACTGAATTGTGTCAAATGTGTCGAGCACGTCCAACTTGGTAAGCGCAATCTCGGTGAGCGAATTGAGTCGCACTGCATGGCGCAGCATCACCAAGTCGAGCCAGCCAGGTCGGCGGCGACGGCCTGTAACGGTTCCAAATTCGTGACCAATTTCGACAATGGCATCGCCGAGCACTCCGTGCAGTTCGGTTGGGTACGGACCAGCACCAACCCGAGTGGTGTATGCCTTTGCAATGCCAACGACTCGCGTGATGTAGCGCGGCCCAATGCCAGTGCCCGCACACGCTCCACCTGCAGTTGGATTGGATGATGTCACGAACGGATATGTACCGTGATCGATGTCGAGGAATGTTGCTTGAGCACCTTCGAGGAGCACGCTCTTATTTGCCTCAATTGCATCGTGCAACATGTCGACAGTATTGGCGATGTACGGAACAAGTCGTTTGCCAAGCACTATAAATCGTGCGACTACTTCTTCTATATCAAACGACTCACCGCCAACAGACTTAAGCATTGCAAGGGCCGCCGTTGCACGCTCGCGCACCAACTTCTCAAAACGGTTCAGGTCACGCACATCTCCTGCACGAATACCTATTCGCAATGCTTTGTCGGCGTATGCAGGCCCTATTCCTTTGAGAGTTGTGCCGATCTTGGCGTCGCCTCGAGCGCTTTCGGCAACAGCATCGAATGCTTGGTGCCAAGGAAAAATAAGTTGGGCAAGGCTCGAAACCTTGAGCCGTGCGCACGACACACCACGACCTTCCAAGACGTCGATTTCGTTGAACAGGGTTGGCATGTCAACAACGACTCCATTGCCAATTACGGGAGTGACGTGTTCGTACAAGACTCCGCTCGGAACAAGTTGCAATGCATAGCGCTGATCACCTACGACAACGGTATGGCCGGCATTGTGTCCGCCCTGATAGCGAACTACATGTGAATGAGTGCCTGCCAAAAGGTCAATGATTTTGGCCTTGCCTTCATCACCCCATTGGGTACCAACGACAACTGCGACGGGCATGCAACGCTCCTACTTAAATTGTGGGGAACGTAAGAAGAGTCTAGTGCCTGATGCTCAACATCTCACTCGTCTCGACGAAAGATGCTTGGTCTGCTGCCAAAAACAGTGACCGACTGACGTAGTGGCACCAACTCGAAACGGCCGCTGCGCTCAACAACCGACACAGCAACAGCCAGTTCGCGTTGCAACTGCACTACTTCGGCCCGTAATTGTGCAACATGTGCTTCAAGTTCGAGAACTTGGCGAATGCCCTCTAAGTTCATGCCGGCTTCTGCCAATTCGCTAATGCGCAATAACCGTTGTATGTCTGCGTTGCTGTAGCGCCTGTTGCCACCTGTTGTGCGGGCAGGTTGCAACAACCCGCGGCGCTCATAAATGCGCAGTGTTTGTGGATGCACACCCGCAAGTTCGGCTGCAACCGAAATTACGTACACAGCGTGTAACTCGCGTTCCATTGGCTAACCCCTTTTCTTGGTTGATGCTGATTGCAATACTGACTCGCGTATGGAATCTGTTGTTGCGGCAGCAAAATCAGTTACCGCTTGTTGCTGTTGGTCATTCATTTTTGTTGGCACTTTTACATCCACCGTGACAATCAAGTCGCCAGTTGATTTTGCTGCGGTTATCCCCTTGCCCTTAATCCGGTGACGTGAACCGGATTGAGTTCCTGGCTTGAGTCTCAACTTGACGAGTGAGCCGTCAAGTGTTGGGACATCAATGTCGGCACCAAGTGCCGCTTCGGCGAAAGAGATCGGGAGGTGCAAGGTGAGATGCAGTGCATCCCGCCCAAACACTGCATGCGGTGTAACTCGACACGACACGATCAGGTCGCCTGCAGGCCCGCCATTACGCCCCGGCCCCCCTCGTCCTTTGAGGCGAATGCGTTGTGCATCATCTACTCCACCAGGAATGCGCACGTTTACTTCGCGTGCGCGCATCTCAACTCCAGTGCCTCGACACCCGATGCACGGAGTCTCAATGACGACTGTTCGACCATTACAACGTGGACATGGTGACGAAAACGCAAAAGGTCCTTGGTTATCTTCAACCACTCCACGACCACGACATTGTGGGCACTGTTTAGGAGAAGTACCTGCACGAGCACCACTGCCGTTACACGACGAACACTCTGCTTCTGATGTCAGGTGCAAAGTGGTAGTGAGACCGTGAGCAGCGTCAGTGAAGTCAAGTGTGAGTGCTGCTTCGATCTCGGCTCCGCGTTGCGGACCAACACCACTGTTATTACGGCGACGACCGCCGCCAAACATTTGGCCAAGCAAATCACCAATGCCATCTGCACCCATGTTGCCATCAAAACGAAACGAGCCAGGAGACTGGCCGCTCTGACCGCCCGGCCCACCATGGCCAAATGACGATGGTCCCGCTCGGCGTACCTCGTCGTATTCTTTGCGTGTTTCGTCGGTGCCAAGCACGTCATAGGCCGCAGCTATTTCTTTGAATCGCTCTTCGGCTGACGCGTTATTGGGGTTTGCATCGGGGTGAAACTTGCGCGCAAGTTTGCGATATTCCTTCGTGATCTCTTTTGCTGTTGCGGTTTTGGATACGCCGAGCGTCGCGTAGTAGTCCTTTTCAAACCACTCGCGTTGCATGATTAACCCTTGACCTTGACCATTGCCGCTCTGAGCACGCGACCTTTCCATCGATAACCAGTGCGCAATACTTCAACAACCATCGGTTCGGTGGTGGGATCTGCTGGGTCACCGTCCTCGTGCATCACTGCCTCTGCAAGTGATGGATCGAATGGTTTGCCTGCCAAGTCGAGTGCCTCCAGACCGTGCTTTTGCACAGCGCTGAAAAGCGAACTCCACACTTGCTCAACACCGGTAACACCGTGGCTCACTGCAGCCTCGCACGCGTCAAGCACGGGCAACAACGACTCGACAATGCGACCAGTTGAACGATCCACTTCATCGGCGAGTTGTGTAGCAGCACGCTTACGATAATTTTCGAAGTCTGCCTGAACACGCAGCGCAATGTCTTTGAACTCGTCGCGTTCTTTTACAACTTCAATGATGTTGAGTTCGGCAAAAGCTGACTCGAGATCTTGCACCATCTCGTTATCGTGTTCTGGTTCATTTTCCGGGTTGTCGGTCATGACTAATTGTCGATTCCGAATTACTTCTCGTCGACAATTTCTGCATCAACTATTTCTGCATCAACAATGTCGTTGTCAGATGTACCCTGACCACTTGCCGACGTGCCCGCAGCGTTTGTATCGCGTGCTGCCGACTCGTACAACTTCTGGCTGAATGCCTGGCTTGCGGTCATCAACTTTTCGGTTGCTGCTTTGATGGCTGCATTGTCGGTACCTTGCAACAAGGTTTTGAGTTCTGCCATTGGACCTTCAACTGCTGTGCGCTCTTCTTCGGTTACCTTTTCGCCTTGCTCACGCAAGACTTTTTCGGTTTGATAGACGAGTGAGTCGGCGTTGTTGCGAATTTCTGCTTCCTCGCGACGGGCCTTGTCTTCTTCGGCATGCTCTTCAGCGTCTTTGACCATCTTTGCAATGTCATCTTTTGCCAATGATGACTGACCGGTGATGGTCATTGACTGCTCTTTGCTTGTGGCCCTATCTTTTGCCGACACATGCACGATGCCGTTGGCATCGATATCAAATGTGACTTCAATTTGTGGGATACCGCGAGGTGCTGGGGGCAAATCGACAAGTTGAAACTTGCCAAGTGTCTTGTTGTAACTAGCCATCTCGCGCTCACCTTGCAACACATGAATTTCTACTGATGGCTGCATGTCGTCGGCTGTTGTAAACACTTCGGTGCGACGAGTTGGAATAGTGGTGTTGCGTTCGATGAGTTTGGTCATCACTCCACCCTTGGTTTCAATACCAAGGGAAAGTGGAGTCACGTCGAGCAACAAAATATCTTTCACGTCGCCGCGCAATACGCCAGCCTGCACTGCTGCACCGATGGCAACAACTTCGTCTGGGTTTACTGTGCGGTTTGGCTCTTTGCCGGTGAGGCTCTGAACAAGGTCTTGCACTGCTGGCATGCGAGTTGAGCCGCCAACCAAGATGACGTGATTGATTTGTCCCTTTGACAAACCCGCATCGGCAATTGCTTGCTCAAACGGCTTACGGCAACGCTCCAACAAATCCGCAGTCAGTTCTTGAAACTTTGCGCGGGTCAGTGATTCGTCCATATGTAATGGACCAGCTGCAGTTGCAGTAATAAACGGCAAGTTGATCTGTGTCTGCTGATTTTGCGACAACTCGATCTTTGCTTTTTCGGCTGCTTCCTTGAGACGTTGTGTTGCCATGCGATCAACCGCCAAGTCGACACCATGTGCTGCCTTGAATTGCTGCACCATCCAATCGATGACGCGTTGGTCCCAGTCGTCACCACCGAGGCGAGTGTCTCCATGTGTGCTCTTCACTTCAAACACGCCGTCACCAATTTCGAGCACGCTGACGTCGAACGTGCCGCCGCCCAAGTCGAATACCAATACGGTTTCATCTTCTTCGCCCTTATTGAGTCCGTAAGCAAGTGCTGCCGCAGTTGGTTCGTTGATGATGCGCAACACTTCGAGGCCGGCAATTGCACCTGCTTCTTTTGTTGCAGTGCGTTGTGCGTCATCGAAATATGCGGGAACGGTGATCACTGCTTGTGTCACGGTGTCGCCCAAATATGCTTCGGCATCGCGCTTGAGTTTCATCAATGTGCGTGCGCTGATTTCTTGCGGCGTGTATTTTTTGCCGTCTACATCTTCCGACTTCCAGTTTTCGCCCATGTGGCGCTTGATGCTGCGAAACGTGCGCTCTGGGTTGGTAATTGCCTGGCGCTTGGCGACTTCGCCAACCAACACTTCGCCAGCTTTTGAGAATGCGACAACTGAAGGCGTTGTGCGTGAGCCTTCCGAGTTTGGGATTACAACGGCTTCGCCTGCTTCCAAAACTGCGACAACCGAGTTGGTGGTTCCGAGGTCAATTCCGACTGCTTTTGCCATGATGTGTACTGCTCCTGATTGCTTTGGGTTGATGAAGGGGATTTCTTGTATCAACCACGCTAGGGGTGGTTGAAGAACCTCACAACCCACAAACCAGAAAAGTTGAGTGTATATCACTCAACATTTGTCACATCGGGCAAAACTGGCACCAGATAGCCAGAATATGGCGCAAATTGGCTGTTTGACCTACCATTTGGGCATGCCTGGAACCCTGATCGTCCTTCGACATGGTCAGAGCACCTGGAATCAGTTGAATCTCTTTACGGGGTGGCACGATGTGCCGCTCACCCCACAGGGGATAAACGAGGCCAAGGCTGCCGGAGTCACGTTGAGCCAGGCCGGGATGAAATTTGGTGCAGTCCATACAAGTTTGTTGGCGCGGGCAATCGACACCACTCAATTGGTGTTGCATGAGATGGGTCAAGACAGTCTGCCCGTTGCCAAAACTTGGCTACTCAACGAACGTCACTACGGGGCGCTGCAAGGACTCGATAAAAAAGCGACCACTGAACTGCATGGCGCTGAGCAAACCATGATTTGGCGAAGAAGCTTTGACATAGCTCCCCCACCAGCGCCGCTCGACAGTCCTGAACATCCTATAAATGATCCGAAATACCAAGAGCTCGTTCGTCAAGGACTCGATAAAAATTTGCTGCCAGCAACTGAGTGTTTACAAGATGTGCTCGTACGAGTACTGCCGTATTGGAATGACGTCATTCGTCCTCAATTACAAGTTGGTACCAATGTGTTGGTGACGGCTCACGGAAATTCGATTCGCGCACTTGCCATGCATCTCGAACATATTTCGGCTCTTGACATCACCGCAATGAATATCCCCACTGGTGTGCCTCGTCGTTACGAATTTACGGGCTCAATGGACGTGAAATCTGTCAATTTCATGGGAGATGCCGCCACTATTGCTGCTGCTGCCGACGCAGTTTCACGTCAAGCAACTAGCGTGAGAACTTCATGAGCACCACACACGACACCCCATCTGCCCCTGTGGCCGGCGCGAAGCGCATCAAGCCATATCAAATCTCGATCGCATTCGGAGTTGGCATTGGTGTCTTCACCATGATCTCGGGCATTGTCCCCCAGATCACCGGTTGGGAAGAAGAGTCGCTTGTCCATCGCAAAGTATTCGAGGGCATTCCTGGTGCATTGCAAATTGCGTTTTACACCGTCATCCCAATGCTGCTTATTTGGGGTTCGTTGCGTTTTGCCGACCGAATTCGCAACTGGGAGCGTGGTGCACCAGATCGCCGCAAGACGACTCGCAAAAATTTCAAACAGCGCCTTGCCGACTACCGCGCAGGTGTCTATATGCGCACGCTCTTGCGCGACAGTGCAGCCGGCTTAATGCACTCAATGATGTACTTCGGATTCTTGATCTTGCTCGGCGTCACCACAGTGCTCGAAATTGATCACCAGTTGCCACCAGCACTCAAGTTTTTGCACGGCGATATTTATAAGGCATACGCCGCAGTTGGCGACTTTGCAGGACTGATGTTTACGGGTGGCGTCGTTTGGGCCATCGTGCGTCGCTACGTGCAGCAGCCATATCGAATTCGCATCAAGACCAAGCCGGAGCATGCGCTGATTCTTGCAACATTGTTGGCCATTGGAGTGAGCGGTTTTGGTTCAGAGATGTTCCGTATTGCTCAAGGTCAGGCTGCAGGTGTTGACCTCAGTTTTGAAAAATGGAGTTTTGTTGGGTACCCACTCGCACAACTTGTAAACGGTGCATCAGCAAGCACGTTGGCAACATGGCATCAGGGTTGGTGGGTTGCTCACGTTGCATCCTTCATCGTGTTTCTCGCAATCTTGCCAGTCACGATGTTGCGTCACATTTTTACTTCGCCACTCAACATGTATCTCAAGGATCGCGAGCGTCCAAAGGGTGCAATGAAGGCAATGCCAAACCTCACCGAGACCTCACTCGAAACATTCGGCGCGCATGTCATCGAAGATTTCACGTGGAAGCAACTGCTCGACCTCGATGCATGCACTATGTGCGGCCGTTGCACAAGCGTCTGCCCAGCGCACGCAACAGGCAAGCCACTTGACCCACGCGAAATCGTGCTCAAGAGCGGTGAAGTGATGGCTGCTACTGCTTCGCATGCCCCTGGTGGCAAAGTGTCGCCGCCAATTGGTGTCGACAGCGAAATCACTATTTCGGTCAACTCATTGTTTGAGCGAATTACCGCAGAAGAAGTGTGGGCGTGCACGAGTTGCAAGGCCTGCGATGAAATTTGTCCTGTCAACATCGAAATTCTCGACAAGATTCTCGACATGCGTCG
>JAIOXC010000009.1 GCA_021741795.1 Ilumatobacteraceae bacterium | reverse complement strand
AACGGGTCTTGGATGAAGTGGGTTTGGTGTGCAGTGTTGGCGTTGCAACGAGCAAATTCGTAGCCAAGTTGGCATCAAAGACTGCAAAGCCAATTGCTGATCACGTGAGTGTGCGACCAGGGCGCGGAGTCGTGCAAATTGAGAGAGGCAAGGAACGAGAATTTATCCACGGCCTCAACGTTGAAGCACTGTGGGGCGTTGGCCCTGCCACGCTGGCGAAATTGCAAAGCATAAGCATCAAGACTGTTGCAGAAATGGCTGTCATTGATCTGCAGATCCTGAAACATCTGTTGGGAGATGCCCATGCAACCCATCTCCATCAGCTTGCGAATGGAATTGACGACCGGGAAGTGGAGCCAAACTCTGACTCGAAGTCGATTGGCCACGAAGAAACCTTTAGTAACGACATATTTGATAGCGAGACAGTGCGTCGGCATCTTGTGCGAATGTCGGATCTGGTTGCCAGGAGGTGTCGGGACGAAGGACTTGCGCCGCGAACCTGCACGGTCAAAATTAAGTATTCCGATTTTGTGTCAATCACGCGGTCGAATACAAGCCCAACTCCGATAACGAGCGCGCAAGCGATGATGCAGATGGTCGAAGGATTATTGGTTGATGTTGAAATGGCTCGAGGTGTGAGACTGGTAGGCATCTCGACTCGCAACTTTGCAGAACCCGAGGCACAACTCAGCTTGTTTGACGAAGGGACACACAGTCAGGACGTCACATCTCTGGACGAGGTGTGGGCTCCGGCCACTGCAGCCATTGACGACATTCGAGAACGATTTGGAGACGACGCAATTGGTTTGGCGAGCACCCTTCATTCGAGGCGCCGACCGGGTTCCTCAAAATGGGGTCCCGAGCAATAAGATAAGGGAACTATGCCACTGTCAGCAGAAGAACTACGGATCTTGCAGCAGATCGAGCAATCGCTCGAGACTGACGAGCGCTTTGCGAATTCGGTGAAGCCCTCTGGTATCTATGCGCACTCGGCGCGCAAAGTGTGGTGGGCTGGTCTTGGAGCAATCGCTTCTCTGATATTTACTGTCGCTACATTGCAGGTGCATTTTCTTTTGGCCTTCGCTGGTTTTTTGGCGATGCTTGGTTGCGTGTTGATTATTGAAAAGCAATTGCGTGCGATGAGCAAGGTTGGTCTCAAAGATGTTGCTGCGTCCTTGCGCAAGGCGCGCACAAATGCTGCTTCGAGCCGAATCAAATTTGGCAAAGACATCTAACTCTTCTGGTTTCCTCGCCATCGATATTGGCGGAACAAAACTTGCTGTTGGTGTGGTGTCGACAAGTGGTCTGCTGTTGTCGCGGATGCAAGCCCAAACGCCCGCAACAGACGTATGGGGTGCGCTAAAGAAACTGATCGACGCGCAAATGCTGGAGTCTCCTGTGCGTCTTGAAGCGTGCGGTGTTGGATGTGGTGGGCCGATGACGTTGGGTGGAGAACATGTCTCGCCATTGAACATTGCAGAGTGGCGAGGCTTTGGTTTGCGTTCGGCAGTCGAACAGGCAACAGGCTTGACTACGTACATTGCTAACGATGCTCAGGCATTGGTGCTTGGAGAAGTGTGGTGTGGTAGTGCCATCGGTGTTTCCGATGTGATTGGGATGGTGGTGTCGACAGGAGTCGGTGGTGGCATCGTTTCAAACAACAAACTTGTGACAGGACAACTTGGCAATGCTGGACATATTGGACACGTCATTGTTGAACCGGATGGCAGGTTGTGCAAGTGCGGTGCTTACGGATGTTTGGAGGCACATGTGTCTGGCAAGTCGATAGCGGCAATCACTGGACGACCAAGCCAAGAGGCCACCGATGATGTCAAGATCACGGCAGGAAAACTTGTTGGGCGAGCACTTGTGTCGGTGGGTGCACTCATGGATTTGCAACTCTGTGTAATCGGAGGTTCGGTTGCCCTCGGTTTCGGGGCTCTTTTTTTTGATGCTGTCCAGCACGAGCTTGATCGCTCGGCACGCCTTGAATTTATTCGTGGAATGAAGGTGTTGCCTGTTGGTCTGGGTGACGCAGCACCATTGATTGGCGCTGCGAGTTTGGCTAGGGCTTCGTACTAGCGTTAGAACCCATGAACCCGACATACAGCGCAGCGGCGGAAGAGTATCGCGAAAAAGTGCAGGCCTTTTTGGCCGAGAAGTTGCCTCCGAGTTGGAAGGGCATTGGCGCACTGACTGGCGATGCGCTTGAGCATTTCATTACCGAATGGCGTGCGACACTATTTTCATCTGGATACCTCGCTCCTGGCTGGCCAGTCGAGTTTGGTGGTGGTGGCTTGTCGGAACTTGAACAAGTCATCATTGCTGAGGAGTTTGCTCGTGCAGGTGTGCCGACTGGTGGTCACAACGACGTGTTCAGCATTCAGATGCTTGGCAACACATTGTTGCTGTTTGGCACCGAAGAGCAAAAGCGTCACTACTTGCCACGCTTGCTCGCTGGCGAAGATACGTGGTGTCAGGGTTACAGCGAACCAAACGCCGGTAGCGATTTGTCAAACGTTGGTTTGCGTGCAGAGTTGGACGGCGATCAATGGGTATTGAACGGACAAAAGATTTGGACGTCAGCCGGACATCTTGCCGATCATATTTTTACGCTTGCACGAACAGACCCTGATGCTCCAAAACATAAAGGCATCTCGTTTTTGCTCGTAGACATGAGGCAGCCAGGTATTGAGGTACGCCCAATCAAGATGCTGTCGGGTGAAAGCGAATTTAACGAAGTGTTTTACACCGATGCTGTGGTGCCAAAAGAAAATGTGGTTGGCGGCGTAAACAATGGTTGGGCAGTTGCCATGGGTCTGCTTGGTTTTGAGCGCGGGGCTGCAGCATCAATTGCGCCGATTGCTTTTGAAGCCGAATTTGATCGCTTGTTGCAACTGGCAAAAGATCGTGGAGTCAGCAACGACCCGCGTATTCGTCAAAAATTGGCATGGTGTTATTCCAAAGTGCAAGTGATGCGTTACCTGGGCATGCGCACATTGACAAAGTTTTTGGCCGGACATCACCCCGGACCTGACGGAGCAATCTTCAAGTTGTATTGGAGCGAGTACCACAAGATCGTCACCGAGTTGGGCGTAGATCTTTTGGGAATGGATGCAATGGCTCCGACAGGTCGCAAACCCTCAAGTGCTTTTTCGACCGACGATGCTGGTGCACCAAACGATTCGATGAGTTGGGCGATGACATTTTTGAATGCTCGAGCAGGAACTATCTATGCGGGTTCGTCTCAGGTGCAGCGCAACATCATCGGCGAGATGGTGTTGGGTCTACCCAAGGAACCAAAGCCAGGTTGATCTGATGTTGGCTTTCCGCACGTACTTGAAGCTGATTGGTGCTGTTGTTGTGCGGCCCGGTCTGTGGATGACGGCGCTTCGATCGGCCAAGCGGTTAGTGCCACGACAGTGGTGGCGCAATGGTTCGCATCTGCCAGTGCCTTCGCGCGCATATATCGATTTTCGAATGACAACCCAATATGGATATGGCGTCGACCAACCAGAGATTGCCGACATCATCGATTATTTGGAGTGGTCAAAAGATTGGCACAGTACCGGAACGTCGATGCGTCGACGACTCTTCAAGGCATAACTGATGCGAAGCGCGCTGGTATTAAATGCAACATACGAGCCGCTGAGTGTTGTCTCGGCGCGACGCGCTGTGTGTTTGGTGCTCTCGGACAAAGCCGAGATCATTGAAGATGATGGAACAGAAGTGCATTCGGAAACGATGAGCATTCCTGGTCCACTTGTGATTCGGCTTCGCTACATGGTCAAGGTTCCGTACCACCGTCGCACAGCGCTTTCTCGTCGTGCAGTGTTTGCTCGAGACGATCACCGTTGTCAGTACTGCGGCGGAGTCGCCGACTCGATTGACCATGTAATGCCGCGCTCACGTGGAGGCATGCACATCTGGGAAAATGTGACTGCAGCATGTCGTCCGTGCAATTTACGAAAGCGCGACAGAACCCCCGAAGAGGCTGGAATGCTGCTCGAGTCGCAGCCTCTTGCCCCACGTGAACTGGCGTGGATCACTGTGTCGGTGGGACGTGTGCCCGACGAGTGGAAGCAGTATCTTGCCGCTGCATCCTAAATCGACATGGCGCGTGCGCGATGTGCGCACAACCGCAAGTGAACAACATGGGCGCGATCTTCCTGCTGAAAGAAGTGTGTGGAACGTAGACATCACCACTCCTGCAATCGTGTTGGGTTCGCGACAGACTGAAGCCGAACTCGATCTGGATACGTGTGTAAATGAGCATGTAGAAATAGTGCACCGAAGAAGTGGTGGTGGGATGGTATTTCTGTCTCCCGGCAAGCAGATGTGGCTAGACGTGGTGATACCCAAAGATGATCGTCTCTGGATCGATGATGTTGGACGAGCAGCATGGTGGTTGGGCGATGTGTGGCTGGCTGCAATCGAGTCGCTCGCAGCTGCAAGAAAAATACATGCCCACGTGCATCGCCAAGATTTGGTGCGGGGTAAATATGGCGATCGTGTCTGTTTTTCTGGCGCGGGACCTGGCGAAGTGATGATGCTCAACGATGCTGGCAACCCCGCAAAAATTGTGGGCATCAGCCAACGACGAACTCGAGACTTGGCACGTTTTCAGTGCACGATGTATTTGCTGTGGGAGCCAGTTTTGTCGCAACAGTTTGGTCGGTTGCTGAGTGACCCCAATGACGGTCGTGCGGAATTGCAGTCAAATCTTGAACACAGCGTTATGCCATTGAGCCAAATCACCAGCGGCTTGTCGGCCAGTGACGTGCTGGCTGCATTCATGGCGCAAATAACTCTCGTTTAACTCGCGCTCGAGCACATCCTTGAGCGGACTCTTTTGGCCCTGCGGCGGCTTCGCTCTGTCGAAAAAGATCGTCGAAAAAGATCGTCCAAAAAAAGTGGAGAAAAGTGGGGGATAATGCTTGCAAGTGGGGGAAAGTGGGGATAATGTAAAGCCACTTGGTAGGGGCGATGGCTCAAACCCAGTGGCAGCAAGGGAAAAGCACGGAAAGCAAGAAGAGCAGTAAGTACGTAAACGGCAGCGGAGGCCACAGTGTTTGTAGGGGTGCATGAGCGTCAGTTAGACCCAAAGGGTCGACTTGGATTGCCTGCTTCGTTTCGTCCCCGTTTAGAGCCACGTTGCTACCTCTCGATCGGTCGAGATAAGTGCGTCGATATTTTGACGGCAGAGGCATTCGAGGCAGTGGCCAAAGATGCAGTTGAGAAAGTGCGCTCGGGCGAAATGGATCGCAATCAGCAGCGCGCGCTTGCGAGCAACACATTTGAAGTTGTTGTGGATGCTCAAGGGCGAATCAACATCGATGAAATTTTGCGCGAATACGCCGGTCTCACCCTCAATTCGCGAGTCGTTGTCAGCGGTTCATTCGACCGCGCAGAAATTTGGGATCCAACGCGCCATCAGCGCATTAGCGACGAAGGCCTGCAGCAAATTGCGGGCACTGGTCAATAGAGAAGCTGCCGAAGGGAGACAAGTCACGAACCAACGCAACGTGTAGCAAGTTCGAGACCAAGGTTTCGCTCTTCAGCAGTCTTCCGGTGAGCAAGGTAGACAGCATCAACTCCGCCCGCTTCTATCTCGTACGCGCGGGGAGACATCCCGGCGGCACCGCGAGCCGGGGGACTGCTGAAGAGCGAAGCACAGGTGTCCTGAAGTTACGCAGAATTATTGCGATCGTGAACAAATAATTATGTCAAGCCCCGTTAATAGCCGAGTAAATATCCCTGTGAATAGCCCAGTAGATAGCTCGACTTCGTTCGGTCACGATCCAGTCATGGCTGCGGAGATCGTAGAAGTGTTTGCGCCGGTGCCGCACGGTGTCATTGTCGACGCAACGTTGGGCGGTGCGGGTCATACGGTTCGGTTGCTGAGTGCATATCCGTGGATGCGGGTGCTTGGAATTGATCAAGATCCTGTCGCAATAGCGCATGGTCACAAACTGGTCAGCGATAACACGGAAATTGGCGATCGTCTGATGATCGAGCAGGGGCGCTTTGACGAGATGACTTCGATGCTTGAACGCAACAGCATTACCCAAATATCTGGTGCGCTTTTTGATCTAGGAGTTTCGTCGCCTCAACTGGACATGGCGGATCGTGGCTTTTCGTATCGCAATGCAGGACCACTTGATATGCGCATGGATACCACGCAGCAACTGAAGGCTTCGGACGTGGTGAACTCGTATGACGTAGAACAACTGACACATGTGTTGCGCAACAACGCCGACGAGCGATTTGCGTATCGCATCAGCAAGGCAATCATTGCCGCGCGACCAATTACCGACACGGTGCAATTGGCCGAGATCATTGCGGGAGCCATTCCAGCTCCTGCACGGCGCACCGGGGGTCACCCTGCAAAGCGCAGCTTCCAAGCAATTCGTATCGAAGTCAATAAGGAACTCGAGATCTTGCCTCACGCTCTGAACGAAGCAATTCGCGCAACCAGTCCTGGTGGGCGCATTGCAGTGCTGTCGTATCACTCTGGGGAAGATCGCATTGTCAAACAAGCATTTAAAGATGCAGAGGCAGACCCGAAAGTGCGACTAGTCGCTTCGCCGTATCACCACCATGCGTCGCCGTTGCACAAACTGGTTCGCAAAGTGCGAGTGAGTGAGCGTCCAAGTGCGCAAGAGATCGAACAAAACCCACGAGCTGCTTCGGCACGATTGCGGGTCATTGAGAAAGTGAGTAGTTGAGATGGCGCTAGCGATTGCAGTTGAACGTGGGCCACAGCCTGGTCGACGTCGAGTTCAGTCGACACCCCCTGAGCGCCATCTCACTCTCGTTCCACAACAAACCCGCCGGACCATTCGGCTCTTTGCGGCTGGTGCTGTTGGTTTGTTTCTCCTAATGAGTATCGCAATCGGTTTTCAGGCTGTGATAGCCGAACAGCAATTGAAGTTGGACCATGTGTCGAGCGAACTGCGCTTGGCAAAGTTGTATCAGGATCAACTTCGTGGCCAACGAGCAGGATTGCTCGCACCAGAATATTTGCGCACGCAGGCAGGCTTGCAAGGTATGTCGCAAGGTCTGGGCTCACGATTTGTAGAGGTCCCACAAGATGTTGTCGCACAGGTTGTGATTGCAACAGGACTTATGGATCCGAAGATTGCTGAACCGGGTGCACTGTCGAGTTTTGATCCGCTTGCGCCACTTGCGAAGTTGCAACAAGTGCAGGTAAAACCGTGAGCGTAGTAGCAGGCGGGCGAAGCGGGCGAGTACCTGCCGCACGTGTACAGCCGCGACAACAAGCTCGTCGTCGGCAAAACGCTGCCGAAGTCGTACGCGATCGTGCTCGCACTTCAGTCACAGACTTTTATACCAATCTGCAGGGTGGCAAAATTCGATTTCGACTTGTTGCGATGTATGTGTTGGTCTCGTTGATGTTGATGACGATGCTTGTTCGTGTTTCGTATTTGCAAACAATCGGCGCAGGTGGTTATCGCGATGCAAGTGTGAGTCAGCGGACCCGAGTTTCCACGGCCTTTGCAGAGCGAGGCTCAATTCTTGATCGCAATGGGCTTGAACTGGCTTTGCCAGTGCCGACGCGCACCGTGTTTGCTGATCCACGAGTCGTTGTCGACCCAGTCGCAACCGCACACGCGATCGCTGGAGTACTTGGCATGTCGCCAGAGGACGAGTTGGTGCTTGCGGGCAAGCTGCAAAATACTGGTTCGAGTTTTCTCTACATTGCTCGCCAGGCCACAACTGAGGTTTCGGATGCGTTGACCGCACTTAATCTTGCTGGAATCTCTTCGTATTCAGAGCAAAGCCGAACTCTCACGTCTGATGGCCTGCGTGCTCTTGTTGGTCGCACCGACATCGATGGCCTGGGCATCTCTGGTCTTGAGGAGCAGTTTAACGAGCTGCTTGCTGGCACTGATGGTCGAACCGTGCGCGAAGTAAACAGCAAGGGTCAGTCGATACCTACTGGCGATGATTCCAGTCAGGTAGCGGTGCCGGGTCAAGACTTGGTGACGACGATTGATCGCAACATTCAGTTTCAGGTAGATGCAATTATTACTCAACAAATCACGCGGCTCAACGCTCGCGGTGGCGCAGCGATCGTGATGGACTCAACAACTGGCGAAATATATGCGATGTCGACGATTCGTAAAAATGCTGATGGCACATACACCGCAGACTCGGGCAACTTTGCAGCAGTGGATGCGTACGAACCGGGATCGGTAGCAAAAGTATTTAGCGTTTCGGCCGCGCTGAATGAAGCAACAGTTGAAATCAACTCGGTGTTTCAGGTTCCTGGCAAGCAAGTATTCAATGAGGGAACCAAGTGGGTGCACTCGATCACTGATGCTTACCCGCATGGGCTCGAAGAGATGACTGTGCGCAAGATTCTGGTTGACTCATCAAACCTCGGAACAGTGCAAATTGCGCAAACAATGCCAGCCGAGACGTTGCACAGGTATCTCAAAGAGTATGGGTTTGGTACCAGGACCGATGTTGATTATCCGGGTGAGAGCAAGGGACTACTCAAATCATTTAATGAGTTGCGCGGTACTGAAAAAATTACGACTGCCTATGGCTATGGTTATTCGTCAAGTGCGTTGCAGTTGATCGCGGGTGTCAATGTCGTCGCAAATAACGGTGTCTATGTGGCACCGCGGCTCGTGAACTCAGTCATTGACTTAAACGGGATCAATCAGCCGAGTGCGCCATCAGCTACCCATACGGTGATCAAGCCAGAAGTTGCAGCAACGATGCGCTCACTGATGAGCGATGTTGTGTGTTTCGGAACTGCGTCGCTTGCAAAGGTGCCTGGTATGACGGTTGCCGGTAAAACAGGCACGGGATACAAGCGCCAAGACAACGGAACATACGTCAAGGATGACGGTTCGCGAGCGTACTTCGCATCATTCGTCGGATTTCTGCCTGCCGAAAAACCACGCTTCACCGTGTTGGTCTCGATTGACGAACCAGATCCAGCATCTCGCGATCGCTTCGGTGGAACAGCGGCTGCACCAGTGTTTGCAAACATCGCACAGGTACTGATCAATGAACTTGATATTCGACCAGCAGCAACAGACATGGGATGTCCAAAACAGCGTCCTGTTGAGTTAGGGCCAGCGCACTAGTGATGAAAGCGACGACGAAAACGGTCGCACCTCAAGCACTTGGCGCGCTGCTCGAATCAACATTCTTCGGTCATCTACCTGGTGTGATGTACACCTCGGTTGGCTCGCTTGAAGTTCTTATCAGCGACATCACCAACGATTCGAAGCAAGTGAATCACGGCTCGATGTACTGCTGTTTAGTGGGTGACCATACTGACGGTCATGATTTTGCTCAAGATGCGCTGAATGCGGGTGCGTCAGCACTATTGGTAGAGCGCAAGTTGCCCATCGATTGTGCTCAGGTAATCGTGAGCGACTCTCGTCGCGCAATGGGTGAGATGGCGAGTGCATTTTATGATCACCCAAGCAAGAAGATGCGAGTTGTCGGCATTACAGGCACAAATGGCAAAACAACAACAGCGCATCTTTTAGGCGCGATCTTTCGTCAACAGGGATTGAATACCGAAGTGTTCGGAACACTTTCGGGTGCGAGAACCACACCTGAGTCGTGTGATCTACAGCGAAATTTATGGCGAGCAGTCAATTCTGGGGTGCAGGCGGTAGTGATGGAAGTGACCTCACATGCGCTTGTCTTGCAACGAATTGTGGGTACACAATTTGATGCTGTGGTCTTTCTCAATCTTTCACCAGAGCATTTAGATTTTCATAAAACTCTAGAGCAGTATTTCGCTGCGAAAGCAAGCCTGTTTAATAAACGCTTTACGAATTTAGGAATCGTTAATGGTGATGATGTTCACGGACAATTACTGCTCGACGCAACCGACATAGAAACCTTGAGTTTTGGCTTGTGCGATGTGGAAATGATTGAAATCACACCCCAAAGTCATTCCTATCTTTGGCGCAACAACAGCGTGCATGTTGCCGTCGGTGGAAAATTTAATGTTTTAAATTCGCTTGCTGCCGCCACTGTGGCGGCCAGTCTCGGGGTCGACGTTGTCGACATTGTTTCCGGATTGGCTGCCGCAGGAACGGTTGCTGGTCGGTATCAAGCGGTATCGGCTGACACTCCATTTGATGTAATTGTTGACTACGCGCATACCCCCGACGCACTTCGTCGGGTGTTAGAGAGCACGCGAGAAGTCATCGTTGCCGGAGGAAAGATTATTTTGGTGTTTGGTTGCGGCGGTGATCGCGACACTGCAAAGCGTCCGATGATGGGGATGGTCGCAGCACTTGGCGCCGACCGTGTCATCGTCACTTCAGATAATCCGCGATCAGAAGAACCTTCTGACATTGCGCAACAAATTATGTCTGGCATAGATGATGCGGTGGGAAGATCGCATGTCAGTGTCGAGTTGGATCGCCGATCTGCAATAGAATTGGCGTTAATGACAGCCAGAAAAGGTGATGTCGTGATCATCGCTGGCAAGGGTCACGAAACAACTCAAACCATTGGCAACCGCGTGCTGCCATTCAATGATGCTCAAGTTGCCAACGAACTGATAGGTGCGCTCTCGTGATTCCAATTTTTATCGCAGGTTCAATCGGCATGATCGTGTCGCTCATTGGTACCCGTGTGCTGATGGTTATTTTTGCGCGTCTTGGTAAGGGTCAGCCAATTCTTGGCGCTGAGGATCACGGACCTGTGCATCAGATGGGCAAGCAGGGCACTCCAACCATGGGTGGTATCGCTATTTTGTTTGCGGGAGCGATTGGATGGACCGTCGCACATGTGCGAGCAGGTCTGCCGTTTTCTGATCAGGCCGCCATTATTTGGCTTACCGTTTTTGTGCTTGGAGCGATCGGTTTTCTTGATGACTACTTGAAGGTGCGTCGCCAACACAACCGAGGAATTTTTTGGAAGAAAAAAGGTTGGATCACGTTTGGTATCACTCTGCTGTTGCTGTGGCTATTGTCGAGCACGACAGGTGTTATCGAGACGATTTCGTTTACGCGCGCCACATATCCCGGCTGGGACATCACTGGACCGATCTTTATTGTGTGGACGGCCATCATGGTGTGGAGCACTACCAATGCGGTCAATGTGACTGATGGTTTGGATGGCTTGGCCGCAGGTTCCGCATTGTTTGGGTTTTTGGCGTTTACCGTGATTGCCTATTGGGCGTTTCGTAATCCGCGCATTTATGACATTGTCAACCCACTTGACCTTGCTGTGCTCTCTGCATCTCTGGCAGGAGCATGCGCAGGATTTTTGTGGTGGAATGCGGCGCCAGCCCGAATCTTTATGGGGGATGTTGGTGCGCTTGGTCTCGGTGCCGCATTGGGAATGCTCGCAGTCACAACGAATACACACTTGCTCTTGCCGATCGTGTGTGGAATCAATGTTTTTGAAGCTGGTTCGGTTGCAGTGCAGATGGGCGTATTTAAGGCGTCTGGTCGCAAGCGACGTTTACTGAAAATGTCACCGATACATCACCATTTTGAGTTGAGTGGTTGGCCCGAAACAACGGTGATCATTCGTTTCTGGATTATTTCAGGAATTTGTGTGGCAACTGCAGTTGCAATTTTTATTGCAGACTTTACGCGTCAGGCTGGCTTGCGTTGAGTGCTGAGCAGACAACATTGGTGTTTGGTCTTGGTGTTGCAGGAATGGCTGTTGCGCAGGAACTACATGAACGAGGACTGACGGTGTTACTTGCCGACGATAACGCCACAGAACAGCATCAAGCCTTAGCGCGTTCGCTGCATTGCGAATTTGTCGATGCATCAGATGCGACGGCAGTGGCAAATATTTTGCAGCGCATTACTCGTCTTGCTCCTGCGCCTGGGATTTCGGAAAATCATCATGTGGTCTGTGCGGCTAGGCAAATGGGTTTGACTATCTCATCGGAACTCGAGTTGGCATACAACTTTGAGGAACTTCGAAATGGTGGTCCACGCCCGATCCTCGGCATCACTGGCACCGACGGTAAAACAACCACCACGCTGATGACGGCGGCGATGTTGTATGCAGCCGGACACAAGAGCATGGCGGTAGGCAATACCGAAACACCATTGATTGCAGCACTCGGCACCGATGCTCAGGTATTTGCGGTTGAGTGTTCCAGTTTTCGACTAGCAAATATTGAAAACTTTCGGACCCGCGCATCGGTGTGGCTGAATCTTGCACCAGATCATCTCGACTGGCATACCGATATGCGAAGTTATGCATCGGCAAAGGCACAACTGTGGGCGCATACGAGAGCCGGCGATGTTGCAGTTGCCCCAGTTGACGATGCTCAGATTTTGCATGTTGCGCATGAGAGCACGGCACGCACGGTTACGTTTGGGGCAACTCACGGCGACTATCACGCGCAGGATGGTCGCCTCAATTCGCCGCACGGGTCGATTATGAACATTGCCGACATGAAGCGTGCGATGCCACACGACATCACCAATGCGCTTGCCGCCGCCGCAATATCGATAGAGAGCGGATTGGTTGAACCAAGCCATGTAGCGCGGGCACTTTCAGAGTTTGAAAATGCTCCACACCGGATTGAGTTTGTAAAAACGATCGATGGGGTGAGGTGGTTTAACGACTCAAAGGCGACGAGCCCTCATGCGGCCTCCGTTGCGATCAAATCGTTTGACAACATTGTGTTGATTGCGGGTGGTCGCAACAAAGGCCTCGATCTCTCACTCCTGGCTGATCAGCCACAACGCATCAAAGCAGTTGTGGCAATAGGGGATGACGCGAACGAAATCGAGAAAGCATTTACTGATGTGTGTCGTGTAGTGCATGCAACGTCGATGAAAGATGCGGTAGCGCATGCCCACGAACTTGCACTCAGTGGTGACGTCGTGTTGCTATCACCTGCGTGCACTAGCTACGACTGGTATAACAATTACATGGAACGTGGCAACGACTTCATGCATTGTGTGCGAGAAATAGCCAAACTAAATCGGCAACCAGGCAACTAGACAGAACAAACAGACAGAACTAGTAAACGAGGTATTTATGGCAACGATCTCTGCAGATAACCAACTCACCCCAGCCGAGAGACGCCGAGCTGTTTTAAACAGAACTGGTAAGGCACAAACAAGCAGACTCGCAACCGATGTGCCGAGCAAGGTGTATTACGGCATCGTTGCCGTTATTACGGTGCTCGTTGTGTTCGGCTTGATCATGGTCTTGTCATCGTCTTCGATCGTGTCGATCAATAACGGTGGATCTGCCTGGTATATGTTTCGAAAGCAATTGGCATGGTCGGTGTGCGGATTGTTTGCGTTGCTTGTTACCTACCGAATGCCGTATCACATTTGGCACAGGCTGGTGAGATACGTGCTCGCTATCGCGGTTGGTTTGATGCTGCTGCCGTTTTCCCCGATTGGCGTGACGATTAACGGGGCGCGCGCATGGGCCGAGATTGGTCCTGTTCGTTTTCAGCCATCAGAAATTTTGAAGGTAGCCGTGTTGCTCTATTGCGCGAGTGTTCTCGGTCGACGTCGCAACGAGATTGAAAATGTTCAGAGAACGTTTGTACCGATTGTGACCGTGTGGTTTGTAGCCGTGGCGTTGTGCATGATTCAAAAAGACTTCGGTGCAGCTATCGTGTTTACCTGCGTAATTTTGTCAACCATGTTTATTGCTGGCACTCCGATGCGGTTGATCGGCACAATAGGCGCTCTTACCGCGTTGGGCTCGGTCGTTGCTATTTCTGCAAGTTCGCGTATGCAGCAGCGATTCTTGTCGTTTCTCGATCTTGAGGGAAATAAAGGTCACTCGGCGTATCAGGTGTGGCAATCAATTTTGAGCATCTCCAACGGAGGCGTCACCGGCGTGGGTGCTGGTCGTGGTACAGGCAAGTGGGGATATGTGCCTCTGGCGCACAGTGATTTTATTTTTGCAATTGTTGCTGAAGAGTTTGGTTTGATTGGATCGACATTGGTGATCGGTTTGTTTTTGGCGCTTGCATTGCTGGGTATTCAAGTTGCACTTCGTGCACGAGATCCATTTGGTGCAGTTCTTGCAGGTGGCATCACAACGTGGTTGTGTATTCAAGCAACGATCAACATTGGTGGAGTAATTGGCGCACTTCCTGTAACGGGTTTGACTTTGCCATTTATTTCGTACGGAGGAAGCTCTTTGTTTATGGTGATGGCAGCCTCAGGGCTTTTGCTCAATGTTGCACGTAATATGAAGTAGAGCCATGGTTGCCCCTGCCCCTACGACTTATGCCGTGATTACGGGGGGCGCAACAAGTGGGCATGTGGTTCCCGCGCTCTCAATTATTGAATTGTTGGTAGAAGCAGGGCACCCTCGCGAAACCTTGCTCTACGTAGGCTCGGATCGCGGCGTTGAAACAACACTCGTGCCACAGACAGGTATTGCATGCGTGTTTTTGAGTGTTGACGGACTTCAGCGCGGCATGAGCATCGCCAAGATCAAGCGCAATTTGCGAATGTTGCCGACGATGATGCGCGCTACGCAGTTAGCGACTCAAGTTTTGGTGCAGCACCGACCACGCGTGGTGGTCTCGGTCGGCGGGTATGTGAGCGCACCGATTTGTCGAGCGGCCCGCCATCTCAAGATTCCGGTGGTCACTTGCTCGTATGACAGCAAACCAGGAATGGCAACAAAGATGCAGGCCAGGTATGCAGCGACTGTTGCTGTGGCACACATGCCAAGCACAATGCGTCGTGCGCAACTCACTGGCGCACCTGTGCGTGCAGAGTTGCGACATCTCGACCGCGGCGCTTCTCGCGATGCGTCACGTGTACGACTTGGATTTAGCGCCGACGCAAAACTCGTTGTGGTGATGGGTGGATCCCTTGGCTCGGCTGTGTTGAATCACGCAACGGAGAGCCTTGTTGCGCAGATGAAGAGCCCATCGTTGGCCAATGTTGCTATTTTGCACATTGCCGGGTCGAGATACATGGAAGGCCAGCAATTGGCGAGTGAGATCAGACACCCGAATGGTTCGATGATGTATAAACGAATTGCTTACAGCGGCAATATGAATGACATTTACGCAGCTGCCGATTTGGTGGTTGCGAGAGCGGGTGCCTCAACGGTGGCAGAGATTGCGACTGTTGGCATTGCCTCGGTGTTGGTTCCATGGAAAGATGCAGCCGAGAATCATCAACT
This sequence comes from Ilumatobacteraceae bacterium, assembly GCA_021741795.1. Taxonomy (GTDB): domain Bacteria; phylum Actinomycetota; class Acidimicrobiia; order Acidimicrobiales; family Ilumatobacteraceae; genus UBA3006. The sequence goes on along the minus strand of JAIOXC010000009.1, from coordinate 6,095 downwards.
CACAAATGCAAAGTCTTTGAGTGATCTAGGTGGGGCAGTGCTGCTTGAAGAGTCAAAACTCACTCATGATGTTTTTGTTCAACAAATAGTTGAATTATTGGCCGATGATGCGATGCGCTTACAAATCTCTCAAATAGCGAGAAAACTTGGCGAAGTGCATCGCAACTGTTCGATAGCAGCGCTTGTGGAACAAGTGGCGGAGTCGGTAGTGCGATGAGCGGAAACACATTTTTTGATCTGAGCACGCCTCGACGAATTCATGTCATTGGTATTGGTGGCCCCGGCATGAACGCCATTGCCCAAGTGTTGTGCGAGATGGGTCATCAAGTATCTGGCAGCGACATTCACGAATCTGAAGTGCTGGACCGTCTGCGCGCGCTCGGCGTGAGCATCATCGTTGGACATGATGCGACAGTTGTGCAGAATTGTGATGTGGTCACAGCTTCAACCGCGATTCCTGCAACCAACATCGAACTCGTTGCTGCTGCGGCACAATCAATTCCTGTTCTCAGCCGAGCCCAGATGTTGAGCGCAATTTGCGCACTCAAGCAATCGGTTGCGGTGGCTGGCACTCATGGCAAGACAACAACATCTGCAATGTTGATGCACGTCTTGACCACTGCAGGACTACAGCCGAGTTTTGTAATTGGCGGTGACATCCATGGCCTGAATGTGGGCGCTGGATGGAGAAACGGAAAGCACCTTGTTGTCGAAGCAGATGAAAGTGATTCAACACACTTGGCGTTACCACTCTTTGGATCAATTTTGACGAATGTTGACGTTGATCACCTTGATCATTTTGCAACCTTCGACAACATCGTTGAAAGTTTTGAGCAGTATGTAAAGAATATTGTTGGACCGAAGGTGATGTGCGCCGATGATGCTGTGACTGCAAAAATCGCAACGAGAATTGCCGCGAAGCAAGCATGTCGCACCTATGGCATGAGCATGAATGCCGATGTCCGCGCTGTCAACGTGGTTCTTGCAGATGGAAGTAGCCGTTTTGATATCGAGGAGAGGCAATCTGGCTCAACAGATAAACATGATTTGGTTGGATCTGTCAAACTCCCACTGCGGGGCGAACACAATGTGCTCAATGCCACGGCGGCATTAACAATGGCGATGGAGCTTGGCGTGGAATTCGTGGTTGCCGCTCAAGCATTGAGCAGCTTTCGCGGCGTTGCACGGCGTTTTGAGATGCGCGGCGTCGATGATGGAGCGACATTTGTGGACGACTACGCGCATTTGCCGAACGAAATTATCGCGGTATTGCGCGGTGCTCGAGATGCCACAGATATTTGGAGTCGAGTGGTTGCTGTCTTTCAGCCCAATCGATTCAATCGGATGAGCGTGATGTCGAGTGCCTATGCAGATGCATTTGGGGATGCCGACGTCGTTGTGGTCACCGACATCTATTCGTCGGGCACCACTCCGATACCTGGCGTAACTGGCAAACTTGTTGTCGATGCGATCGAAAAGAACCACCCGGGTAAGAGGGTTGAGTGGATTGCGCAACGGGAAGATCTTGTGAGTTTTCTTGCGTCTACTCTCACAACTGGTGATTTGTGTATTTCAATGGGCTGTGGTGACATTGCCCAACTTCCTGACGAAGTGATTTCGTCGCGCCAAAGTAATCGTGCCAACAAAGCGCGCCAGCGTTAGTGCCAGTGCCATGAACACACCTCGACAATCTAAGCGTCCGGCAACAGCTGCAGAGTTGCTACTTGCAACTGAGTTGTTTGCAAAACGTGCACACGTCGATGTGTCGCTTGCGCAATTTACGACTTACCGAGTGGGCGGCAACGCTGCATTGCATGTGCGCGCTGAGTCGATAGATGATCTCGAAGCGATTAGCACCGTTTTGGCACAGGTTGATCTTCCGTTGTTAGTAATTGGGCGGGGTAGCAACATCTTGATTGCCGACACCGGGTTTCAGGGTTTAGCGATCACATTCGGCAGTTTTTTGGAATACATCGACCTACCCGATCGTGACGACGATGCAGACAATGGCCTTGCTGTTGAGCCAATTGCGCTTTTCGGCGGATCGGTGCCTCTGCCGGTAGCCGCTCGGCAAAGTGTTCATCGCGGACTAACGGGTTTTGAGTGGGGCGTTGGTGTTCCAGGCACGATCGGTGGCGCAGTGCGAATGAACGCTGGTGGTCATGGTTCTGATATGGCGTCATCACTTGTGTCGGCTCGAATTTTTCATCTGTTGCGGGGTGTCGAAGCCCATGTTGATGCGGTCGATCTAGGCCTGAGGTTTAGGGGCTCGGCGATTGCGGATCATCATGTGGTGTTGTCGGCAACCCTCAATTTGGGTTGGGCAACCGACACACAAGCAGCAGAAAATCAGTTGTCAGAGATTGTGAAGTGGCGCAGAGAGAATCAACCTGGTGGGCAAAATGCTGGCTCGGTGTTTGTTAATCCTGTGCCCGGCGAGGTTTCGGCTGGTGCGTTGATTGATCAGATTGGCATGCGTGGTTTTCGTATTGGAACAGCGCACGTCTCGGAGAAGCATGCAAACTTTATTCAGTCTGAAGATGGTGGCTTGGCGTCGGATGTAGTGCAGGTGATGGCCGAGATTCGTCGTCGGGTGAAGGATGCAACGGGATACGACTTGCGAAGTGAGATTCGTCTTGCTGGTTTTGATGCTGCGATAGATCCGGCGCTAATCGATGTACTGACAAGCGAATCGGACACAAGTGTGGCAACGGTGAGGCTTGAACACATTTTTGAACGCAACTCGAACACATCGGTTGTAGCCGACACATCAATTCCGATTTCAATCTTGTCGTCATCTGATTTTCAAGACCCGTTAGATGTGCCGGCAGAAGTGCTTGATGAGTTGAGCGCGGTGTTTAGTGATGAGACGTCAACGACACAAGAGCAACCAGTAATAGCTTCAGTAACCGACATCAAAACTCGAGAAGTGACGATGCCTGTTGTGTCGGATGAGGTACCGGTAGGTGCATCAGTGACTGCGCCAGGTCGTGTCGTTATTGAGGACGAAGATTTTCGTCAACCATCCGAAAGTGATTTTCCATCGGATACCGATTCACAATCGGTGCATAAAGCACCAACATCGGTTCGGGTGTTGATCACCGATGATGATGTTGCACAAGACCTAGACGCCGAAATTATTGTTGGCACTCAGTGGGGCGAGTTAATCATTTCGCGCCGATTTTTAGGCAAACTCGTCGGCAAGGTTACTGGTGGCAACAAGCGCAAGCGCCTTGTGATGACAGGTCTTGGCCTTGTGCTTTTTATTGGTGTTGCACTTGTTGTCTTGGCATCGCCACTCGTTGCGGTGAGAACCGTGCAAGTTGAAGGCGCAAAATATGCCGATGCTGCATTGGTCAGAAGTGTTTCTGATTCACTGAAGGGAAAGTCGGTGCTCACTGTCGACACCAATACTGCGAGTGAAAGACTTGAAAGCGACCCATGGATTAAATCTGCTCGCATTACAACAAGCCTTCCAAGTCGTGTATTGATTCAGATCAACGAGCGAATTCCCGTTGCATGGTTTCTCGGTGTCGATAATCGTGCGCGTGTAATTGACGAAGACGGTTTGGTGTTGAGTGTGGTGGAGGGGCGACCAACGCAATACATGTGGATTGACGGGACGGGACCGAATTTGACGGCGGGGGCTAGTTCGGCTGCCGCGTATAGAGCAGCAGGTCAATTGGCGATGTCGTTGCCCAGTGAGCTTGCGCCAATGGTCAAACATCTGGGAGTGGCAGGGTCTGAGCAGATCACGATGACCCTTAAAACTGGCACGGTTATCAACTTTGGGACTCCAGTGGATATGCGCAACAAACTTGTCAATGTGGTGGTTCTATTGCGCCGCCAAGATGTCAACTCAATCATCAGTATTGATGTGTCGACGGGGACCCCAGTAGTTCAGTCGTGATCACAGCCAGCCTGAACGATCAACTAGCCTGTAGCCAACATAGGAACCGGCGTCTGTGACAGAGTCAATTTCGTTGTCGCTCACGCTTCGTAGGAGGATTACACAATGGCTGGTGCACCACAAAACTTCTTGGCGGTTATCAAAGTAATTGGAGTAGGTGGGGCTGGCGTCAACGCCATCAATCGCATGATCGATTCCAATTTGAGAGGCGTCGAATTTGTGGCGGTAAACACCGATGCACAGGCATTGCTGATGAGCGATGCCGATTTCAAGATTGACATTGGTCGCGAGATTACTCGCGGTCTTGGAGCAGGCAGTGATCCAGCAATTGGTCAAGATGCCGCAGAAGCAAGTCGCAGTGACATTGAAGAAATTGTGAGCGGCGCCGACATGGTGTTTATTACTGCCGGCGAAGGCGGTGGTACCGGAACTGGTGCAGCGCCAATCATCGCCGAGATCGCTCGTGCTGCTGGTGCGTTGACCGTTGGCATCGTGACACGTCCGTTTGGTTTCGAAGGTCGTCGTCGCGCCATGCAGGCTGAAGCCGGTATCGCCAAGTTGCGTGACAAGGTCGACACGTTGATCATCATTCCGAACGAACGACTCTTGTCGGTTGCCACCGAGAAGACGAGTTTGCTCGATGCCTTTAAGCGCGCTGATGAAGTGTTGTTGCAGGGCGTTGCAGGTATTACCAACTTGATCACCACACCTGGTCTGATCAACACCGACTTTGCGGACGTCAAAATGATTTTGACAAATGCGGGCACTGCCCTAATGGGAACTGGTAAAGCAAAGGGCGATAATCGTGCGATCGCAGCAGCAACCGCTGCAATTAACTCGCCACTGCTCGAGTCGTCCATCGAGGGCGCGCGCGGTATTTTGCTCAACATCACTGGGCCATCAGACATGGGCTTGTTCGAACTCAATGCTGCAGCCGAGATTGTGCACGCTGTTGCACACCAGGATGCAAACATCATTTTCGGCACTGTTATCAATGATGAACTTGATGATGAAGTGCAAGTAACAGTGATCGCAGCGGGTTTTGATCGCTCGGATTCGGGTATGTCGCGACCTGCGGGTCGCGGTGATGGTCGCGCCGATACGCGTGGTGACCAACGTGGTAGCCGGATCAAAGAGTTGTTTGGTTCTGGCGAAGATCCATTGCGTGACTCATCTGACGGCTTTGACGTACCAGACTTTTTAAAGTAACAACTTCAGATGGTTGGCGCGTTCGCCACCGAGGTCACTGTCGAATAATGACGAATCAAGCGCTTGTAGCAACTCGTGTTGCCGAACTGCGCGATCGAATCGTGCGGGCTGGTGGGGTTGGGGTTGGCATAGTTGCCGTTACTAAAACTTTTGGGAGTGACGCATGGAACGATGCAAAGTTTGCGGGCTGTGAGGCAATTGGCGAAAACTATGCCCAAGAACTGATCGCCAAGTCGCACCAAGTTGCACGGCTTGATCGACTGCCCGTCCATTTCATCGGGCAATTGCAAACCAACAAGATCAAGTCGCTCTTTGACATTGTTGACGTGTGGCAATCGGTGGACAGGGCCTCGGTGGTGACAGAACTCTCCAAACGCCAGATGGCCCGCACCTCGGCTGGCCGATGCGAAATACTGGTGCAGGTCAATACCACCAGCGAAATGGATAAAGGTGGGTGTGACCCAGCTGAGGTTGAGGCCCTAGTTCGTCAAGCCCGACTGGGGGGATTGGACGTGACTGGGCTGATGACTGTTGGGCCAACCGATATGGACCCAATGAAGACTCGCGCTGCATTTGCATTACTCAAGCGGATGGCAACCGACCTGGGGGTCGAACAGTTGTCGATGGGGATGACGGGCGATGTTGAGATCGCGGTTGAAGAAGGCTCCACATTGGTGAGGGTGGGAACGGCGCTTTTCGGCCAGCGTCCACATTCGATCTAGTCGGTTGTTGTAACCTACAGGAGATGTCAATGTTTAGACGAGCGATGGACTATCTCGGTCTTGGACCAGATGATGCTTATGATGACTACGACGCTTCAATTGCCACAGAGCGCCCTGCTGCGCGTGGTGGCGGAGCAGGGCGACGTCCACAGCCTCGGCGAGTTGCTGATGACTATGAAGATGAAATTGAGGACGACTACGAAGAGGCACCGCGACCTCGAGCGGCTGTTCGACCAACAACGGTTCGCGCGCAA
>JAIOXC010000008.1 GCA_021741795.1 Ilumatobacteraceae bacterium | reverse complement strand
CGAATCTGTAGATTGCTTTGTATTAGCCGGGGGTAAGAGCACTCGCTTTGGCACCAACAAGTCGCTTGCGTCAATTGGTGTACGCCTCATGGCTGCTGTTGTTGCAGACAATTTACAAAACGCATTTGGTTTGAGCGTGCGTCTGATCGGTGCCGATGCGCAAACGAGTAGTGCGTTAGAACTGCCGAGTGTCGTTGGTTCAAGAGAAGGCAATGGACCACTGGGTGCCATTGTCGATGCGCTCGAAATGTCCAACCGTGAGTTTGTTGTAATTGCCCCGAACGACACGCCGTTCTTTACCGCAGAGTCTTTCACCGGTCTGATTGATTGCCTTGATGCTTCAAATAGCGATGTTGCTGTGGCTGTCGACGCAGGGGATGAGACGCATGTGCATTGGTTGTTGTCTGTATGGCGAAAAGCCACGTGCTTGCCACTACTGCGAGAACAGTATCGGATTGGAACAAGATCAGTTCACGAAGCGACGACCGGTTTGCACATAGCCAACGTTGCCTACGAATCAGCATTGGTACGCAATGTCAATAGTCCAAAAGACTTGGATGATGAAGGTACGATCTAACAGTTCATTCGAAAGGCTTACAAGTGTCAATTAAAGAGATTACCATCGACGAATTGAAAGTTGCCTTGAGTTCGGGCTCTCAATTGATTGACGTTCGCGAGGCAGATGAATTTGAATCTGGACACATTCCATCAGCCGTGCTTGTTTCTCTCGGCACCGTGCCCGAAAACATTGATCGATTCCGTTCTGATGCCAATGTTTTTCTTGTGTGTCATTCTGGTGGCAGAAGCATGCGTGCATGTGAGTTTTTGCACGAACAGGGGATCACCAATGTTGTCAATGTCATCGGTGGCACTGCTGGCTGGATTGCATTGGGCAATCCGTTGTCAACCGGCACTCAGCCCTAAACCCCGTCGAGCAAACGGAACCTATGAACATTTCATGGATTGATTCAAATAGTGATTTGAGCGTTTTGTTGGACGAAATGGCTGGCTGTTCTCGATATGCAATGGACACAGAGTTTCACAGAGAGCGTACATATTTTCCACAGCTGGCATTAATTCAGATAAAGCACAACAATAAGATATTTCTGATCGATCCGACATCGGTCGAATTGCAATTGTTTACTGATTTGTTTGCATCTGAATCATTATGTGTTTTGCATGCTGCTCAGCAGGATCTTGAGGTACTAAATCATGCATGCGGTTCTGCGCCAGCGCGAATCTTTGACACACAAGTTGCTGCAGGATTTGTGGGGATGTCTACACCTTCATTGTCTTCGTTGGTATTGAGCGAATTGAAGATAAGCATTTCTAAGGGTGACCGCCTCACTGATTGGTTGCGTCGACCGCTGACGGCCGATCAGAAAACGTATGCGGCTACAGACGTCGAGCATCTCTTTAGCATTCAAGATAATCTCGAAGCCCGATTGATTGATCTTGAACGTCTTGACTGGGTGAATGAGGCTTGCGAAGAATTGCGTGTGCGTCCGGCAGGACCAGTTGATCCATCTGACGCTTGGCTGCGAGTAAAAGAAGCACGAGCGCTCAAGGGTCCGGCTCGCGGAGTCGCGAAGGCTGTTTGTGAATGGCGTGAGCGAAAAGCAATGGCAGCAGATATTCCACCGCGTCGTGTTCTCTCCGATATTGCGATATTGGGCATCGCCCAAATTGTTCCCACAACAACCGAGGATTTACTCAAGGCGCGTGGAGTAGAACACCGACAAATTGGTGGTGAAGTGGGACGAGAGTTGCTCGCTGCGGTAGATCGTGGCAAAACTCTCGTTGTCTCGCTGCCACAGATCGAAAACGACGATGTGGATAAAGAATTGCGACCGGCAGTTGGACTGATTACTGCTTGGATGAGCGAACTTGCCAGGACCCATCACATAGATGCAACACTGCTTGGAACTCGCAACGATATTTTGGCTCTCTTGCGAAAATCTCCACAAGGTCGTTTAAGCGTTGGCTGGCGGGCAGAGATGGTGGGCAAAGATATCGAGCGCATCTTGTCTGGTGAAGCGGGTCTCAGTTTTAACGGTCACGGAAGACTCAGGCTTTTACCCACCAATAATCCGACAATCTGAACGAAAAGCCGTAATTCGTCAAGCCCAGCAGGCTAAGATTTATAGCGATGTTTATCCACTAAGTGGCTGCCTCACCGGTAGCCACCCGATCAAGGTTCGGAGCCCTACCGTGAAGAAGGGTCGTCATCGTCGCTTCGAAGAAGCACGTAAATTAAAGCAATCTGGTCCCAGTGCGAGTGATCTCGGGTTGGGTGGGCGCAGTAAAGAGGCTCAAACAGAAGATGATCAATACGCAGCAATCGCCGAGAAATACGGCGTGCGGTTTGATGATGAAGATGAAGAGATGGCAGAAAGTGAAGATACGGAAGATACTGAAAAAAGCTAGTAAGTGCTGGTCTCCCAGCACATCGCAAGTCCCCCCAAAAATAATTCAAGAAAGATCATGACACAAACACCTGAGAAGTTGCGCAATATTGCGCTTGTTGCACACGTTGACCATGGCAAGACCACGCTCCTAGACGCTCTCTTGCGTTCGGCGGGAACCTTTGCTGCCCACTCGGCAATTATCGATCGCGTGATGGATAACGACGATCAGGAACGTGAGCGAGGCATCACTATTTTGGCGAAAGCCGCACAGATCGAATGGAAGGGCACCAAGATCAACTTGGTTGACACTCCGGGCCACGCCGACTTTGGTGGGGAAGTAGAGCGTGCGCTGGCGATGGTGGATGGAATCTTGCTTCTCGTAGACGCCGCAGAAGGCCCGTTGCCACAAACTCGTTATGTGTTGTCTAAGGCTTTAGCACTCGACTTGCCAGTGATTTTGGTAATCAACAAGGTGGATCGTCAAGATGCTCGTCCGGAAGAAGTGTTGCATGAAGTTGAGCAACTATTTTTGGACTTAGCCCATGCAGATCATCACTTGTCGTTTCCTGTGTTTTCTGCTGTTGCTCGCGACAGCTTGGCCATGGCAGGCATTGGTATGCCAGCGTCCGATGGCGACTTGTCGCCACTGATTGACGCGATTGTCGACCATATTCCAGCGCCACAAAATGACATGAGTGCACCGTTACAAGCGATGGTCACCAACTTGGACGCATCCGACTATTTGGGTCGACTAGCCATTGGACGAGTTATCTCCGGTGTGATGCGCAAAGGCGACCAAGTATCGCTTTGCCAAAAGCCAACCGACGACAATCCTGCGCCGATACTGAAGCGCAAACTCAGTGGTTTGATGGCCTTCCAGGGCATTGATCGCGTGGAGGTTGCAGAAGTTATTGCTGGTGACTTGTTCATTATGAGTGGTATCGACGAAGTTGAAGTAGGCGACACCATTGCCGCACTCGACAATCCTGTACCACTGCTACGCCTCGAGGTTGATGAGCCAGTGTTGCGGATGAGTTTCGGTGTGAACACGTCACCGTTCGCCGGCAAAGATGGCAAATATCTTACTAGCCGCCACTTACGTGATCGCTTGCAAAAAGAAATCCTTGGCAATGTGTCAATCAAAATTGCCAACACCGAGTCAACCGACGTGATGGAAGTTGCTGGTAGAGGAGAGTTGCAATTGGCCGTGTTGATTGAAAACATGCGTCGTGAAGGCTACGAATTGCAAGTTAGTCGCCCAGAGGTAATCACTAAAGAAGTGAACGGCAAAAAACATGAACCTCTCGAGTCTGGAACTTGTGACGTGCCTGACGAGTATGTTGGCGCAGTCACACAGGCGCTCGCTCCTCGCAAGGGTCGCATCACCGATCTTCGTCCAGGAGATGCCAACCGCACGATCGTCTATTTCGAAGCACCATCACGTGGACTCATCGGTTTCAGATCGCTACTGCTCACCGTGACAAGAGGAACAGCACTCCTGCATCAAAGTCTTGCAGGATGGATGCCGTGGGCAGGAGAGTTGCCACATCGTCTTGGAGGAGCAATGGTTTCAGACCGCATGGGTCCTGCAACTGCTTATGCGCTCGACAATCTTGAGCAACGCGGAACACTCTGTATCTCGCCAGGTGACGAACTCTACGAAGGCATGGTCGTTGGAGAGAACGCCCGCGAAGAAGAAATGGTTGTTAATGCGGTTCGTGCGAAAGAGAAGAACAACATTCGCACACATAGCCATGACGAAGGAATCAAGCTCGCAACGCCAGTTACTCACACCCTTGAAACTGCGATTGAATGGATTGCAGATGACGAATTGGTGGAAGTGACCCCGCTCAACGTTCGCATTCGCAAGAAGTACTTAACGATCGAAGATCGTCGCAAGTACACCAAGCGAAACTCAAACTAGCTACAACCAGTTGCTCTTAGCGTTTTGCAGGTTTGCGCGTTGGATTTTTGAGCGTTACCTGTGGGTGCGGTCGTGGCGTCGAACGCTTCTCTTCAAGCAACTTCACCAGCGTTTTATATGTCTTTGAACCAATGAGCTCAGTAATCTCGTCTTTGAGATATTTGTAGACGGGGTCTTTGCCGACGAATGCAGCGGGATCGTCAGTGCACCACCAATGAAACTCGATGCCACCCTCGCCCCAGTCGCGTCGTTTCCATTCGCGCAGGTGAGAAATAACGTGTCCGTCATCTTCCGTGTGCTCGTCTAAACGGAGCGGAACCTGCCAACACACGTCTGGCTTCCAGTCCATTGGTCGTTCACCAACCTCAAGAGCAGCGATATGAAATGCACAGCCCATTCCACCCTCAAAGCCGGGGTCATTGTGAAAAATGCATGCGTCGTTGACTCGACGTGTTGCATCGGAGCCATCGCGATTTTTGATCAACCAACGATTGTTTGCACCCTTTTCATGTTTTTGCCAATGTTCTGGCTTGAGACGCTTGACAGATTTCTTGACAGAAGCAAGATCTTTTTTATCAATGAAGTGGGCACCATAACTGCAGCATCCCTGTTGCAATGTAGTGGCGTCGTCGTCAAGTACTCCCTTGCAGCCTGAGCCATAAATGCATGACCAATTTGACAGCATGAAAGTTGAATCGATCATCCACGTTTGCTCGGCGTCCGGGTCGGTGAAACTAATCCATTCATGAAGTTCTTCTGGTCTTGACATAGGTTCTGACGCTAGACGATAGAACAGGACATCACACGTCTTTCACCAACAAAAAATGAGAAACCATGTTGATGATGACGGGACTTACTCTCCGGCTGTCATACTTGAGAGATGCCTGCAACGCAAGACGAATCAATACTCGACATTGTCGCTCGACTCGAAATGATCTCTGAAGAGATCGCCGATAAGGCCCTTGATGCCCTCAAATCGGCACATCGTGAGGGTGCAGTGAAGCGCCCAGAGATTGAACGACAGCTGACTTCGGCACGCAGGGCCGTTGAAAAAGCAATCGGTGTACTTAGCCGGCTTGATTGAGAAAGTTGATGAGTGCTCGCAGGCCACCAGCGTCACTTCGCTGTGGGTCAAATCGCAATCGGTATTTGTCTAGATGGTCGTTGTCACTTATCTCAGTTGAATGTGGTTGAACTATCTCAAATTGGCCAGAGCGACACAAATAACCAAATTTCTTTTGAAGTTCGGTCAATAGTTGGTGAGTCGGCAACTTATTCAGTCGCATGATCAAGTGCTTACCGATGAATCGAACCGAGTGGTAATTGATGTAAAACGTTTGAATTTCATCAGTTGCGTCATCAATGGTGTCACAAACCCGATACAGCGCAAGATCTTCGGGCGAGACAAGTCCACGGGTGAGCAATTCGGTTTGAATCAGTAGATCAATTGAGTGCCAGAAGCGGTCGCCCGGCAGATCGAGAAGAACGATTGGGACTGGCACTCCTTTACCGGTTTGGGTGAGTGTGAGCAATTCAAAAGTTTCATCGAGAGTGCCGAACCCACCTGGCAAGCACAAGAACGCTTGAGACTCTTTGACGAGCATCAATTTACGAGTAAAGAAATAGCGCATCGAAACATACTTTTCGTCACCAGCAATAATCGAATTGGCTGAAGATTCAAACGGCAGCCGAATGGAAACACCAATTGAGCTCTCTCTTCCTGCCCCCTCCATACCAGCCTCCATGATTCCTGGCCCGGCTCCTGTCACCACCATCCAACCTTGATCGGCGAGTCTTTTGGCCACCAGTTGAGTGTGAAGATAGAGCGGATCATCTTTTTTGGTGCGAGCCGATCCAAATATCGTTACTTTGGGACGCTGCGTATATGGCTGAAACATGGCGAATGCTTCGCGCATTTCCTTTAGGGCCGACGACGCAATTTTGAGATCCAATGTTGATGTTTTGTCGGATCCGAGTTCAAGGCTCGTTGCTATCAGTTGCATCACATAATCAGTGTTATGAATTGACCCGTATTCGCCAACAAGGTCCGAGATGGCTGAGAGTAAATCGTCAGCCTTGTTCATCGGCGAAAGGCTTGATTTTTGGTTACGAGTGCGTCAATAAGTTCGGTGAAGCTCTTTTGAAAAGACAGGACACCTTCGCGTTCAAGTTGTAGTGCTACATCGGACACGTCGATGCCAAGACGGTCTAGTTGATTCCATCGAGTATGAGCAAGATCGACGTTGGCGTCGATTGTTACTGCCGGTGTGCCGTGATCGCTAAAAGCCAACATGGTGAGATCTGGCAAAGTATTCACAGTGTTTGGTCCAATCAATTGGTCCACATACAGCGTGTCGGGATAGGCCGGATTTTTGGTCGAGGTTGAAGCCCACAGCGGCCTTTGAACTCGTGCTCCACGACGTACAAGTGCAGACCATCTTGGTCCAGAAAATGTCTGCGTAAACAGTTGGTAAGCAATCTTGGCTTGCGAGATGGCAGCGGTGCCACAGAGCGACGATGCTTCATCTGTGCCGACCGCGACTAGTCGGCGATCAATCTCGGTGTCGACACGCGATATGAAAAAGCTCGCAACGCTTGAAACACCAGCAAGAGATTCAGGAGACGTGATGCTGAGTTGCTCGAGACCATCGATGTATGCATCCATTACCTGTTGATAACGGTCAAGGCTGAAAATAAGCGTGACATTAACGTTGCGACCTTCGCTGATCATTGTGCGAATGACGGGGATACCTTCCAACGTTGCAGGTATTTTGATCATGACATTGTCTCGTGCAACTCGTTCGTCGAGCAACCTTGCCGCAGTCTCTGTTGCGATCGTGTCATGTGCCAAATTGGGATCGACTTCAACGCTGACGAACCCGTCTGACCGATTAGACGAGTGATACAGCGGTTGAAAGATGTCGAGCGCATCTTGAATGTCTTTGATGACCAGTTGCCAGTAGCTGTCGATGGGCAACATATGTTGATCGCTGAGTTGTCTAAATTGTTCGTCGTAGTCCGACGAACCTTGGATCGCCTTCTGAAAAATGGTCGGGTTTGACGTCAAACCTCGAATACCCGAATCGAGGATGCTGTGCAGTTGTCCCGATGTGATGAACTCTCTCTTTAAATTGTCGAGCCACGGGCTTTGACCGCATTCATCAAACAATCGCACGAGACGCGATGATGCCATCAGTCTTGTTTACCAGATGCAATCAACTTGAGAGCACGATCAACTACGTGTTGAACATTCAAGCCGAGATTGTGCATCACCACATTGCCAGGAGCGCTAGCACCGAAGCGATCTATGCCAATTGATTGATCTGCGTAACTCGACCAACCAAACGTGCTTCCGGCTTCCACCGAAAGTACGGGAACCCCCAGAGGAAACACAGTTAATTTAAATTCTCGGGACATCGTTTCGAAGCGATCCCACGAAGGCATGCTGACAACTTGTACTTGGTTGCCAGATTGCTCAAGTTGCGATGCTGCCTGCATGCACAATGCAACTTCACTACCGGTGCCCACAAGCACAACGCTGGGCTTGCTACTGCTCGCACGCACAACTCCCGCACCAGTAGAGACGGCTGATCCATCTGACGAAATCGGAAGTGATTGACGGCTCAAAATGAGTGCTGTTGGACCATCGAAATCACACGCATCACGCCATGCTTGTGCAGTTTCATGAGAGTCGGCGGGCCGAACCACGTGTAAACCAGGGATAATTCGGAGTGAAGCAAGATGCTCGACGGGTTGGTGGGTGGGACCATCTTCGCCAACTCCAACGGAGTCATGCGAAAAAACGAAGATGACTTTTGCCTTGGACAGTGCGGCCAATCTGATTGCTGGTCGCATGTAATCAGCGAATACGAAGAACGTACCGCCTACAGGCAGAACCCCTCCGTGAAGCGCCATACCAACCATTGCTGCTGCCATTGCATGTTCGCGAATGCCAAAATAGATTTGTTGGCCCTGGGGATGAGATGCCGATTGCGCACTCATTGCGCCGATCTTGACACCCGTGTTACCCGTGAGATCTGCGGAGCCAAGCATCAAACCTGGAAGATCACTCAAACTGGCAGTGATTGAAGTTGGCATCGCCTGACGAGTTGCGAGTGAAGAGTCTGGCGCAAATGCTGGTACGGCAGATTTCCATTGAGCGCTAGGCAATGGATTCCAGCACAAATCAAATTGGCTCCTTGCGCTCTGTGGCGCCTTAGACGCTGCAGATTTGTAATCAGCGATGCATTGTGTTGCTCGGCTCGCAGCGAATTCGCGTGAGGCAGCGACTATTGCTGGGGGAGCCCAAAATGGTTCGTGAGGAATGTTGAGCACAGTCTTCGTGCGTTCGACATGCTCGGCGAGAAATGGATTTCCGTGTGCTTCGTGACTGTCGGTGAAATCTGGTGAAGGAAATCCGATATGGGTTTGGAGCACGCACAGAGTTGGAGAACCAGAATGTTGCTTTGCCTTGTTGAGTGCAGCCTCGAGTGCATCTAGATCCTCACCAATTTCGCCGAGTTGCACGACATTCCATCCATACGACGTGAATCGCTGGACAACATCATCAGAACATGTGAGCGAGGTGCTTCCATCGATAGTGATCTTGTTGTCGTCGTAGATACAAATCAAACGATCGAGTTTGAGGTGTCCTGCCAGTGACGCTGCTTCGTGGCTGATTCCCTCCATCAAACATCCGTCACCTGCAATGACATACGTGTGGTGATTCATCAGTTCAGAGCCAAAGCGTGCGCGCAGGTTTCGTTCGGCGAGCGCAATTCCGACAGCGTTGGCAAAACCTTGTCCGAGGGGACCGGTTGTAACCTCAACACCAGCGGTGTGGCCGGCCTCAGGATGACCAGGAGTTAACGAATCAAATTGGCGAAATGATTGCAGATCGTTCATCTCGAGTCCGTATCCATTTAAGAACAACATCGAATACTGCAAAATGGATGCGTGACCAGCGGAAAGCACAAAACGATCTCGGTTTCGCCATTGCGGATCTTGCGGAGAGTGCTGCATGATTCGTGAATACAACACATGTGCAAGGGGGGCGAGAGCCATTGCGGTTCCCTGGTGACCACTTTTTGCCTTCAGCGGAGCGTCCATTGCAATGCCCCGAGCAATTGCAACGAGCTCGCGATCAAGATTTGGAGAAAGACGAGGCAAAGTATTCACGGCGGCGACTGTAGTTGCTTCTAGGACACCGGTGGGAGCAAAGTGAGCGGAACTTTGTGCCAAGGCTGTTTGTCAACACGGCAGTGAGCGAAGATCAGACCATATTTAGTGAGCTCAAGAGCGCCGCGAACGAGGCGATAAGTAAATTTGCCGGGCTCAACCGTGAATGGACTGACATTGCGAGCCAGTTGCTCCGCATTGTCTTCAAAGCCATCCTTAAAAATCACTTCGAAAACCCCAGACCCTGGCTCATCGGCCTGGCAATAGATCAAAGCCATGAGATGCGGTTCGATGGTTACCGGAACTGGGTTTGGTGCTGCGAGTGAAAAGAACACCCCCATCATGTCGATGTGGGTGGCTGGGCCAGGTGCCGACTTCATCTCGAATGTGTCGACGAACAACGCAGAGACGATGTGCACGCAATGACTTTAGTCGTTGTTGTGGGCGTAGAAAAGTCCGCGACTCACGGTTTGTAGCACCGACAAGTCGTGCGTCAGCAACACTAAATCGGCTCGCTTGCCAACGCTGATGTCGCCTCTGTCACGCAGGCCCAATACCTCTGCAGGGTTGCGAGTCGCACTCATGAGCGCAACCGAAAGTGGCACGGAGCATTTGACAACAGTATTGCGCAACGCTTGATCCATTGAGAGAACACTGCCAGCAAGCGTGCCGTCGTTCAGCCTTGGTGCCGTGATCGTATTTGCTCGGACCGAATCCGTTACCAATACCATGCGGTCAGGTTTAGCTCGAAATGCCAGTTGCACTGCTCGACGTGAGACATGTTCCAGATCGACGATGATTGATGCAAATATTTCATCGTCGGTGAGCGCTGTGAGTGCAACGCCATGCTCGCGGTGATGAACTCCAGACATTGCGTTGAATAGGTGTGTGACCATCTGCGCGCCAGCCTCTTTGGTATCAAGAAATTGTTGCTCTGTAGCGCGGGTGTGACCGAGTGAGACTGCAATGCCTTGTTGGCGAAGTAGTCGTACTGCAGCAACACTATTTTCTTGCTCTGGCCCAACCGTCATCAGCGCTACGCACGCTGGTAATTGCTTAATCCACTGCAAGTCAATATCAACAACGCTGCGACGGTCATGGGCTCCTAGTGCCGCGCCAAGAAAAGGGCCTTCCATGTGTGCGCCCAATATCGAAGACGTAACTACGTTGTTTTCAGTGCTTTGTAGTTGCATGCGCGCCAGAATTTTGTCAAGCGACAACGCGAGAGAATCTCTCGACGCACTAATAAGTGTTGGGCACCAACTCGTCACACCCGATTTAAGCAGAAGTTGATTGAGGCGCTGCCACTGCAAATCGTCTGCAGACGCCACATTCACTTCAGCAATTCCGTTGATCTGCAGATCAATAAAACCCGGAACAAGCAGCGAATCTGTTGCCGCATCTTGAGCGCGGATTTCGGAGACTTCTGTAATGTTTCCATCCTCATCCCATGTCACACAGGTTGGGCCGACAAGCACGCCGTTCACAAATGCCCGCGACGCCGAGAGTTGATTCATATAGATCTAAATTAGTGCCCACTTGAGTAATGTGGTGAGTTGTGTCAGATCAACAAACTTTGTCCGAAGCAAAGTCAAAGCAATTGCTTGCGCCCTTTGGTTTCCCGTTTGCAATAGAGGCAATGGTTGACACGCCAATCGAAGCAGGTGACGCCGCTGATGCGATGGGCTATCCGGTGGTCGTCAAACTCAATGGTTCCACCATTGCTCATAAAACCGAGCGGGGCCTCGTGCGTCTTCAACTTGCTGATCGAGCAGCGGTTGAGCAAGCGGCTGTGCAACTGCTCGCTCTAGCAACCGTTAGTGATGGAAAAGTGCAATTGCTCGTAGCCAGAATGATCAACGGAAGTCGTGAGTTGATCGTCGGCATGGTGAATGACCCCGTATTTGGTAATACCGCGATGCTGGGCATTGGTGGAATTTTCGCCGAAATTATTCAGGATGTCGTTTTTGCGCCATTACCAATTGACAAGAGTCGAGCGCTCGAGATGATTGACGCCTTGAGATACAAATCGATGTTGCAAGCATTTCGGGGTGAGAGCGCCGTGGACGTAGATGCGTTAGCTCGCGCGCTTGTATCTATGAGTACTGCTTGCGACACTCACAAAGAGATCGTCTCGATTGATATCAATCCACTCATTGTGCAACGCGATGGGTCGCTTGTTGCTGTTGATGCCTTGGTCGAGGTGTTAAGCGGGGCAAATTCACCGATCACGATGAGCACTTCATCGAACACACAGCCTGGTTCTCGATTTGCACAGTACGACTCATTATTTTCGCCCCGCGCAATTGTTGTGGTCGGGGCTTCGTCGCACCCTGGCAAGTTTGGATTCGTTTCGTTGCACAATATTTTGTCAAACAAGTTCGCCGGCAAGGTCTATGCCACCAATCTCACGGGCGAAGTCATTCTTGGCATAGAAACGGTTGCATCAATCGACGATTTGCCGATGAACGAGATTGATCTTGCTTTCTTCTGCACTCCCGCGAGCGCTAACCCGGGTCTGCTTCGGCAGTGCGCTGCACGCGGAATTCGTGCTGCGTTTATTGCTTCAGCCGGTTATCGAGAGGCTGGCCCAAGTGGCGAACAGGCCGAACGCGAATTGGTGTTGCTTGCGACAGAACTCGGCATGGTTATAGCAGGGCCAAACGGACAGGGTGTCGTGAGCACACCAGTTTCAATGTGTGCCCAGATCGTTGGACCATACCCACCACGAGGTGCAATCTCGGTTGCGAGTCAAAGTGGAAATTTTGTTTCTAGTTTTCTCAACTATGCCCGTCAAACAGGAGTAGGTATTGCGCGAGCAATCTCAGCGGGTAACGCTGCCCAGACTTCGGTAGGCGATTATCTGGAGTGGTTCTCACAAGATGATGAAACACGTGTGTCTCTTGCGTACATCGAGAGTGTCAACGACGGCAAAGCACTTGAAGCCTCGTTCTCGCGAGCCCTGCAACACAAACCACTCGTTGTGGTGAAGGGTGGCGCTACCGACCTTGGCTCTCGTGCGGCACAGAGTCATACGGGAGCGTTGGCCAGTAATGACAAGATTTTCGATGGCCTTTGTCGGAGCACTGGTGCTTCACGTGCTTCAACAGTAGAAGAGGCTTTTGATATCGCTGCAACGTTCGCAACTCAGCCCCTGCCGAAAGGAAATCGCGTCGTTGTTCTTACAACTGTTGGTGGTTGGGGAGTGGTGACATCGGATGCAATCGCCAAAGACGGTGTGCTCCACCTCGTTCCGCTGCCAACGGACTTGACGAAGGCACTAGACGAACTCTTACCCCCACGTTGGAGCCGCAACAATCCGATCGATTGTGCTGGAGGTGAAACACGCGACACCATTCCAGAGATTCTTGAATTGATTTGCGCCCATGACGCCATTGACGCAGTGATTTTTCTTGGTCTTGGTATCCAGAGCAATCAGGCTCGAATGATGAGCGAGGGTGAGTTTTACCCCGACCATGGCCTGGAGCGAATTGTGGCGTACCACCGTCGTCAAGATGAGCGCTTTGCGCAGTCTGCTGCTGAATGTGCTGTAAAATACAATAAACCTGTGCTTGTGGCTACCGAACTTGCTGTTGCCGACCCACTCAATCCTGGTCCAGCAACGGTTCGAGAAACCGGGCGACTGTGTTATGCGAGCGGCACTCGTGCAGCAACTGCTCTCTCGCACATGTATCGCTATGCACGATTCACTGGGGTAGCAAAGTGAACCAAAACTCAGTCGAGATTTCGCAGTCGATGAAACGTGCTAATAACAAAGTACGTCTCGGTTCTCCTCGAGTGGTAGCAACACTGCTCACAACGGTGCTACTGGTTGGGTCATCGATTATCGGATTGGCATACAAATTCGTTCATGAAATTGCAATTTCGGTTTCAGCTGATGAATCTTTTATTGAGGTGCAAGGTATCAATGCGTCCCTGCTCAATGCTCGACGCTTGCCAGCAGTGCTGTCGAGTGAGATTCGTATTGGCGGCCTCGTCAGTTCCCTTTCCGACACTGTGCGAATGATGCCCGAACAGTCGTGTCTTGTTGTTTCAGTCGAGGATCAACGCATTACTGCTGTCAAACCAAACTTGCCTGTTATTCCTGCCAGCAACATGAAATTGATTACTGCTATCGCAGCACTTGAAGTACTTGGACCAGATTATGTTTTCACCACAAAGGTTGTTGGTGTGAGCGAAGGCAGTCAAATTGTTGGGGACCTCTGGCTTGTCGGTGGAGGAGATCCGGTGCTCTCGACTGTTGGATACCCTGCAACAGAGTCGTATCCAACTCTTCATCCCACGAATATTGGCACGCTGATAGATGCCATGGTCGCTGCGGGTATCACCGAGATAACAGGCAACATTGTTGGTGATGAGAGTCGATACGACACTGAGCGCTTCACCCCGTCCTTGGGACTCGGTGTACGCACTACAGAGGTTGGTCCGCTCGGTGCACTTCTGCTTAACGATGGCGTAGTTCTTGCTTCGCCGATTAAACCCGATCAGCCAGCGTTGTCTGCCGCGCAAGAATTTTTACGATTGCTCAATGAGCGAGGAATAGTTGTACGAGGTGGTGCTAAAATTGGGACGGCATCTGTTGATCTTCCAGTTGTTGCCAGCATTAATTCAGCCCCGTTCAGTGCCGTCGTTGAGGAAATGTTGACGAACAGCGACAACAACACTGCTGAAATGATACTCAAAGAAATTGGCTTGCAGAAGCTGTCTGCAGGCACGAGGCTTGCTGGCGCGCAGGTGGCGCAAGCAACATTGCAAGAGCTGGGTTATGCCATTGATGGGCTAGTGATCGTTGATGGTTCCGGGCTAGACAGAGGCAACCGTGCCACGTGTGCACTACTCACATCTATTCTCGAACGAGATGGTGGCTTTGGAGTGATGGGTAACGGTTTGGCAATTGCTGGACAGACTGGAACTCTTCGCGACCTGCTCGCAGACACAACAGCCAGTGAACGCCTACACGCCAAAACCGGAACACTCACAGGAGCGAAAGCGCTCTCGGGTTATGTGGTGTATGCGCCGGAAAAGGCATCCGTATTCACATTGATTCTGAACGGTTCTGGGGTTTCCAACCAAGGCGAATACCGCCCGATTTGGAATAGCCTTGCCAATTCCCTTGGAGCTCTGTCTGAGCATCCAAGCGTTACCGACATTGCGCCCTGACCGGCAAAGGTGAGTTCGCTCTTTCTCGCTGGTTTACTGGATATGTGAAAACAGATGGTCTTGGTGCTGGTTCGCCCCTCCGTTCAACGCTTTCCGCCGTTGAACTATTCGAAATGGTGCGCGACTATGTCAAACAAGAGACCCTTGATCCACTGCGCGGTGTCGGCAGGTGGCTGGCGTGGGGAATCCTGGGAGCGATTGCGTTGCTGTTTGGTGCAGTAGTGGGTTTGGTGGGCTTACTACGTTTTTTGCAAGCTGAACTGTTTACTCAACAAGATCGTCTCACTTGGGCTCCATATTTCATTGTCATGGTCGTTGCTCTCGGTCTGATCTGGATTTCGCTCACGCGTATTGCGCGCCCAAGTTTGCATCGAGAAGGATAATTACATGTCCAGCACTACACAATCCGGCACTGATGCGCGAATCACCAAGGAAGATTTGGAGTCCAAGTTTCAGTCATTGCAGGATGACTTGCAGGGTCGCGCTAGCGATAAAAAGCAATCAATCATGGCAGCAGCAGCAGTCGCAAGCGCCATTGTCGTTTTGATTGCATATCTGCTTGGCCGACGCGGTGGTCGCAAGCGTCGCAGCGTTGTAGAGATCCGTCGCTAACAAACGTGTGGTACCTCAAGTTCATTTGGCGCGTGGTGAAGTACATGCGCAGTAGGCGCAGGCCAGTTGTGGCGCGAGTGCATCTCAAAGATGATCAGTCGATATCAATTTCTCACTCCAAGAGCAAAGGTTTTTGATTCATGGCACGCGCTTTTGCTGTTGGCGAAAAAGTTCTCATTCTTGATTCGAAGAAACGTCGTTATTTAGCGACGCTCAGCGAAGGCGGTCAATTTCATAGTCATTCCGGAGTGCTCGAACACAACGACATTGTCGGGAGTCAAGAAGGAACAGTCTTGACATCGACGAAAGGCGCGCACTATTCAATCTTGCGACCGACCCTCGAGGATTTTGTGCTGGAAATGCCAAGAGGCGCTCAAGTTATTTACCCAAAAGATCTTGCACCTATTTGCATGATCGGTGATATCGGCCCGGGCATGAAAGTGTTTGAGACAGGCGTGGGTTCGGGTGCTCTTTCGATGACCATGTTGCGGTATGGCGCAATCATCACGGGCTACGACATCCGAGAAGATTTTGCCAATCGCGCGACATCGAATGTTCGATCTTTCTTGGGTGAAGCGGCCCTCGAGCGTTACTCGGTCGAAATCCGTGACTCGTATGAAGGTATTGATGGCTCGGATTATGACCGCGTCGTTCTGGATTTGCCGGAACCATGGAATGTTGTACCGCATGCCGAGAAGGCGTTGCGAACAGGAGGTTTGCTTGTTGCTTATACGCCGAGCATCACGCAGGCAGTGCAGGTGCGAAAAGCCATGGGTGATGCTTGGATCGAGTCACGCACACTTGAGGTGCTGCATCGTTCTTGGCATATCGAAGGAATGGCGGTTCGACCGGATCATCGAATGGTGGCACACACAGCATTTCTTACGGTGTCTCGCTTTATAGGACACGCAATGAAGATTGAAACGCAAGACCCTCTTTCAACATCTGTTGCCGAAGAGAGTGAGTAGGTCGTCGAACGCTTACGGTTCGATGAAAATACATTCGCCGGGGCATTCCTCGGCTGATTCAATTACGCCATCCAACTGGCTGTCTGCGAAATTGGCCATTCCGTCAGCGCCTTGAGCATTGCCCTTAGCAGTAGCAAAAATCTTGTCTTTTTCGCGAACGTATGCAAGACCATCGTCGAGGAGGGTGAAGACATCAGGGGCAATTTCCTCGCACAATCCGTCTCCGGTGCAAAGATCCTGATCGATCCAAACTTTCATGTTGGCTGGCTCCTTTTATTTGTTGATCTAGTCTTCAATAATTCTCAAGTACCCACCCAAGAATACACGCCGCTTGCTAAAAAATTGTGTTCAAGGTAGGGATTGCCCTATACGGTACGAAGCACTATAAAGGATTTATCGGTTTAAAGGGATTCGAGACGCTTGGGGTGACACATGACAACTGACGCTGATGCTTTGGCTGACAAAGATACGCCAGAAAGACCAGTTCCGATCGACCTGAAATTGCAGATTGCTCGATTGACAGGTCAGAACGAAAAACTTTCATACACGCTTCGAGAGGCTCGAGAGCACATTGCCAATTTGCGCGATGAAGTTGACAAACTCACACGTGCACCTGGTTCTTACGGAACAGTTGTTGGCATTAATGACGACTTAACTGTTGATGTGCTGACAAGCGGTCGCAAGATCAGAGTGACTGCTCATCCATCAGTTGACGTTGAACATCTGCAATTGGGCGCAGAGGTGATGCTAAACGATGCACTCAACATCGTGTTTGATCGGGAAAGCGATACAACCGGCGAAGTTGTTTCATTAAAAGAGGTGCTGGAAGATGGGGTACGCGCAATAGTTGTTGTCCGCGGAGACGACGAGCGTGTTTGCGAATTAGCAACGGCAATTAGGGGCATGCATTTACGTTCAGGAGATTTGTTGAGGTTGGACCCATCGTCCAATCTGTTGCTCGAGAAACTTGACCAGCCCGAGGTCGAGCATCTGTTGTTGCAGGAGATTCCCAATATTTCCTATTCCGATATCGGTGGCCTCGACTCGCAGATTGATCAAATCGCTGATGCAGTTGAACTTCCATTTTTGCATGCCGATCTCTTTGCGGAGCACCAACTTCCTGCTCCTAAAGGAATTTTGTTGTATGGACCTCCTGGGTGTGGAAAGACACTGATTGCGAAAGCAGTGGCGAATAGTCTCGCTCGAAAAGTTGCTGCTCGGACCGGAGACGACAAAGGACGTAGCTATTTCATCAACATCAAGGGTCCAGAGCTACTGAACAAATATGTAGGCGAAACCGAAAGACAAATCAGACTTATTTTCGAACGGGCTCGTGAGAAGAGCGAAGAAGGATGGCCAGTCATTATTTTCTTTGATGAGATGGATTCAATGTTTCGCACACGCGGTACTGGAATCTCATCGGATATGGAGTCGACAATTGTTCCCCAATTGCTTGCTGAAATCGATGGAGTTGAGGGCTTGCGTAATGTCATTGTGATCGGAGCAACGAACCGCGAAGACTTAATAGATCCCGCAATATTGCGACCTGGCCGGCTCGACGTCAAGATCAAGATAGAGCGTCCCGACGCCGATGCCGCTCGCCAGATTTTTGGTCGCTATCTCACGAGCGAGTTACCAATATCGCAATCCGACATTGACAAATTGGGCAATGGCGATACACCCCAAACGGTACGCGCCATGGTCGATCGGGCAGTAGCCGAAATGTATGCAACTTCTGACAACAACAGATTTCTTGAAGTGACCTATCAAAACGGCGAGAAAGAGATCATGTACTTCAAAGACTTCTCGTCAGGTGCAATGATCGAAAATATCGTCCGTCGGGCCAAAAAATTAGCAATCAAAAGGTTGATCGACAGCGGCGTCAAGGGCATATGTCTGCAGGATCTCGTGGATTCAATTCATCAAGAATTTAAAGAGCACGAAGATTTGCCGAACACAACGAATCCTGATGATTGGGCGAAAATCTCGGGTAAAAAAGGCGAACGCATCGTTTTTATTCGCACACTGGTACACGACGAAGTGGACTCGGAATCTGGTCGTGATTCCGGCGGCAAAGCGATTGAGCGAACAGCGACGGGGCAGTACCTCTAAGTGGCAACACCGAAAGTTTGCGGAATTGAAACCGAATACGGAATTATTTTTAAGGGTGGTGATGTCAACCCAATTACCGCGTCATCGATAATTGTCAATGCCTACTCATTAGGTAATTCAGAACTCGTTGGCTGGGACTATATCGATGAACATCCAGGCAATGATGCACGAGGGTATTCGCTCGATGACTACCTCTTTCCCGAATTCGAGACTCAACTTGTAAATACAGTTCTCACAAACGGAGCCCGCTATTACGTCGACCATGCTCACCCTGAAGTCAGCACTCCAGAGTGCAGAAATGCCCTCGAAGCAGTGTTGTTCGATCGAGCAGGAGAAGAAATTGTTCGCCGCAGTATGCAAGTTGCCAACGAGGGCTTGCCCCCTGAGTCAGAGATAGTTCTGTACAAGAACAATTCTGATGGCAAGGGGAATAGCTACGGCTGTCACGAAAACTATCTCGTTTCTAGACAAACTCCTTTTGCACAGATTGCAAAACAAATATCCACACATTTCGTAAGTCGCCAGATTTTTTGCGGTGCTGGCAAGGTTGGAGCCGAACACCGTGGGCTGATCAGGAATAATTCGAACGCAAACCTTTTTCAGATCAGTCAACGCGCTGATTTTTTTGAAGAAGAGATTGGTTTAGAAACCACATTGAAACGACCAATCGTCAACACTCGCGATGAGCCGCATTGTGATCCAATTAAATATCGACGGTTACACGTAATCGCTGGTGACGCCAATATGAGCGAGGTCGCAACATTTCTCAAAGTCGGTACAACATCGATCGTTTTGTCGATGATTGAAGATGATGCTTTCCCTGCTCATCTCGTGATCAAAGATCCTGTACATGCAGTGCGACAGGTGAGTCAAGACCCAACTCTTAACGCTGTTGTTGAAATGGTTGATGGACGACTCTTAACTGCTGTGCAGATTCAATTTGAGATCATTGAGGCTGCAACAAACTATGCAACTCGGTTTGGTCTCGACTCGGTGGATGCGCAAATCGGTAATGATGTGCTGCTTCGTTGGCAAAATGTGGTTGGTGGCTTGCAGTCGGATCCTTCAACGGTCGCGAATGTTGTTGACTGGGTGGCTAAGAAAAGAATTGTTGAAGGCTTTGCCCAGCGCCACGGCTTGCAGGCGTCGGATCCACGACTCAAAGCAATTGATTTGCAATATCACGATATGCGAATTGAAAAATGTCTTGCGTTGCGTGCAGGACTAGATGTGTTGTGTTTGCCCCAAGACGTGATGTGGTCGATGGTGCATCCACCAAGCAGTACCCGCGCGTATTTTCGCGGATCTGTATTGCAACGGTGGCCAAGCGATGTGGTCGCTGCCAACTGGGACAGCGTGGTCTTTGACATTCCCAATCAGGGTTTGAAGCGAATTCCGATGCCCGAACCATTGCGCGGCACTCGTGAACTTGTAGGGGATTTGTTGAAAAGTTCTCAGAATCCAGCAGATTTAATTGCCAAATTAGGGGATGATTTTTAACTTCTGTTGGGCTAGCAGTTGTGAATGTTTTTGGCTATGGTTCAGACATGCCTGAGCAAATAAAGAAATCTGCATCATCAAGAAAAGCATCAGAAACGACAAGCCAGTCCTCTGCCACGGCGAATAAAGATACAAAGAACCTCACGGCAGAACTCGACAGTTTGCTGGATGAGATTGATGAAGTGCTTGAATCTAATGCAGAAGAGTTTGTGAAGAGTTATGTGCAAAAAGGTGGGCAGTAGCCCTAACCTACAGTTGTATGTCGATGCCGATGTTTTCCTTTGAGCAGGATCCCGGCGCGAACTTTGGCGAGCTGCTGAAGCGAGTGGGGTTGTCACCGTTTGGAGACTCGTTACCTGTCAACGAAATTCTTGTGCCACATGCAACTACGTGTGTTGCTCTGCGATGCGCTAACGGAGTGGTGATGGCCGGCGATAGACGCGCCACATCTGGAAACTTGATCAGTCACCGTGAGATGGAAAAGGTTGTGCAAGCCGACCAGTTCAGCGGGGTTGCGATTGCAGGTGCGGCAGGGCCAGCAATGGAGATGGTCAAATTGTTTCAGTTACAGATTGAGCATTACGAAAAGGTTGAGGGTCAATCGCTTTCTCTGGAGGGTAAAGCAAATCAATTGTCGATGTTTGTGCGCAGCAATTTGCCTGCTGCCATGCAGGGATTTATGGTCGTTCCAATTTTTGCTGGCTACGACACGCTGCTCAATCATGGACGCTTGTGGAATTACGACGCCACAGGTGGTCGGTATGAAGAACATGATTTTGTTGCAACTGGTTCAGGCATGTTGCACGCAGGCACAGTGCTGCGAATGGGCTGGAGACGCGACATGACTGTTGATGACGGAGTGGTACTGACAGCTCGTGCCCTGTGGGAGGCATCTGTTGCAGACTCTGCAACGGGTGGTCCTGATGCGCTGCGGGGTATTTACCCGGTTGTTGCGTCGATCACTAGCGATGGGTTCGCGCGCATCGATGATGTACTCCTGAAGAGCACTTATGAGGAAATTGCGAAGGGTATTGGCCAGAAATGAGCATGCCGTTTTATGTAGCACCAGAGCAGATGATGAAGGATCGCGCTGACTATGCGCGTAAGGGGATTGCTCGTGGACGTGCACTTATTGCCCTGCAATACATAGATGGTATTGCGCTGATTGCGGAGAATCCATCCAATACGCTTCGCAAAATTAGTGAGATTTACGATCGCATTGCTTTCGCCGGTGTTGGCAAATACAACGAGTTTGATCAATTGCGGGTTGCCGGTGTGCGGGCTGCCGACCTCAAGGGTTACCAATTTTCTCGCCTAGACGTGGACGCCCGCGGTCTGGCAAATCAGTATGCACAGATACTTGGTCAAACATTTACGCACGAGATGAAGCCCCTTGAAGTGGAGATTCTCGTTGCAGAAGTTGGGCTCACACAAGAGCAAGATCAACTGTTTCACATCATGTACGACGGAACCGTCATTGACGAACATCAATTTACGGTTTTAGGTGGCGACATGGAAGCAATTCGCACTCGCTTAGTAGAGCGCTTTGTACCTCAAGCCAGCCTGCAGGAAGCCGTCAAGTTTGCACACCAAGCCTTAAGCCTCAGTGATCAACAGATTGCGTCCTCAGAACTTGAAGTCGCAGTACTTGTGCGCAACAACTCTCGTCGATGTTTCAGTCGATTGAGCGAAGCAACAATTATTCAATATCTCGCTTAGTCTTTTGGTGACATGGACAAACGCATCTTCGGAATTGAAACCGAATATGGGGTGACATGTACGTTGCGAGGCCAACGGCGCCTGAGTCCAGATGAGGTTGCTCGGTACCTCTTTCGGAAAGTTGTCTCCTGGGGCAGAAGTTCAAATGTTTTTCTTGAAAATGGAGCACGGCTCTATCTAGACGTTGGCTCACACCCCGAATACGCGACTCCCGAATGTGATTCGATTTATGACTGCACCGTGCATGACAAAGCGGGGGAGAGAAAACTAGAGGAATTGCCCAAAGGTGCCGAGCAACGACTCCGCGAGGAAGGTATTCGC
>JAIOXC010000007.1 GCA_021741795.1 Ilumatobacteraceae bacterium | reverse complement strand
GGGCATTTGTTATGGCGCACAGCTGATTGCCGAGCAACTTGGCGGCAAAGTGTCCCGGGGCGGCAGGGGCGAATACGGCCGGACCGTTGTGCAACGCATTGCTGGTGCGTCGTCGCAATTGCTGAACGTCGACATTCCTGCACAACTCAATGTGTGGATGAGCCACTTCGATGCTGTGTCGGTTTTGCCCAGTGGTTTTGTGGCAACGGCAAGCACTCGGGATGCACCAATGGCCGTGATTGAAAACCCTAAGAAGAAAATTTGGGGAGTGCAATATCACCCAGAGGTTGCGCACACCGAGCATGGCCAGTCAATCATCGAGCAGTTTTTACATCGACTTGTTGGAGCAAAACGTGACTGGACGATGTCGTCAATAGTTTTGGATCAAGTTGCTGCAATCCGCGCACAGGTTGGGGGCGAGCGAGTGATCTGTGGATTGTCGGGTGGCGTTGACTCGGCCGTTGCTGCAGCACTGGTGCATAAGGCAGTTGGTAAGCAACTGACTTGTATTTATGTAGACATCGGTTTGATGCGCAAAAACGAGAGCGAGCAAGTTGTCGAGACGTTTCATCGACATATGGGAATCGAATTGATTCATGTGGATGCCGGCGCAAGATTTTTTGAAAAATTGAAGGGCGTCACCGAGCCAGAGGCAAAACGCAAAGCGATAGGCGAACTTTTTGTGCGCATCTTCGAAGAGCACACGGGTGGGCTTACCGACGCAAAGTTTTTAGTGCAAGGAACCTTGTATCCAGATGTGATCGAGAGCGGCGGTGTCGACGGCACCGCAAGCGTGATCAAGAGCCATCACAACGTGGGCGGCTTGCCAGACGACATGACGTTAAAACTGTGCGAGCCACTGCGCACATTGTTTAAAGACGAAGTTCGCAAGGTGGGCACAGAGCTCGGGTTGCCTGACGAGATTGTGTGGCGCCAACCGTTTCCTGGACCTGGTCTCGGCGTGCGCATCATCGGGGAAGTAACGCCAGACAAAGTTGCAATTTTGCAAGAAGCCGATTTCATTGTGCGCGAAGAAGTGCGCTTGGCCGGTCTTGAGCGCGAAATTTGGCAAGCATTTGCTGTGCTCGCCGACATTCGTTCGGTCGGAGTGATGGGCGATGAACGAACGTATGGTCGACCAATAATTATTCGCGCAGTAACGAGTGACGATGCGATGACGGCCGACTGGGCGAGACTGCCGTATGACTTGTTGGAAAAAATGTCGTCACGAATAATCAACGAAGTACAGGGCATAAACCGCGTTGTTTACGATGTGACATCTAAACCACCGGGCACGATTGAGTGGGAATAAACCCTTAAAATTCGGTAGACTTGTCGCATCATGATTCGTATCGCCGTTGGGCGTGTACGCCGGTGTGTGCCTCAGTTGGCCGCCATCATCCTCACCACTTCGGTGGCTGTGGGTGTTATTGCTATGCCTGCACAGGCGCTTGGTTTGCGCCCCGCGACTGGGTCATCGGGGGATCAGCAGCAACGGGTCAACCAGATCATTGCCGAGTTGGACAAGATCGGCTACCAGATCGATGCACTTGATGAAACCTATGCCGAGGCTGTGAACCAGCAAGAAGACTTGCAGATAGAAATTGATGCGACCATTGCAAACATTGCTGAGCTCGAAGCAAAACTTGCCGCGATGCAAGAAGATTTGAAAGCCGTGGCAATGAAGTCGTTTGTGCGCGGCGGAATGTCCAATAGTTTGTCGAGCATCTTGAGCTCGACAAACTCACTGAGTGACATGGTGCGCAAGAAATACCTCACCTCGGTTGCGCTCAATACGGGTGCGGGCAACACCGATGCGTTGCAGGGTTTGATTGACGACCTCATCAAGGAAAAGAAAAAACTTGAGAAACAGCAAAAGAAGGCCAGCGATTTGGCCGACTATGCGGCAGCACGATTGAGTGCTGCTGAAGCACTTGCCTCCGATTACATGGCTCGTCAAGCAGCGGCAGAGCGAGAACTTGGTTCATTGCTGAGGTCGGAACGACAACGTCGCGAGGCAGCTGCTCTCGATGACGCGAAATCGCAAGCTGCAAAATTTGCTGGATCAAAGTACGCAAACGTCGCTGCTCCATCGTCTCGGTCGGGTGTTGCAATTAAGGCTGCACTTTCGCAACTGGGTGTTCGATATCGATTTGGCGCGAAGTCTCCCGGAAGTGCCTTTGACTGCTCTGGTCTCACCTCGTGGGCGTGGGAAGTTGCTGGCGTGGGCATTCCCCGCACATCGCGAACGCAATATGCAGGACTGACGCGTATTCCAACTGCAGCCGTTCAGCCGGGTGATTTGATTTTTTCTGGGTATCCAATTCACCACGTTGGGATGTACTTGGGCAACGGTCAATATGTGCATGCACCGCGTACGGGTGACGTCGTAAAAATTTCTGCAGTATCGTGGTCAAGAGTCGTCGGTGTTGTGAGGCCAAAATAGGTATGAAGAAAAATATTGCGCTCACGCCACCAGGCTGGCAAGGAAGTTCATTTACCTCTGCTGGTATAACGCACGCCACGTACCGCAAAGGTGCAGGCCCGGGTGTTGTGGTTGTTCACGAGATACCAGGCATTACGCCAAGCGTGCTCGCATTTGCCGAGCGTGTCGTTGATGCTGGATTTACAGTCGTGATGCCGCTGTTGGTGGGCGAGGTTGGTCGAGAACCAAGCGGAAAATATATGGCCAAGTCGATGAGCAAGATTTGCATCTCGCGTGAGTTCACAACTTTGGCGATGCGTCAGAAATCTCCCGTGATTAATTGGTTGCGTGCATTGGCAAAGCAGTTGCATAACGAACTAGGTGGCGTCGGTGTTGGCGCGATAGGTATGTGTTTCAGCGGCGGTTTTGCTCTTGGGATGATGGTTGACGACATCATGGTCGCACCCGTGTTATCGCAGCCTTCAATGCCGTTTTCGATGGGTGCCGCACGCGGTGCCGACTTGGGTTTGAGTTTGGACGACGAAATAATTATTAAGCAACGCGCAGAAGCAGGGTGTCAAGTACTTGGTTTGCGCTTCACTGGCGACAAACTTGTGGGCACGAGGTTTGCATCGTTGCAAAAATTACTTGGTGATGCGTTTATCGCTGTCGAGTTTGAGTCTTCGGCAAAGAGCGATCATTCGGTGCTCACCGAGCAGGTGCAAGAATCTGGTGTGCAGCGTGTACTTGAGTTTTTACAACAAAAACTCAAGCCAAATCACTCGTAACAACAAAGCGCGGATCGCGAAAACTCTGTAGCGATTTTGCTACCTGAGAACTCGACGTACAAGTTTGTACAAGGTGGCGAGCGAGCTTGCCCTTGGCAGCTTTAGCGTCGTGACCGCCGGCCTTGCCCGATTTTTCGTTGATTGCCACCACAATATGTTTGGCCACAATGTTGGTGTCGAGGGTAAATGCGGCCCGATGCTCTTGGGGGAGCAAGTCAATGACTACTGATTCTTTAAATTTTTTGTTGAGCATGGCCGAGAGGTCATCGTGCCACCAGCGCGAAAGTAGTCCGAAAGGTGCAAGCCTTGCCCCCATCTTGAGGCGATAGTCGGGCACAGGTTCATCGGCACCAACCGCACCTAAGAGACCAGAAATAACGATGATGCTGCTGAGCGCGCGATCGCGTTGCGCTCGAGTGAGAGTTGCAAGATCGAGGTGATCCCAAACCACGCCTGTGTAGCGCTGGAAGGCGGGTAGTGATGGCGAACCACGCAGGCACGAGTTGGCTTGGCGTGCTCGGTCGAGGTGTTTGCCCTTTACCCCGAGCAATGTTGTGTCACCACCTTTGAGAGCATGGAGCCGATCAACAAGTGCTTTTCTTTGAGAGGTTAAAGATTTTCCGCATGCACCAGAAGATTCGCGCCAAGGCTTACTTATTGCCCCGCCTTCAGCCTTACCTTCGGAAGGGGGGAGCAAGATAAATAACGAAGCCACGACACGAAAGTATGGCCCACCCCCAAGTAAAGTTGTGGCATGTACGAAGTGAAACCTGCAACAAGTTGGACGACCGATTTTGATCATGCCGATCCCGCATACAACGCCAATGCTCATGAGATTTGGGACGAGTTGCGCGAAACTTGCCCGGTAGCCCACACCGATCGCTACGGCGGCGCGTGGTTGCCAGTAACTCATGCAGATGTTTCTGCAATTGCACGCGACACCGATCATTTTTCTTCTGAGGGCGCGGTGCTCTCCAACAAGCCGCCGAAAGACGAATGGATTTCCAATGCACCAATAGGTGGAGCACCACCGATTACTTCTGATCCACCATTTCATGCCGATGCAAGGCGTCTGTTGCTACCTGCATTTAGCCCGCAAGTGATCAACGAATGGGAACCCGAGATTCGACGTCTCTGCAACGAGCTAATCGACAACATGGGCGAGGTCGAGACTGTCGATGCAGCGGTTCAGTACGCACAAAACATTCCTGTGTATGTGATTGCACGCATGCTTGGTTTGCCAGTTGAAGACAGTGACTACTTCCGCGACACCGTGCACTTGGTGCTCGAAGGTATTGGTGCACCATTTGGTGAGCGTCAGCAAAGTTTTGAGCAGCTTGATGCATATTTGGCAAAGCATGTGCAAGATCACATCGAGAATCCAAAAGATGACCTCATTGGCTTTTTATTGAATGCAAGAATTTATGATCAGCCGTTGTCGCCAGCACACGTTGTTGGAACCATCATCTTGTTGATGGTTGCAGGCATCGACACGACATGGAGTGCGATTGGTTCATCCATTTGGCACCTCGCGCAGTATCCATCTGATTTGGCACGCATGGTCAATGAGCCAGAACTTCTTCCAACCGCAATTGAGGAATTATTGCGTGCGTATGCACCGGTGACCATGGCGCGCATTGTGAGCAAAGACGCTTCTATCGGAGGTTGCCCTGTCAAGCGCGGCGACTCTGTGTTGCTGCCGTTTCCTGCAGCCAATCGCGACCCACAAGTGTTTGATCGCGCCGACGAAGTGGTGATTGATCGCGAAGAGAATCGCCACCTCGCTTTCGGGCTCGGTATTCATCGCTGTCTTGGATCAAACTTGGCGCGACTCGAGTTGCGAGTAGCCGTAGAAGTCTTTATCGCACGGTTTCCCAAGTTTGACCTAGCAAATGCTGATGCAGTGACGTGGAGCCTTGGCCAAGTGCGTGGCCCACGCAAGTTGCCGGTGCGTATTGTGCAACGCTCGTAATTAGTGACCAACTCTCAACCCCCACATTCCATCGATCTGGACGGGCTTAACCCGGATCAGCGCGATGCTGTGCTGCACCCAAGCGGCCCATTACTTGTTGTAGCCGGTGCTGGCTCGGGCAAAACTCGCGTGCTCACGCAACGTATCGGGCATCTCATTGCAACGGGAACGCACCCGATGCATATCTTGGCAATCACGTTTACCAATAAGGCGTCGCAAGAAATGCGCGAGCGAGTGGCGGCAATTGTTGGCCCAGTGGCAAGACAGATGTGGGTGAGCACATTCCATGCTGCATGTGTGCGTATTTTGCGCGCACAAGCCGAGCATATTGGTTATCCAAAAACATTTTCAATTTATGATCAAAGCGACTCAACGCGCTTGGTGGGGTATTGCATTCGCGACCTGGGCCTCGACCCAAAGCGTTTCACGCCTCGTGGTGTGCAAGCACGCATCAGCCTGTGGAAAAACGAATTGGTTATCCCGCACGATGCGGCTTCGATGGTTGACAACTCGATCGATGCAAAGTATGTCGATGTGTATCGCGAATATCAAAAGCGACTTGAGCGCGCTGGCGCGATGGACTTTGATGACTTGTTGACCAACACGGTGCGACTATTTCGCCAACACCCCGACGTATTGCGCACATATCAAGAGCGTTTTAAGCATATTTTGATTGATGAATATCAAGACACCAACATGGCGCAAAACGAAATCGTGCTATTGCTGGGCGCACTGCACCACAACGTGTGTGTGGTGGGCGACACCGACCAGAGTGTGTATCGCTTTCGTGGAGCCGACTTTCGCAACATCATGCAATTCGAAAATGCGTTTCCCGAAGTAACAACAGTTGTGCTGGCGCAAAACTATCGCAGCACGCAAACCATTCTGGATGCCGCAAACGCCGTCATCACGAACAATGTTGATCGCAAGCCCAAAGAATTGTGGACCGACTTGGGTCAAGGTGAAAAAATCATTCGTTACTTTGCCGACGACGAGTTTGGCGAGGCAAACTGGGTTATCAATCGGCTCAAGGAAGTGCACGACTCCGAGCATCGGCCGTGGAGCGATTTTGCGATTTTCTACCGAACCAATGCACAAAGTCGTGTGCTTGAAGAGTCGCTTATCCATCGTGGAGTGACCTACAAAGTTATTGGCGGCACCAAGTTTTATGATCGCCGAGAAGTCAAAGACGCACTTGCATATTTGCGTTTGTCGTACAACACGCTTGACGAAGTGAGCCTCAAGCGAATTTTGAACGTGCCAAAGCGTGGCATCGGCGACACAACCATTGGCAAACTTGATGTGTATGCCAACGAGTGCGGCATCTCATTTGCTCTCGCACTGCGCAAGGCGACCGACGCTGGTGTGGGTGCTGCT
This sequence comes from Ilumatobacteraceae bacterium, assembly GCA_021741795.1. GTDB lineage: Bacteria > Actinomycetota > Acidimicrobiia > Acidimicrobiales > Ilumatobacteraceae > UBA3006. Next base: position 16,398 of record JAIOXC010000007.1, on the reverse strand, counting down.
GCTCTGCGCGGAATTACTACCTTTAATCAACTGATTGACGAGTGCCAGGCGCTTTTATCTGAAGGCCCAAGCGCGGTGTTGCGCCACGCGCTGAATGCTGGCGGATACATGAGTGAATTGAAGGCCGAAAATACGGTGGAGTCGGCTGGGCGCGAAGAGAACATCAACGAATTGATTGGTGTTGCTGCCGAATTTACTCAAGTTGACGAGTTTTTGGAGCAGGTGGCACTCGTTGCTGACACCGACCAACTGGATTCGGATAATCACGTCACGTTGATGACGTTGCACTCCGCCAAGGGCCTCGAGTTTCCAGTGGTGTTCATCGTCGGTGTGGAGGAAGGAATCTTCCCTCATAACCGAGCGCTTAGCGACCCTATCGAATTGGAAGAAGAACGGCGACTGGCGTATGTAGGTATCACGCGTGCAAAAGAACAGCTCGTGCTCAGTCATGCATGGAGCAGAAGTCTGTATGGGTCGACTCAGTACAACCCACCGTCCAGATTCTTGAGCGAGATTCCTGACGAGTTGATTCAGCGAGAAGGCAGCGTCGACTCCGGCGCGGACTCCGAGCGGTACAGCTTTCGTTCGCATGCCGATCGCGGATATGCGCCGCAGCAACGCCTCAATCGCAACAACACCAATGTTGCGCCTATATCAACAGCACAACAACAAGATGCCAATCACGGGTTTCGCATTGGTGACGACATCGAGCACCCAACATTTGGCGAAGGTGTGATCATCGAGATTCGTGGCTCAGGCGAGAAAGCAGAGGCGACAATTCGTTTCCGATTGGTGGGAACCAAGCACCTCTCGCTGGCGTGGGCTCCGCTCAAAAAATCAAGTTAATAACAACTTGTGCTCGTGGTTTTAACCGTGCAAGTCAATGAGCAGAGTTCTCTGACCTTCGACGATCGGTGTGACATCACTCGGTTTTTGTAATTGATCAACCTGCAGAGTTCTGCCGTCGCAATCGGTAAAGGTGTGAGATTGTTTGATTTGTGCCACTAAGCATTCCGAAGTTCTGTCGGCAGGGTATGCGTAGTACACCTGCCAGCCCTTCAGAGGGTCGGTGCCGTTGTGCTCGATGACGATCGATCGCTTGCCGTTGACGTCACGCAAATCTGGATACAGAATTGGGCCATTTTTGGCGATCGATTCGGCGACGTCAGTGACCTGACCCACCACAAATGTGCGGTCGCCCAGAACCACCTGGCGCTCGCTGCGGTTTGTGGCAAATGTCGCCATCAACCACGTGATCCCAAAGAGGACAGCAAAAAAGAGTAGTCCTCCCGCAATTGGCAAAACCGCACGAGCGAGTGGGGAGCGCAGGCGTATTTCCATGCTTCTAGTGTGGCCGATTGGCAAGTGGTATCCGCCGTTTTGCGGGTTGGAATAGGTCACTGTCGAGGGCGTAAGGTTCTGTAGTCGTGAAACGTCCTTACCGAGTTGTTGTGGCCAAGCCAGGCCTGGATGGCCATGATCGTGGCGCCAAGACGATCACGCGCGCCCTTCGTGACCATGGCTTTGAAGTGATTTACACGGGTCTGCACCAGTTGCCTGAGCAGATTGCCGAAACCGCACTGCAAGAAGATGTGGACGCCGTTGGTCTGTCGTTGTTGTCGGGGGCGCATCTGACGTTGTTTCCACGAGTGATGGAAGAACTGCGTGCGCGCGACCTCGGAGACGTGCTCGTTTTTGGAGGAGGAGTAATTCCTGACGCCGACGCGAGTGAGCTGCGCAGTCAAGGTGTTGGAGAAATATTTGGGCCAGGAACTTCGCTCAAAGAAATTGCAACATGGCTTGAGCAAGCGCTCGATGCTCGAGAACACTAACGAAAGCTGAGCAATGGACCTTTTTGAATATCAGGGCAAACAGTATTTTGCCCAGTACAACATTCCGGTATCTGCTGGTGGAGTGGCAACAACTGTCGATGAAGCCGTAGCGGTTGCCTTGACCGCGAAGTACCCGGTTGTTGTAAAAGCACAAGTACAAGTTGGTGGACGCGGCAAAGCGGGCGGAATCAAGTTGGCCAATGACGAAGCCGAAGTGCGCTTGCATGCCAAAAATATTTTGGGCATGGACATCAAGGGCCATGTTGTGAAGCGCGTGTGGGTAGAACACGCATCAGATATTGCCGAAGAGTATTACGCGTCGTTCACGCTCGATCGCGCAGCAAAGCAGCACTTATTGATGTTGAGTGCCCAAGGCGGTGTCGAGATTGAAGATGTTGCCGCAAAAGATCCGACGGCAATTGTCAAGTTGCACATCAACCCAATTGATGGTTTGTCGCTAGCAACTGCGCATCGCGCGTGTGTTGATGCCAAGATTCCTGCCAAAGCACTCGACGGCGTGGCCGACATGCTCGTCAAGTTGTATAACTGTTTCACCCAAGGCGACTGTGACTTGGCAGAGATCAATCCATTGATTTTGAAACCAACTGGCGAGATTCACGCGCTCGATGCCAAAGTGTCGCTCGATGTAAACGCATCGTTCAGGCATCCAGAGTGGGCCGAATATGCCGCGACCGAAGAGTTGGATGCACGCGAGCAACTTGCACGCGAAAAGAATCTGCAATACATCGGGCTGGACGGCACAGTTGGCATCATCGCCAACGGTGCAGGCCTAGCGATGAGCACACTCGATGTTGTCAATCAGGTTGGTGGATCGGCTGCAAACTTCCTTGACATCGGCGGTGGCGCAAATGCCGAGTTGATGACGGCGGCGCTTGAAGTGATCAACTCAGACCCCAAGGTCAAGAGTATTTTGATCAACATTTTTGGTGGCATCACTCGTGGTGAAGAAGTTGCCAAGGGAATCGTTGAAGCAGTGAAGCGAGTTGCCCTGCGAGCCCCAATTGTTATTCGTCTTGACGGCACAAATGCCGACGAAGGTCGAAAGATCCTTGCTGATGCGGGAATTCCCGAATCACAACTCACCAGTCGACCAACCATGCTCGAAGCCGCTCGCGCCGCTGTCGAGATGGCCAAGTAGGAGAACTCGCATGGCAATTTTTGTAGACCAAAACACGAAGGTGATTGTGCAGGGACTGACTGGTGGCCAAGGGCGTTTTCATGGCCTGCGCAACAAGGCGTACGGCACCCAAGTTGTTGGTGGTGTCACGCCCGGAAAAGCCGGACAAGACGTAGAGGGAATTCCTGTGTTTGATTCGGTTGCCGATGCTGTTGCGGCTACAGGAGCAAACGCATCGTTCATTGCAGTGCCACCAAAAGCGGCACCAGCAGCGATTCTTGAAGCAGCCCGTGCCGGAATTGGTTTTGTCGTGTGCATCACCGAGGGTGTGCCGGCACAAGACGAAGCTCGCGTGTTTGCAACGCTGCAACGTGACTATCCCGCCACGCGGTTGCTTGGCCCAAACTGCCCAGGCATTATTAGTCCGGGCAAATGCAACATCGGAATTACTGCTGGCGAAATTGCGCAACTGCCAAGTGCAAGCGGACCGAATGTTGGAATTGTTTCTCGCTCTGGAACTCTCACGTATCAAGCGCTGTACGAGTTGAAGCAGCAGGGCATTGGTGTCAGCACATGTGTCGGTATTGGTGGTGACCCAGTGCCAGGCACTTCGTTTGTTGACTGCCTCGCACAGTTTCAGGCAGATCCGGAAACACATGCAATCATCATGATTGGCGAGATCGGCGGTTCAGCCGAAGAAGAGGCTGCAGAGTTCATCACCAATCATGTGACCAAGCCGATGAGCGCATACATCGCAGGTGTAACTGCGCCTGCTGGCAAAAAGATGGGCCATGCTGGTGCCATCGTGTCTGGTGGCAAGGGCACTGCACAGGGAAAGATGGATGCGTTGCGCGCGGCTGGTGTACAGATTGGTTTGAATCCAACCGAAGCCGGAATACTCATGGCGGAGATCGTTCGGACAATACGCTCTTAGTAAATGAATCGCCAACAATCACTGAGGTATCTGCCGGGCCTTGACGGTCTGCGTGCGGTCGCGGTAATCGCTGTGATTTTGTATCACGCCAATAAGAGTTGGGTGAGTGGCGGCTTCCTTGGCGTCGAAGTATTTTTTGTCATCAGCGGTTATTTGATCACGATGCTGCTGATTAATGAGTCGCAGGAAAATGGAAAGATCAATTTCAGAGCATTCTGGATGCGTCGCGCGCGAAGGTTGTTGCCTGCATTATGGACTCTTCTGATTGGTGTCACCACGTATTGCGCATTATTCGAGCGCGACACGCTTGGAAATCTGCGCGGAGATGTGGTGGCTGCATTTGTGTACGGCTTCAACTGGTTTCAGATCTGGGTTGGCACCTCATATTTCAGCGCATTTGGTTTTGTGCCGCTTCGACACCTGTGGTCGCTGGCAGTTGAAGAACAGTTCTATTTGGTGTGGCCAGTATTGATTGCTGTAGTGCTCAAGGTATTTGGCCGTAAACCATTGCTGTTGGGGACTCTGTTTTTTGCCGCATCCATTGCGGTATCTATCTATGTTGCAAAAACGTTTGAGCCTGGAGCAAATGGTTCGGTGCTCGAAACTCCAGATCATTACATTGCAATCTTTGGGCATGCTGTTTCGAAAGTTGACTTCTTGTTCTTGGGCACACTTGGACGATCGGGTGGTTTGCTGATTGGCTCGGCACTTGCTTTTTGGTGGAAGCCTTCAATGTTTCATAGCGATCACCCAACGTCAGAGCGCCACATTGTGTCTGTTGTTGGGTGGGTGGGCGTACTTGGGCTTGGCGCAATGTTGTGGACTTTCCACGATGTCGTTGAAGGTGGCGTCGACGGTGGCACGAGTGGCTACGCGCCGTTATTCCAGGGGGGTTTTCTACTCGTTGGGCTTGCGAGTATCGCAATCATTGCGGCGGCGGTGCACCCACACACGTTGTTGGCAACACGAGTCCTTGGTAACCCAATATTGGTGTACATCGGTCAGCGGTCGTATGGCCTGTACCTATTTCATTGGCCGATCTTTCAGTTTTATCGACAATTTGCTGGTCGGGGGCTCAACGTCATCGAGTTTGTATTGCTGTTTGCACTTGCACTTGTCGTTACCGAAGTTTCGTATCGGTTCATTGAGTTGCCAGTGCGCTCTGGAGGCCTTCGTGAAGCGTGGGGCAAGTTTCGCCATTCACGACTCGAGTCGGATAGAGAAAAACGACAGGGAATTATTGCCATTGGCGTCGTTGCTGCAGTCGTACCGATTTTTGCATTGGTGAGCCTCGCAACTGCACAAGTCAAGTTGGACGACATCGGTCAGAGCCTTGCCGACGGAGAGAGCGGTGTTGTCAATGTGATGACAAGCACAACGGTTGCCGTTTCGACGACAACCGTTTTGTCGGGTACAGACACTGTTGTGCCTTCGCCATCGACAACAACACTCGATGGACAAGTTATCGAGATCATTGCCATTGGCGACTCGGTGATGCTCGGTGCTGCCAACGTGCTGACCGAACGCGGAATCACGGTAGATGCGCTGAAGAGCAGACCGTTTCGTCAGGCACTCGAGATTGGCAACTACCTCAAGTCGGTAAACCGGCTTGGCGAGATTGTGATTATTCACCTCGGCACAAATAACTATGTTGATCAAAAAACGCTGGACGACATCATGGTTCCCTTAGCCGATGTAGACACCGTTGTGTTTGTGACAAATCATGTGCCAAGCAAAAAATGGCAGGACCCAAACAACGTGTTGCTTCGCGGGATGCCTGATCAATACGGCAACGTCAAGATCCTTGACTGGTACACAATTGCAGTAGCGCATCCAGAATATTTGTATGGAGACAAAATTCACCTCAACCCAGAAGGTCAGGCTGTGTATGCCGACCTGATCATGCAAGCAATAGGAAAGTAGTGTTTCAGTCATGACATCTTCAGCAACATCACCAGTACGAGTAACAGTCACGGGAGCAGCAGGACAGATTGGGTACAGCCTGTTGTTTCGTATCGCTTCAGGCGCAATGCTTGGCGCAGATACACCAGTGATTTTGCAATTGCTTGAAGTAACTCCAGCGCTCGGCGCACTTGGTGGAGTGAAAATGGAATTGGATGACTGTGCGTTTCCAAATCTCGTCGATGTTGTGATGACCGACGACCCAAACATTGCTTTTGGTGACACCGATATTGCATTGCTTGTTGGGGCTATGCCGCGCAAAGAGGGTATGGAGCGAAGCGATTTACTTTCAGCAAATGGTGGAATCTTTAAGCCACAAGGTGCAGCGATTAGCGCCAATGCTAAAAAGAACATCAAAGTGTTGGTCGTGGGTAACCCAGCCAACACCAATGCCGCGATAGCGATGCATAACGCGAAGAACATTGACCCACGTCAGTTCACCGCCATGACCCGCCTTGACCACAACCGGGCGATCAGCCAACTGGCGCAACGTGTTGGGCGCCCAGTGTCATCAATTAAAAAGATGACGATCTGGGGCAATCATTCGACGACACAGTATCCAGACTTGTTTCATTGCGAAGTTGATGGCAAGAATGCTGCGCAACTCGTCAATGACCAGGCATGGGTTGAAGAAACGTATATTCCAACCGTCGCCAAGCGCGGTGCAGCAGTGATCAAGGCTCGCGGATCTTCGTCGGCAGCAAGTGCAGCAAATGCGGCAGTAGACCATATTCGTTCATGGGTGTTGGGTACGCCGGCTGGCGACTGGGTTTCTATGTCGGTGCCATCCGACGGTAGCTACGGCGTGCCGCAAGGCGTGATGTCATCTTTTCCGTGCGTTTGCGAAAACGGTGAGTACAAGATCGTGCAAGGTCTCGAGATTGATGCATTCAGTCGCGCGCGAATAGATGCCTCTGTTGCCGAACTCATCGAAGAGCGCGATGCTGTACGCGAACTTGGCTTGATCTAAAACTTGAATTAGCCCGAGGTTTGGGCAAGTGCTGCTCTGGTGTCGGCGCGAGAGCGAGTACAACCAAGCGGATCTCGTTTCATGAGTTTTTTTATCTCTTTAACGGGGGAGAGTTGTTGGCCTTTGCGCCAGGCATCCAAATATTTTTGAGGCCAAATCTCACCTTGCAATAAAAATGCTTCGACTACGGGACATACACGAGACATTCCTAAATGCGTGTGGCATCTGGTGATGCGGGCATTACCCGATGAGCCCATGACGCCGATCCAATCGCCAGCACTGACTCGCTGACCTGTCGCCACTTTTACCCTGCCGAGGTGGGCGAAGTAGTAGCGCACGTTGTCGTCACCAACGAGAGTGATCGTCTTGCCGCCGCGGGTGCCAGGAGCATCAATTTCTTTCACCCATTTGTCGATCGTGCGCGTTTGGGTAATCGTGCCGGCAGTTGGTGCGAGCACATGGGCGTAACAACCATCTACGTCAACAGCAGGGTAGTCAAGGTGGTCGCGTGGATAGTTGACTGCAACTTTAGAGAATGGAAAAACATAGAGCACAGGAGACTCATCGTCAGCGACCAGACTCTGCGTAGGAATGAGGAGCGTGGCAATTGCTACAACACCAAAAATTTGATTGATGCGTCGCTTCAAGCGCATACTTGCGATCGTAGTGTGGCGGCGCCAAATGTTACGGTTGATCTATGAAGAGAAAATTTTTTATCGACACAGACACCGCAAGTGATGATGCTGTTGCCCTGATCATCGCGCTTCGCCACGGCGACATAGATGTGGTTGGCATTGGTGTGGTCGCTGGCAATGTGCCACTTGAGATGGGCGTCCAAAACGCTTTGTACACACGCGAATTGTGCGGATCAAGCGCGCCTATTTACGTTGGAGCGGCCAAGCCACTTGTGCGAGAGCTGCGTACGGCTCAGTTTGTGCACGGCATAGATGGCATGGGAGATATCGGACTCGATCTCAAGGGAAGACAGGCAAATGTTGGTGACGCAGTTGACGAATTGATTAAGGCGGCGCACGAGTTTGATGGAGTACTTGAACTGGTGACGCTTGGACCGCTGACAAATATTGCACTCGCACTAAAAAAGGATCCAAGCATTGCAAAGAAAATTCAGCGTTGTGTGGTGATGGGTGCAGTTGCCGACCATATTGGCAATGTCACACCCGTGGCAGAGTTCAATATGTGGGTCGACCCAGAAGCCGTAGATGTGGTGTTGCAATCTGGAATGAACCTTGAGTTTGTTGGGTGGGACATCTCGCGCAAGTTTGCTGTTATCACACAAGCAGAGTCGGCAATGTTGCGAGCAATGGACACGCCGTTTGCAACGTTTACTATCGACATTCAACGAGTGCTTGAAAAGTTTTGTGAAAACGAAACCCACCTTGCTGGATTCGACTTGCCGGATCCAATTGCAATCGCATACGCCATCAACTCGAGTGTGGCTGATGAAGTGCGCGAGATGCACCTTGTTGTCGAAACTCAATCTGAAGCAACTGAAGGCATGGTGGTGATGGACACACTTGGTGTATTACATCAGGCACCGAATGCGCTTGTGGTCACAAGCGCAAGACATGATGTGTTTATGTCGATGCTGATGGATGCGCTCGAAGCATGAGTAATCATTCGCCTCTCGAGAAAGCATTTGTGCAACTGGGTGTCACCACTCGAAATGGACATGACGAGTCGGTGCACTATGGGGCAGTAGTTGGTTTGACGCGAGATGGGTCAATTGAATTCGCCCTTGGCGACCCAAGGACCATCGTGTATCCGCGGTCGTCTACTAAACCAATTCAGGCAACAGCAATGGTGGCAAGCGGACTCAACTTGCCTCCACGCTTGTTGGCTCTTGTGTGCGCAAGCCACGATGGATCGCCGATGCATCTTGCCGCAGCACGCGAAATCTTGGCCACGGCCGGTTTGACCGAAGATGATCTGGGTAACACCAAGGACTATCCGCTCGATGATGATGCAGCGGCAGAGGTGCTGCGCGGTGGCGGAGTGAAAACAAGGTTGCAAATGAACTGTTCGGGTAAGCACTCGGGAATGCTTGCCACGTGTGTGCACAATGGCTGGTCGCATGATGAGACCTATCTGCACGAGTCGCATCCATTGCAACAGCGCATTACGCAGATGGTGCCAGAGCTGAGCGGCGAAGAGGCAGCCTTTATTGGTATTGACGGTTGTGGTGCGCCAGCCCACGCCATGTCGCTCACCGCACTTGCGCGCGTCTTTCGCACCGTGGTGATGTCGGACCCAACAAGTGCACCGGGCAAAGTTGCCCATGCAATGCGCAGTCATCCAGAGATGGTGGGTGGGTCGACTCGTGACGTCACATTGCTCATGCAAGGCGTGCCAGGGCTGCTTGGCAAAGATGGCGCAGAAGGAGTGTTTGCTGTTGCTCTGCCCGATGGGCGAGCAGTTGCCCTCAAGATTGCAGATGGAGCAAATCGTGCGCGTCCGCCAATGATGAAAGCAGCGTTAGAAGCGCTTGGTATCGACACATCACGAGTAGACCCAAAAGCCTTTGACTCGACGATCTATGGACACGGCAAGCCAGTTGGCAGCGTGCGTATCACAGCAACGCTGTGACTAGCGATTAATTATTAGCCCTCGTAATACGAGTCAGCGATTGTGAGCGCCTGATCGATGATCGCAATTCCCTCGCGTACTTCGTCTGCAGAGATGGTGCACGGTGGCACAACATGCATGCGGTTGAAGTGTGCGAATGGCCAGAGGCCTTCTTTCTTGCACGCTGCAGCGATGTCAAGCATTGGCTTGGCATCGGCGCCAGCGGCATTAAACGGAACGAGAGGCTTGCGTGTTTCGCGGTTGCGTACGAGTTCAATTGCCCAAAACACACCAAGTCCTCGCACTTCACCAATTGATGGGTGCTTTGCCTTGAGTTTTTCGAGTTCGGGACCAATGACGGTTGCACCGATGTTCTTGGCGTTTTCCACAATCTTTTCTTCCTTAAAGATGTTGATGGATGCAACTGCAGATGCACACGCGAGTGGGTGTCCGCTGTAGGTGAGTCCGCCTGGGTATGCGCGATCCTTGAACGTGTCAGCAATTTTCTGGCTGATTACAACACCACCGAGTGGTAGGTAACCAGAGTTGACACCCTTTGCAAAGGTGATCAGGTCAGGCACAACATTCCATTTGTTGACAGCGAACCATTCGCCGCAACGACCAAAACCGGCCATCACTTCGTCACACAACATAACGATGCCGTAGCGATCACAAATATCTCGCACGCCCTGCAAGTAACCGTCTGGTGGAACGAGGATGCCGTTGGTGCCGACAACTGATTCCAGTGCGATCATTGCGATGGTGTGTGGACCTTCGACCATGAGCGTGTCTTCAAGATGTTGCAGTGCACGTTGACATTCTTCTTTTTCGTTTGACGAATGAAAGGCAGAGCGATAGGCGTATGGTCCCCAAAATTTGACGATGCCAGCAGTTCCTGTCTCGTTTGGCCAACGTCGTGGGTCGCCAGTCATTGCAATAGCAGTACTCGTTGAACCGTGATACGAGCGGTATGTCGACATCACTTTCTGGCGTCCAGTGTGTAAGCGAGCCATACGTACTGCGTTTTCCACTGCTTCTGCGCCACCGTTGGTGAAGAACACCATGTTGAGGTCGCCAGGTGCAAGTTCGGTGATCAGTCGTGCAGCTTCGGATCGTGACTCGTTAGCAAATGGGGGAGCAACGGTGCACAACTTGCCTGCTTGTTCTTGAATCGCTGCAACAAGTTTTGGATGTTGGTGACCAATGTTGAGGTTGACGAGTTGGCTTGAAAAGTCGAGGTATTTTTTGCCAGTCGAATCCCAGAAGTAACTGCCAAGGCCACCAGTAATTTCAACCGGATTGAGAGTGCCTTGTGCTGACCACGAGTGAAATACGTGGGCGCGGTCGTCGAGGTATGCCTGTGTCTTTGTTGCTTCAAGTGTCATGACAACAGCCTAATCTGCGGGAATTACGAGTTGAGAGTTGCCACAACCCGCTTGTGTAATTGTGGCCATGCTCCTGCCAAGCCGGCGTGCAGCGAGAAAGTCTCCACTTTGTCGAGCGTCACCCATTGCAGATCTTCCGATTCGGCATTGGCAGCGAATGCTCCCGCATCGCTATTGGTATGTGCAATCACGGTGTCGTAGCGCCATGGGCCATGGTCGTCACTAAATACATCGCGCACGAAATAGTCATCACTATTAATGCCAGCTTCTTCTGCGGCTTCGCGACCAGCGGCAGTTACGGAATCTTCGTGACTATCGAGTGCGCCTCCTGGTAGCGCCCAAGTGCCACCACCGTGAGTCCATGCAGCACGCAGTTGCAACAACACGTGCGGCTCAGACATGTCGAGGCGAATGAGTAACAGACCGGCAGCACCATGGAGTCCCCAATGTTTATGACCGCATGAGCACATCACCCATCCGTCGCCGTCTCGAAAAGCCATGGGTCAGATCGTAGTTTCGGTTGTGGCCTGAGCCTCTAGGCGTGCGTTTGTTCTTGCAGTGGCACGCGCAGTTGCTTGAGCCGCAGTGATCTCTGCATGGTGGGCATGACACAACACCTCTAGACCGCCCCGACCAGCACTGTCGGGCTGCAAGTGATGGTGGCAACCTGGCCCATAACCCTTGCCATCGCGAGGTTCGATGTGATTGACCTCGCAGTCGCGCCGTGCTGCGGTGCAGCCGGGACGAATGCAATGGTATTTGGCTCGGCGTTTTGCGGATGAGCGAGCAAATCTCCAGATGTGTTCGCGTTGCCAGGTGCGACCACACTTGTCTGAGCACCAAGTAGTGCGTCGCTTACCTGTAATGATTTCGTTACACCAGTGGCAGCGCCCGATTTCTCCTTGCCATTTGGTCAGTGGGCACGTGATGCGCTCGGCAACGAGCGGAGGCAACTCGAGTTTGTTAACTGCATGTTTCGTTTGCTTGCGTTGAGTAGCCATGAGCGTTCATAAACAATAACAATCCTGAAACATTTTGTAGACACAGTCGAAATATTGCTCTCGTAATCTCTTTGGCGTTCGGCTGCAATGGCGCCTCTGAACGCGTCTGTATTTCTGTGGCAACTCAACCGTTGTCCTTACCCGAATGGAGAGAAGTATGAAGTTTTTACTCGAAACACCAGACCCGGTCACTGTGCTTGGGCAACAGGTGAGTTTGATGTGGATTGTGATTGGTGCTGCGCTGGTGGTGTTTATGCAGGCTGGTTTTGCGCTTGTTGAAACTGGAATGACCCAAGCGAAAAATGCAGCGCACGTTGTGAGTACCAACTTTGCGATTTTTGGACTCGGCTTTATCGGTTTCTATTTGGTTGGATTTGCTTTCTCGTTTGGTGGTTTTTCTTATTCCGCTTTTGGAATGGATGCACCGGTTGGGTCTGCGCTGCTCGGAAGTGGCGACTGGGTCTTTTTGTGGAAGGGCGGCTGGGCTTTAAGCGGTGATGCGATGACGCCAGCAGCAATCGGATTCTTTTTGTACATGGTTGCGTTCATGGACACTGTCGCCACTATTCCAACTGGGTCAATGGCCGAGCGTTGGAAGTGGAACAGTTTTGTGGGCTGGGGTTTCTTCTGTGGCGCTATTTACTATCCAATCATTGCTGCGTGGACGTGGGGTGGTGGATGGTTGGCAAAAACTTGGAGCTCCATGTCATTAGGCGCTGGCTACGTCGACTTTGCGGGCTCTGGTGTTGTGCACGCAGTAGGTGGAGTAGCAGCATTTACAGGAGCAATTGTGTTGGGGCCACGCATTGGAAAGTTTGGTGCGGACGGCAAGCCACGCACAATTGCTGGCCATCACGTGCCAATGGCAATGCTCGGAACATTCATTTTGTTGTTCGGATGGTTTGGATTTAATGCGGCCAGCACGTTTGCAGCAACCGATGTGCAGTTCGCTGTTGCAGCAACTAACACGGCAATCGCTGGTGCGTTTGGTTCGATCACTGCGATGTTGTACATCACTCGCAAAACTGGCAAACCAGACCCAGGCATGATGATCAACGGAATGCTTGCGGGCTTGGTGGCAATTACTGCACCATGCGCATTTGTTGCACCGTGGGCGGCTGCCGTAATTGGAATACTCGCAGCAATTTTAATTATCGAATCCGTGTACTTTTTCGAGCGCCGCGGGATTGATGATCCGGTAGGTGCAATCTCGGTACACGGTGTTGGTGGTCTTTTTGGCACGCTGAGCGTGGGCATCTTTGCCAACGGAACTTACGGTGCGGGTTGGAATGGGTCGGCGAGCGAGGGCGTGAAAGGCGTTATCAAGGGTGATTGGGGCCAGCTAGGCGCCCAGGCTGTTGGTGCCGTCACCATCATCGTTGTCTGCGGCACTATTTCGTACACATTCTTTGCCTTGCAGAATAAGTTCACCAAGGGCGGTATTCGCTCTAAGGCCGAAGACGAAATTGTTGGACTCGATTTGGCAGAGATCGGTGTGCTCGCGTACCCAGAATTCAGCGGATCACACAAGTAAAAAATTATTTGGTGATGTAGTCGCCGAGAACTTGAGTTGTCCTCCCCAGTGACAACTCAAGTTCTCGTGCAAGACCTTGAGCAGTTGTTGTTGATTGCAAACTCTTTTGCACATCGCGAATCACCCAGCCGTTGTTTTTATCCACCCATGTTGGATGCATTACCGGTTTTCCAAAGACTGCTTTACCAGACGAAGAAATGGTGAGCGCAGTTGTAGCAATTACCGCGTCTTGGCTGTTAATGGGCCAACGTTCGTCGGTGGGCAAATTGGACAACACATTGCCCAACCCGTACATCACCCACACGCCATTGACTTGATTTGTTGGCTGCACCACATGTGCATGATGTCCAACAATCAAGTCAACAAGACCCGATGCGGTGAGTTCATCTGCGATTGACGTTTGCATCGAATTAGCGTTTGAGTCTTTTTCGGTTCCCCAGTGCATGCTCACGATGGTGGCCTGCGAGCCAAGTTCGCGAGCGCGTTGTGCATCGCGCAAAATACGTTGTGTGTTAATGATGGCAGAGCGCCATTGTGTCTCATCGGGCATGATGAGGCCGTTGTAACTAAACGTGTACGAAAGGTGACAAAGCTTGATTCCCTTCACCGTGAAAATGTGAGGTTCAATTTCCTCTGGAGTTCGAGCCATGCCGCTTTGATCTATCTCTGCATCCTCTAGTGCGTTTATGGTTGCGTCGATTCCGTCATTGCCCCTGTCGTAGGTGTGATTGCTTGCAGTAGAGCAGCGATCGAAGCCACTATCGGCAATGGCAGTGGTGATTTCTTTTGGTACACCAAAGAATGGGAACGTCGAGAGTTTCTGGCCTTCGGGTGCAATTGGGGTTTCAAGATGACAGACCGCCACGTCGACATCGCTGATCAATGGTTTGATGTCTAGAAACATCGGGCGAAAGTCGTAGTCAAGTTGTGTTTCGGCAGTTGAGTTGGCAATTGCCGTGCGCTTGGCTTGATCGATGAGGGGAGTATGCGGAAGGATGTCGCCGGTGAAGGCAAAGGTGATTGCCGTAGTTGGTACAACTGACGTAGTGATAGGAACTGTTGAAACTACGGTCGTAGACGATGTTGTACTGGAAGTTGTTGCAGTACAGCCGGTTGCGATGCATGCCAACACAAATGTCAATTGACCGCGTTTCACGCAACCAATCTATTGCGGCTTGATTACCGCTGTGTGCGCTTGTTATCGCGGATTGTTGGCAATGAACTCAACCATGATGTTGGCCAGTTCTTCACCTTTGTTTTCTTGCAAGAAGTGACCCGCGTCTTTGATTGTCACGTGTGGTTGATTGGCTGCACCTGGCACGTCTCGCATAAACGGTTTTTCGCCGCCCGCCGTGACCGGATCTTGGTCACTGAATGTGCACAAGAATGGTTTTTCAAACTTGCGCAGCACGCCCCACGCAATCTCGTTGTCGCGATTGGATGGATCATCAATTGTCACCGGAACAAATGTTGGGAAGATGCGCGCACCCGACTTATATGTCTCGTCGGGAAATGGCGCATCATAAGCAGCGACCTCTGTAGATGAAAGCGCCTTGAGGCTGCCGCCATTGACGATGGTGCCAACTGGAAATGTAGGAGTGGTTTGCGAGAAGTTACGCCACTGCATGAATGCATCATTCGAAGAAAAATCAGTCTTGCGACCAATTGGCAAACCGGTATTGCCGGCAACGACTCGATCGAATCGCTCAGGTTCGGCGGTGACGAGCCGCAGGCCCACAAGTCCACCCCAGTCTTGGCCAAAGAATGTGATGTGGCGAAGTTGCAGTTTGTCAAAGATCAGTTCACTCATCCATGCAACGTGTCTTGCGTATGAATAATCGGTTTGCTCTGTTGGTTTGTCGGATCGTCCAAAACCAACCAAGTCTGGGGCGATAACCCGGTGTCCTGCTGCGAGCAGGGTTGGAATCATTTTGCGATAGAGATAGCACCAAGACGGTTCGCCGTGCATCAACAGCACTGGGTCTGCATCGCGCGGGCCTTCATCGATGTAATGCACGCGCAACGTGCCGCCCTCGAGGTCGGAGATATCGCAATAGTGGGGCTCGTAGTTGTAGCCCTCAAGATTGGCAAAACGTTCGTCGGGTGTGCGTAATACTTTCATGTTGTTGTCCTTTGCAGTTAGATCGTTGTTGCTGTGAGATCATCGCCGAGCACGATTTCGCCCGCAAAGTGCGCGGCGGCAAGCGCGCGCCACTCTTCTTCTTGGCCTGGCTGAATGCTCGGTACGTAGTGCGTCAAAATTAACTTCTTCACGCCCGCGCGTGTTGCTGTTTGTGCTGCTTGTTCGACTGTCGAGTGGTAATCCAAAATATCGAGGAAGCGTTTATTCTTGACAAGGCTGACAAGATCAGCACGAATTACTGTCTGCACATATGCATCGGCACCTTTGCAAATGGCGTCCAACGTTTCGCATGGAATGCCGTCTCCGCCAAGTACGAGAGACTTGCCTTCGTGCTCAACACGGTACGAAACGGTTGGCTCAACAGGTGCGTGATTGGTCTCGCCGACAGAAATCTGTGCTTCTCCAATCGTGAACGTCATGCCGGGTGTTACTTCAGTAACAATGATTTTTGGTTGCCACCACAACGTGTCTGGGTGATGTGCAAGCCGGTAGCTGATGTCGGGAGCAAGTGACGCGAGTATTCCATTCACCACTTCTTGTGTGCGTGGTGGACCGTAAATGTGGAGTGGAGTCTCTGCCTGGCTCATGATGTAGTGCGTGGTGATGACATCGTTGAGATCGGTGAGGTGATCACTGTGCAGATGAGTGATGAGTACGCCCGACAAGAAGATGGGTAATGAACCGGCTCCAGTGAGTCGCATCACCACGGCGCGACCAGCATCGACCAATATTTGAGTTGCGCCAGCTTTTACCAACGTTGCTGGGCCACCGCGCTTTGCGTCTGGCATTGGACTTCCTGTGCCGAGCAAAATGACTTCCATGAGGTCTCCTGTAGTGCGGTTGTTTGTGCAACTGTCTGTGCGATTACGAACATAGCAAACTTTTTGCATACACTATGAGAAAACTTAGTCAATGC
>JAIOXC010000006.1 GCA_021741795.1 Ilumatobacteraceae bacterium | reverse complement strand
ATGACCTGACGGGCATCACCTGTAAACAGCACACGCTCAGGTGAAACCACCTCTACGCGAAGAGCACCAGCATCGGCCATGATTAAGCGTTTTCCTGCAGTGCTTTGGCCTTAGCCAACACCTGATCAACGCCACCGACGTTCAAGAAGGCTTGCTCTGGAACATCATCCAAGTCGCCCTTAATGATCGACTCGAAGCTCTCCACAGTGTCTTCTGTCTTGACGTATTCACCCTTCAAACCGGTGAACACTTCGGCAACAAAGAACGGCTGCGACAAGAAACGCTGCACCTTACGCGCACGAGACACAGTCTGGCGATCTTCTTCCGACAATTCGTCGAGACCAAGAATCGCAATGATGTCCTGAAGTTCCTTGTAGCGCTGCAAGATTTCTTGCACGCGACGAGCAACGTTGTAGTGACGATCACCAACAACTTCTGGCGACAAAATTGTCGACGTTGAAGCAAGTGGGTCCACTGCTGGGTAAATACCCAACGATGCGATCTGTCGTGACAACTCGGTTGTTGCATCCAAGAACGTAAAGGTCGTAAACGGTGCTGGGTCGGTGTAGTCGTCAGCAGGCACGTATACGGCTTGCAACGATGTAATCGATCGGCCACGTGTTGACGTGATGCGCTCTTGCAACTGACCCATTTCGTCAGCAAGTGTTGGCTGATAACCCACGGCTGAAGGCATACGGCCCAACAACGTTGATACTTCAGAACCAGCTTGTACGAAACGGAAAATGTTGTCGACGAACAACAACACGTCTTGGTTTTTTACGTCGCGGAAATACTCGGCCATGGTGAGTGCCGAAAGAGCAACGCGCAAGCGCACGCCTGGTGGTTCGTCCATCTGGCCGAACACGAGGGCGGCTTTTTCAAACACGCCAGACTCTTCCATTTCCATACGCAAGTCGGTGCCCTCACGAGTGCGCTCGCCCACGCCAGCAAACACCGACACACCACCGTGGTTTGATGCCACACGGTTGATCATTTCGGTGATGAGAACGGTCTTGCCTACACCTGCGCCACCGAACAAACCAATTTTTCCACCAGCCAAATATGGGGTGAGCAAGTCGATGACCTTAATTCCGGTTTCAAACATGCGACGGCTTGGCTCGAGTGCAGCAAAGTCTGGTGCTGGACGGTGAATGTCCCAACGCTCGACATCTTTGAAGTCGTCGTTGTTGCCATCGAGGCAGTCGCCCCACACGTTCCATACGTGACCAAGTGTCTTGTCGCCCACTGGCACTTGCAGACCATGACCGGTGTTGCGCACTGGAGTGCCACGACGAAGACCGTCAGTTGGCTTCAAGCACACTGCACGCACGCGACTCTGGCCCAACTGCTGTGCAACTTCAGCGAGGATGAAAATGTCCTTGCCTTCCACGTTGACGGTGAACTCCAGAGCTTGGTTGAGCTCTGGAAGTGCGCCGCGAGGAAACTCGACGTCGATAACTGGACCAGCGATGGCGACTACTCGACCATCCTTGAGTCCTGTTGGGTTCTGTGTTGCTGTGCTCATGTTGTGCTCCTGTTTTTGATCTTTGTATGCAGACTTACTTAGAGCCGAGTGCTTCGGCGCCGCTAACGATTTCCATAATTTCGGTTGTGATTGAATCTTGACGCGCGCGGTTCATGATGCGCGAGAGGTTTTTGACAAGATCTTCTGCGTTGTCAGTCGCTGCCTTCATGGCGCGCTGACGGAATGCGTGCTCGCTTGCTGCGGCATTCAAAAGTGCTGCATAAACACGGGCCT
Organism: Ilumatobacteraceae bacterium; assembly: GCA_021741795.1. GTDB lineage: Bacteria > Actinomycetota > Acidimicrobiia > Acidimicrobiales > Ilumatobacteraceae > UBA3006. The sequence goes on along the minus strand of JAIOXC010000006.1, from coordinate 21,876 downwards.
CTACGTAACGAGGAAGCAACGTTTGCAAGATCACTTCTGGATCTGGCTCAAATTCGTAACTGCTGTTGGAACCAGCAGGCTTGCCATCTCCACCGGCAGCCACAGATTGCTCAAGTGGCACGAGTGGTCGACGCACAAGTTCTTGTGTGCCTGCCGAAACGAAACGTGTGTACACCAATTCGACGCGATCGATTTCGCCTTTGATGTACATGTCAACGACATACTCGCCAATGCGCTTGGCATCGGCATAGCTTGGGCCGTCGGAAAAGCCTGCAAAACCCGTGCCCATTTTGTAGCCACGAAAGCGGAAGTAACCCTCTGCTTTGCGGCCAACTGGAACAACTAAGTAGTCCTTGCCAGCCAACACGTCGGCTTTGATTTCGCCTTCGGTTGCACGCATCACACCAGAGTTGTATCCACCACACAAACCACGGTCGGCAGTGATCGCCACGTAGCAAGTAGTGCGAATGTTTTCGCGTGGCTTCAAGAATTCGCTATTGAGTCCAGCGCCACCTGCTGCCAAATCTTTGACAACCTCGGTGATGCGTTCGCTATAAGGCACGGCGGCGATCACGCGTTGCTGGGCTTTGACGATGCGTGAAGCAGCGATCAATTCCATTGCACGCGTAATCTTTTTAGTCGCCTGAACGGACCGAATTCGTCCGCGCAGAATGCGCTCTTGACCGCCAGCCATTTGTTACTCCGTTGCGAGAGTCTTGGCTGAGGCTGCGTCGCCAACTTCACCGGCATCGGTGCGAGTTGGGTCGGCTGATGCCGTGGTGGATGTAATACGGAATGCATCTTTGAATGCAGTGACAATCGATGCAAGATCTTTTGGCACGTCGGCCTTTGGATCTTGACGGATGCCTGCAAGCACTGAAGCATGACGACTGCGCATGTGTTCGAGCAATTCGTTTTCAAAGCGGCGCACATCGGACACTGGAATGGTGTCAAGGTAGCCCTTGGTGCCAGCGAAGATCGAGACAACTTGCTCGTCGATCGACATCGGGCTGTTGAGCGGCTGTTTGAGCAATTCAACCAAGCGATAACCGCGCTCGAGCTGTGCTTTTGAAATTGGGTCAAGTTCAGAACCGAACGTTGCGAATGCTTCGAGTTCACGGAACTGCGCCAAGTCGAGCTTGAGTGTTCCTGAAACGCTCTTCATTGCTTTGATCTGTGCAGCACCACCCACGCGAGATACCGAGATACCTACGTCGACAGCCGGACGAACACCCGACTTGAACAAGTTGTCTTGCAAGTACACCTGACCATCGGTGATCGAGATCACGTTGGTTGGAATGTATGCCGACACGTCACCTGCTTTGGTTTCGATCACTGGCAATGCGGTGAGTGAACCTGCGCCGTTAGCGTCGCTCAATTTTGCGGCGCGCTCGAGCAAGCGGCTGTGTAGATAAAACACGTCGCCTGGGTAAGCCTCGCGACCTGGTGGACGACGCAAGAGCAATGACATCTGGCGATAGGCCTCGGCCTGCTTTGACAAGTCGTCGTACACAACGAGTGCGTGCTCGCCATTTTCCATCCAGTGCTGACCGATTGCACAACCTGCGTATGGCGCGAGGTATTTAAACGGTGCTGGATCAGATGCTGGAGCAGCTACAACCACGGTGTATTCGAGTGCGCCGTACTGACGCAAAACTTCTACTGTCTGTGCGACAGTCGAACCCTTTTGACCGATAGCAACATAGATGCACTTCACACCCAAGCCGCGCTGGTTAATGATGGTGTCGATCGCAATCGTGGTCTTGCCGGTCTTGCGGTCACCAATGATCAACTCGCGCTGACCACGACCGATTGGGGTCATGGCGTCGATGGCCTTGATACCTGTCTGGAGTGGTTCGTGCACTGGCTTGCGACCCATGATTCCTGGCGCCTGCACTTCTACACGGCGTGAGATTGAACCAACGATGTCGCCCTTGCCGTCGATTGGAGTGCCGAGCGCGTTGACAACGCGACCCAACATTGCATCGCCAACTGGTACCGACAAAATACGGCCAGTTGCTTTTACTGGTTGACCTTCTTCAATCGAGAATGCTTCACCGAGTACTACGGCACCGATCGAGTCTTCGTCCAAGTTGAGAGCCAAGCCCACAACGCCGCCTTCAAACTCGAGCAACTCATTGACTGCGCAATCTGGCAAGCCGCTGACGCGAGCAATACCGTCACCCACTTCGGTCACGCGACCAACGGTGCGAGCGATGGTGGATGGCGTATAGCCATCGAGTCCTTTGGTAATCGCTGCCGCAATGTCACTTGCGGAGAGTGTTAATTCAGCCATGTTTTTGTCCTTTCAGAACGAAATCAGATTCGGGTCTTCAACTGGTCGAGACGGGTGCGCACGGTGTCGTCGATGACTTCGTCACCAACTACTGCAACCAAGCCACCCAACACGCTTGGGTCGATGACAACTTTGAGATTTACTGGTTTGCCCGTCACTTTGGTGAGGGCTGCGGTGAGACGTGTTTTTTGGTCATCACTCAACGCAACTGCACTGCGAACTTCGGCAACCTCTTGTTGCTTCTCGCTCGACGCACGCTTGACAAGCGAATCAACAATGGCTGGCAAGTCACGCGCCTGGCCACTACCGACAACCAACGACACAAGTTGTGTTGTGGTGTTGGATGCTTTTGCACCAAGCAATTGCTCCGCTACTTGCTGACGACGATCTGCTGGAATTGTTGAGTCACTCAACGTGTTGCGCAATTGCTCGTTTGACTCGAATGCGCGAGCAACACGAAACAATTCGTCTTCAACAAGTGCAAGAGTGCCATCTGCTTGAGCGATCTCAAACAATGCAGTTGCGTATGCCTCAATTTTTACAGTGCTCATCGGCCTGCTCCCACACTTGAGATAAATGACTCGATCAATTCGTTTTTGGTCTGATCATTGAGCGTTGCTTGCACAACTGCTGGTGTTGCAATTGAAGCGAGCAACGAAATCTCAGCGCGCAATTCATCACTCGAGCGGCCACGTGCCGAATTGAGATCGGCTTCGGCTTTTGCTTCGAGTTCAGCGACCTCTGCAGTAATACGTACACGACCTTCGGTCAAGACTGCTGTGGCTTGTGTGTCGGCATCGGCCAACATACGAGCGCGCTCGCCTGCAATGTCGCCCAGCGCTGCACGAATGTTTTTGGCATCCGATTCGGCTGTGACTTTTGCACCGGCAGCATCATCAAGTTCTTTCTGAATTTTTTCTGTGCGAGCATTGAAACTCTTCTTGATTGATGGACCAGCAAATTTCACCAGCGCACCGATCACGATTACAGAAGCCAAGCCTCCATAAACGATTTCGGCAGTCTCTGGCAACAACCAGTGGTGTGTGATCGTTGGATCTTCGCTTGCCAATAACGCAACGAAACGATTCATTATGAACGTGCTCCTGACTGCATTGCTTCTTGCACGGCCTTTTGCACGACACTCGCGTCTGGAGACTTGCCCACTGCAAGCTGCGTAGTGCGTGATGTAACCGTTGCTACTGCAGCAGCGACTTGGTCGCGGGCTGCCAGTCGTGCAGCACTGATCTCGGCATCAGCAGCAGATCGCTTTGAGGCGATACGTGCATTTGCTTCGGCGATCTTTGTGCTGCGTTCTTGATCCAATGTCTGTCGTGCCTTGTCGACGCGTCCAGCTGCTTCGGCGCGAACCTCGGCAAGAGCTGCTTCATACTTGGACACATCTGTTTTTGCTGACAAACGTGTTGCGTCTGCTTGTTCGAAGTCCTCGCGAATACCGTTGTAACGAGCGTCCATTCCCTTTTTCAATTTTGGGAAAAGGAACACGCGCATGATGACGAGAAACACCAAGAACGAACCAGCACCCCAGATGAGCTCTTTGCCCTCAGGAGAAATTGGGTTCGGACCAGTGGTCTCGGCCGTGGTCGTTGCCTCGCCAGAGGTGGTCGCCTCTTCAGAGGAAACGCGCACCTCGACCAGGTCACCCTGCAATGTCGTTACGTGAACTCGCATTGGTCAGGCGAACTTGAGCAGAATGAAGGCCACGAAGCCGATAAGTGCGAGAGCTTCGGTAAATGCAACACCCAAGAACATTGTGGTGCGAACCATGCCTGCCGACTCCGGCTGACGTGCCATTGCTTCGATGGCCTTACCGAAAATCATTCCGATTCCAATGCCTGGTCCAATCGCGGCGAGGCCGTAAGCCAGACCTGCCATTTGTGCTGCCGAGTTTGCTTTCAGTTCAGCTGGCGTGAGCTCTGCAGCCACGCGTGCACTGACATGTGCAATTCGTGTTAATGCTTCCATGTTTTTATCTCCTATTTGTTTTTGTTGTTATGTGGGTAACTCTTGGTATTAAATCTTTTTGCTTAGTGCTCTGGATGCGCTGCCCCACCGATGTACACCGCGGTAAGCACCGTGAAGATGTACGCCTGCAGGAACGCAACCAAGATCTCGAAGGCCGTCAAGAAGATGAGCAGGCCGAATGGCAAAATGCCGATTGGAATTAAGAAGAATCGCTGAGTCTCGGCCTGGATAAGTGCTTGGGTAAGCAAGGCGAAGATGACGAGCAACAAGTGACCAGCAAGCATGTTGGCGAAAAGACGAACTGCGAGCGAAAAGGGACGAACAACAAGTGTTGAAATGAGTTCGATCGGTGTCACCAAGACATACAGCGCTTTTGGAACTCCTGGAGGGAACAACACATTTTTGAAGTATCCAAAAAGACCTTGGTGCTTAATGCCGGTTGCGTTAAACACAACCCACACGAGCAGCGCCATAAAGGCAGGAACACCCATGCGTGCTGTTGCTGGCATTTGAATAAACGGAATAATTCCTGGCAGGTTGCACAAGTAGATGAAGATAAACATTGTCAACAAGAACGGCGTCCAACCCATGCCGCTCTTGCCCATTGTTTCCATAATGATGTTTTTTTCAATGAACTCAACGATGATCTCAGCAAGATTGCGCGATCCCTTTGGCGCTTTGCGTGCATCTTTTGACGAAGCAACCAAAAACAACACAGTGCCAATGACGGCACTCAAAATTGAAATGATTACAACTTTGTTAATGCCTGGCGTTACGTCTTTCCAGCGAAGAATTGTGTTGATCGGCGGGAAACTAAAGCCACGACCACCTTCAGCACTCGGCATAAGTTTCTGAAGCACTTGCACCGACGCTTTGATTGCGAGTTGAGTTGAGAACACTATGGTCATCCTGTTGATCGACTAGGTGGGTTACTGGTTAAGAAGTTGGTCTTGGGTTGAAATCTGTTTTGGCTTGAGGCCGGGGAAAGCAAGCGACAAAGAAATGTAGCGCATTTCCCAGAACAATAAGCCAACATGCACGATGACAATCGTCATGCACAAAGGAACTAACTCGACCCATGAAGCGTTGCGCACCAAAAACACTGCAGCAGCGATCACGGCCAAGCGGAAGATGTACCCAAACAGGGTTGCCCCCATCATGAGCGCATACGAGATTTTGGCCGTGTACGAAACCATCCACGCTGCGACCGCAAAATTGCCAAACACGATGGCCAAGCCATATGCCCCAGACCATGCGCCATTTGCACCCCAAAAGAATGCGCTCACACCGACTATTACTGGCGCAACATACATGCCGCGCTTGATGATGTCGCGCACTATCGCGGCCTCGGGCGCAGGGCCGGTGTCATGCATTGACAACACCGACGTGTACTGCGGGTCGTCGCTTTTCATTTTGCTACACGCTCTTGCTGATGACTCGTGGTGCCCTGCAACCGTTGCTCAGCAAGTGCTTCAATGTGCGTGCCATAGGTGTAATACAAACGGGCAAAATTTCCGACGACTGAAAAAATCACAAGACCAATCGTAAACATCGGCATTGAACCAACCGCCGAATCAATGCCAAGACCAATGACCGTGAACACCAAAACGCTGATCGCCATCTCGGGACCACGACCCAGAGAGTCACTTGAGCCCGTGAGTGCCGGCTTCTTCTTTGGCACGAGTTTTTTGGTTAAAAATTTCATCTCAATAGACATCCCAGGCGCTTGTGAAACTATGTACAAACTAGACGGGATAAGGACTTGCGACCAAATTGCTCGTGCAATTGTGCGCTTAAAAGGTAGTTATTCGGTAGCTACCGACTCGCGGTGCCGCACCAGTTGAGGGTGAAAAATCGTGAAACCAATGAGTAAGACCGCTGCCAGCAAAACCAGCCACAGATTGGGGTTTTTATTGGTGAGCGCTGGGTACAGGGCAAATGCAGAGAACAGACCAGTCCAAAGCCACAGAATGACGACTGCTCGACGTGGTCCGTGACCGAGCGCGATCAAACGGTGGTGCAAGTGCCCACGATCGGCTGTTGCGAGGCCCTTGCCACTCAGTGTGCGCCTAAAGATGGCGAAGACCACATCGATAATTGGCACGCCGAGGATCAATAACGGAATGAAGAGAGGTGCAATAAAGAAGTACGTCTGGCCGCTGAAGTCTTGAGACTGCGGATCGGCGCGACCACCCACAACGCTTGTAGAAACCGCCATCAAGAGGCCAAGCATGAGCGCACCAGAGTCGCCCATGAAGATACGTGCTGGGTTGAAATTGAACGGCAAAAACCCAAGACAAATACCCAGCGTGATGATGGCGATCAGTGGGCCAATGTTTGGTTCGGACAACAAGCCAACGTCACCGAGATGTTTGCTGTAAACAAAAAACGATGCTGCAGCGATCGCAACAATTCCACCGGCAAGACCATCGAGCCCATCAATCAAGTTGATTGACTGCGTCATTCCTAATAACCAAAAAACCGTGAACAATGGAATCCAGTCGTTGGGCAATATAAACACGTCAAGAAATGGAACGCGAAAGAAAAACATGGTGACGCCAAAATAAACAAGTACAAGTGCTGCGACCACTACCCCAGTGACTTTCATTGGCGCAGAGACTTCGCGAATGTCGTCAAAAATTCCGAGAACGAAAATCGCGACTGCCGCAATGAGCACACCGATTAATTCTGAGTTATTTTGAAACAACCCAGAAAAACGATCCATCTGCGAAGCAAGTAGGAGCGACGCGAGCAATCCAATAAAAAACGCGATACCACCGACGTCGGGTGTCGGAACCGGATGTGAGCGACGTTCATCCGGCTCTGCCATCCAACCTTTTTTACGAGCAACAATTGCTACGACTGGGGTCGTTACTGCAGTCACTACAGCGGCACACCCTCCAACAATCAGGTAGCCGTTGAGATCAATCACAGATTATTTCTTGACAGTTGGATACACCGGAAACTTGGCGCACAATGCGGCAACTTTTGCTCGCACTTCAGCAACAATCGCAGGATCGTTACGACCGCGCAGTGTTGTTGCAATGTATTCGGCAATCAATGGCATCTCGGTTTGGGTCATTCCCTGCGTTGTTACCGACGGAACACCGATGCGCACACCAGACGTAACAAACGGACTGCGTGGGTCATTTGGAATGTTGTTTTTATTGAGCGTGATGCCAGCCTGATCGAGAACCAACTGTGCTTCCTTGCCCGTCAATTCGCTGTCAAAAGGCTGTAAATCGACAACCATCATGTGGGTATCAGTGCCACCAGAGACAAGTCGAAAGCCCTGATGAGCAAGTGCTTCTGCAAGTGCCGATGCATTAGTGACGATTTGATGGGCGTATACCTTGAAGCTCGGTTGCATAGCTTCGTGAAACGCAACAGCTTTGCCAGCAATTGCGTGCTCGAGCGGGCCGCCCTGACTGCCAGGAAACACTGCTTTATCAATGGCTGCTGCATGTGCAGACGTAGTGAGAATGCAACCGCCGCGAGGACCGCGCAATGTTTTGTGAGTTGTAAACGTCACGACATCAGCAAACGGAACTGGGTTTGGATGCGCACCTCCAGCAACAAGACCGGCAATATGCGCAATGTCAAACATCATCAACGCCCCGACTTCATCGGCAATTGCTTTAAACGGCTCGGGCTCGAGTCGGCGTGGATACGAAGTAGTTCCAGCAACAATCATCTTTGGTCGATGCTCGAGAGCCAACTCGCGAATCTGATCAAAATCTAAACGCTCGTCAGTGGCTCCAACACGAAATGATTTGAAGTTATACAAAATTCCGCTGGCATTGACTGGCGAACCATGAGTGAGGTGACCACCGTGATCAAGACTCAAACCTAAAACAGTGTCTCCAGGATTCAAGAGTCCCAAGTACACGGCCATGTTGGCGCTTGCGCCAGAGTGCGGCTGCACGTTTGCGTGATCTGCACCAAAAAGTTTCTTGACACGTTCGATAGCAAGTGCCTCAATCTTGTCAACTACTGCGTTGCCGCCGTAGTAACGCTTTGTTGGATAACCCTCTGCATATTTGTTTGTCAGCACCGAACCGGTTGCTTCCATCACGTCTGGTGAAGTGAAGTTTTCGCTCGCGATTAATTGCAAACCGGTATTTTGGCGGTTGCGCTCCTCGTCGATGTATCCAAAAGTTTCGGTATCACGGGATGTTTCAGATGGCCAAGGCATTATCGGTTTCCTTCTTGTTCTTCGATTTCGGTTAATTGTGCAACTCGTCGTTCGTGTCGACCACCTTCAAAAGGTGTCGTAAGAAATGTGTGCAATATTTGGTCTGCGAGTTCAAATGTGACCACTCGCCCGCCCATTGACAACACGTTTGCGTTGTTATGTGAGCGCGCCATTTCTGCAAGGTACATGTCATTGCACAATGCGGCTCGAACCCCAAGAACTTTATTCGCAGCAATTTGCTCGCCCTGTCCGCTTCCACCCAACACAATGCCCATGTCGGCTTTGCCGTCTCGCACTGCGCGGCCTACGGCTGCACAAATTGGCGGATAGTCAACTGAGTCAGTGGAGTGTGTGCCGTGGTCGTCAACTTTGTGACCAGCCTTGGTCAAAACCTCAACAAGGTGTGCCTTGAGTTCGAAACCCGCATGGTCAGAACCGATTGCAATCGTGCGTATCTGTGGGCTATTCACTGCGCACGATCCTAGATCACGAGCAACCCAACCAATACTTTGCTTATTTCTCTACATATATACAGTTGACCAAGTGACATCTGGCCAAAACAAGATCGACCCACGCACCCCGATCCTTGTGGGTCAAGCACAGGTCGCACAACATATAGACAATCTCGAGAGCGCTGCAGGCCCAATCGAATTGATGTCTCAAGCAGTGCGTGAAGCATTTGCCGACGCAGGAATACAAAACACAGGCACAAAGAACGCCACGACAATTGATGCCCTACGCGTAGTTCGCTCGCTGTCAACTCGAAACACCAACCCCGCTCGCGATATTGCATCCATACTCGAAATCAGTGCCAACGAATATGGACTCACACCCCATGGTGGCAATATGCCCCAATACTTGGTCAATTGCGCTGCACTGCAGATACGCGACAATGGCGCGCAGATGATCGTGCTCACAGGTGGAGAATCATTTAGATCTCGGCGTCGGGCTCGTGCCGCACAAATGACATTGCCATGGATGGAGCTAAAAGAAGGTCAAGAGCTACAAGCACCGACTGCTCTCGGCGAAGATTTGGTGATGAACCACGAAATTGAATTGGCTCACAAAATCATGCTGCCAATCGAGATCTACCCAATGTTTGAAACTGCATTGCGTTACCGCGACAAGCGAACAGTCGCAGATCACCAAAAGTACATCAGCGAATTGTGGGCGCGCTTTAGCGATGTTGCAGCAACAAACCCTCATGCGTGGATTCAACAGAAATACACTGCAGAAGCCATTCGTACACCGACGCAAGACAACCGAATGATCGGTTTTCCATACACAAAGTTGATGAATTCAAACAACGATGTCGACATGGCAGCAGCACTGGTGATGTGCTCTGTCGAGCGTGCTGAAGCTCTGGGCATTGCTCGCGATAAGTGGATCTTCCTGCATGCCGGAACCGACTGTCACGAACACAACTTTGTTTCGCATCGCTATTCATTTACTGACACACCCGCGATACGCATAGGTGGTCAACGCGTGCTGGCGCTTGCCGAAAAGTCAATTGATGAAATTGAGAATCTTGATCTCTATTCATGCTTCCCATCTGCTGTGCAACTTGGCGCGGAATCACTTGGTGTTTCGCTCGATAGACAACTCACCTGCACAGGCGGACTCTCGTTTGCTGGCGGACCATTTAATAACTATGTGATGCATGCGATTGCCACCACGATGACAACGCTGCGCGAAAAACCACAAGAAACTGGTCTGGTGTGGGCCAATGGTGGCTATGCAACCAAGCATGCGTTTGGTGTGTATGCCACAACACCGCCCCTTCACGGCTTTAGGCATGAGTCGCCACAGAGCGAAGTCGACTCGCTACCCCGACGAGAAGTTGCAACCGCTATTGATGCTCAAGGACCAGCGACTGTCGAGGCATACAGCGTGATGCACGATCGTGATGGCGCTGCCGAGAAAGTGCGCGCATCAGTACTTCTGGCCGATGGTCGCAGAGCATGGGCAACGAGCGACAATACACAACTTGGCACGGACATGTGTGAAAACGAGTGGGTTGGAAAAACCGTCACGCTCGACGAAACCGGCGCAATCAGTGTCTAAAACAGTCACTGATACATTTCCGCGACAGTTTGCTCGCACACAGCGACTCACCGTTGGCGAACCGCGCAACATCGTTGTATCGCCCGATGGCGCACGCGTAGTTTTTTGCAGGTCGCTCGGTGGATCAGATTCGGTCAACTCTCTGTATGTATTAGACGTAGCCACGTCGACGGAAACCTGTGTTGCCGACATGCACGCGCAACACTCAAGTAATACCGACCCAACATTGGATACGTCGGCCGAGCAAGCGCGACGCGAACGCGCCCGCGAAGGTGCATCGGGAATCGTTGGATACTCATGCGACGATCAGGTATTCAATGCTGCATATTGCGTTGCAGGAAAGCTCTTTGTTACCAACCTTGCCACTGCTATTACTCAACAGATCAACACATCTGAAGCGATTTTTGATCCGCGACTGAGTCCAAATGGAAAACACATTGCTTACGTGCGCGATGGAAAATTGTGTGTCTGTGACTTGACCGGTACAGAAATCATTGTCGCAGCAGAGACTGCACCCAATAACGACATCACTTGGGGTCAAGCCGAGTTTGTTGCCGCAGAAGAGATGGGCCGACAGCGCGGTTATTGGTGGTCTCCGGACAGCACTGCAATAGCGGCGTGTCGGGTAGATAACTCGCCCGTTGCCATGACATGGATTGGTGATCCGGCCAACCCGATGACCCAACCACGACCCCACCGCTACCCATTTGCTGGCACCAACAATGCCAATGTTTCGTTGCACATTTTCAGCATCAACGCAGACAACAACTCTTCGCGCGTAGATGTGCAGTGGCAGCAATCGCAACTTGAATACCTCACCCTTGTTCAATGGACAACCAACGGATTAATCATTGCTCTGCAAAATCGTGAGCAAACAAGGCTTGAGGTTTGTGCAGTACACACAAGCACGGGCGCATTAAGCACGATTCGCACCGAAACCGATGAACACTGGATTGATCTAGTGGCCGGAAGCCCGGCACTGCTTGAAGATGGTCGACTCGCGATGTGCTGCGAACGCAATGGCGTGAGGGCGCTCACCATTGACGATCATGTTGTAACCAGCAGTGAAATACAAGTGCGAAACATCATCGCAACAACGCCTACTGCAATCTTTTTTGGAGCAAACCCAATTGCGGATCCAACAGTGCTGCACGTGATGCAGTGCAACCTCACTGATTTGAAAGTCAGTTGGCTCTCCATCGACACTGGCGTGCACACTGCTGCAGTTGGTGGCGACACAGTAGTTATTCGCAGCGCGACATTGAATGAAGTGCGCACCACCACACGCGTGAACGGCAAACATCTGATTGCAAACAATGCCGAGACATGCCTGCTCACACCAAATGTGACACTGCACCGTGTTGGTGCAAACAGAATTGCTACAGCAATTGTGCTGCCCAACAATCACGACGGCTCACCATTGCCTATTTTGTTCGACCCATATGGTGGGCCACACGCGCAGCGAGTGGTCTGCGCATCTAGCGCATATTTCGCTTCGCAATGGTTTGCCAATCAAGGCTTTTGCGTTGTTATTGCCGACGGACGTGGCACACCGGGGCGTGGCACGCAGTGGGAACGCGACGTGCACCATGACCTCGCCACCAAGATCCTTGATGATCAAATTGAAGTGCTACGCGCACTTCCAACATTGGTACCGTGCGCCGACACAACACGAGTAGGTATTCGTGGATGGAGTTTTGGTGGCTACTTGGCTGCACTTGCGGTGCTTCGTGCCCCCGACATGTTTCATGCCGCAGTTGCCGGTGCACCTGTCACCAAATGGGATCTGTACGACACTCACTACACCGAGCGTTACATGGGCAACCCGCACACGCATGCTGCCGATTACGAATCAACTTCACTTGTTGCTCACGCACATTTGCTGGAGCGTCCACTACTACTTATTCACGGACTTGCCGACGACAACGTACTTGCAGCGCACACACTGCAGTTTTCAACTGCGCTACTCCATCACGGCAAAGTGCACGAGTTGCTTGCCCTCAGTGGAGTTACACACATGACACCACAAGAAGTGGTTGCAGAGAATCTGTTACTGCACCAAATTCAATTTTTGCAGCGACACCTCGCAAAATAGCGGGCATTAGCCAGATAATTGTCCGACCGCAATGCGGTCGCGGCCAGACAAATCTTGTTTGATCTCTGCGTCAACGAAGCCAGATGCGGTCATCATTGCGAGCACATCTGCACCTTGTTGATACCCGATCTCGAGCACCAGCCAACCCGATTGCTTTAGCCACACAGATGCGCCTTCAATCACTGTGCGCAGATCTGCGAGCCCATTGTCGTGCGCATACAAAGCCGAGTGCGGCTCATACATATGAACGTCTGGTGCAACTTCGTATGAAGCATGGGCGATGTATGGCGGATTACAAATAGCAATATCGATCATTCCAGCCAAGTCTTGAGCCAACGCATTCCACCAACTGCCATGAGCAATGCGCACGTTTGCTGCTGCCCTGCCAATACCAATCATGTTTGCGCGAGCAACATCGAGTGCATCAACCGACGCATCGGTGAGCCACACATGCGCGGCATCGACGCCAAGCTCAAAAGCCATCGATAGACCAATCACGCCACTGCCAGTGCCCAGATCGACAACCTGCAAAGGAGTTTTGCTCGACCGGGTTCGTGCAATATCAAGTGCAACCTGCACCACCTGCTCGGTCTCTGGACGAGGAATCAACACACGCTTGTCAACCATGATGTCGAGGTGCCGAAAGGCCCAGCGCTTCATCACATATTGCAACGGCATTCCACTCAGTCGATCTTGCACCATTGCCTGCAAACTTTTTGCGCACGCCACTGTCACTAACTGATCTTGTTCTGCAGAAAACTCGGCAGCATCCATGCCGCTCGCGTGCTCGCACAACCACCGCGCCTCTTGAGCATTGTCCACCTGCTGTGTTGTTGACGCAAGCATCTCGCGCCACGAAACGTTGTCAGTTGTGTCGGCCACTGAGGTCTACTCGTTTAGTGAACTTCGACGGAAGCGCCAGCCAACTGTTCGATCTCGAACTGCGCGGTGAGCGCGTCGATCACTGGATCAAGATTGCCCATCAACACATCTTGCAATTGGTACAAGGTAAAGCCGATGCGATGGTCGGTGATGCGGTTTTCTTTGAAGTTATAGGTGCGAATCTTTTCGCCTCGCCCGCCCTTGCCAACCTGGGCTTTGCGCTGTGCCGACATCTTTTCGGCTTGCTCGTCTTCGCGCAACTTGAGCAAGCGCGAACGCAAAACAGTCATTGCTCGCAATCGGTTTTGCAACTGGCTGCGCTCGTCTTGCATTGCAACAACCAAACCAGATGGTTTGTGCGTGATGCGCACCGCAGAGTCGGTGGTGTTGACACCCTGACCACCAGGGCCGCTTGCGCGATAGACGTCAATATGTAAATCTTTTTCGTCGATCTCGACGTCGACTTCTTCTGCTTCGGGCAACACCATCACGGTTGCAGACGAAGTGTGAATGCGGCCTTGTGCTTCGGTGACTGGCACGCGTTGCACTCGGTGTGGCCCGCCCTCGAAGCGCAACTTTGTCCACACTGTGTCGCCCTTGGCCGACACAGTGATCTGGTTGATGCCGCCCATTGGCGAGTTGTCGCGCGACAACACTTCCCATGCCCAACCCTGCCTTGCTGCATATGCGGCGTACATTTCAAATAAGTCGCCTGCAAAGAGGTTTGCTTCTTCGCCGCCTTCCGCGCCACGAATTTCGATAATGATGTTTTTGCCATCATTCGGATCGGATGGCAGCAACAACACTTTGAGACGTTCTTCCAACTCTGACAATTTGATTACACCAGCATCGATCTCGGCTTGCAGTTGCTCACGCTCTGCACCGTCGGCATCGGCCAGCAACTCGCGTGCGGCCTCGGTGTTGCCTTCGGTGTCGAGATACTCGCGGATGCACAACACCAGCGGTGTTTGCTGCTTGTAGCGACGCGAAGCATCACGCAATTTTGCTTGATCGCTCAACACTTCTTGGCTAGCCAAACTCTCTTCAAGTGCCCTGTAATCGGCATCAATCTGAACGAGTCTGTCTAACACGCCTCTTAGGCTACGACTTTTTTAGCGAACAACAGGTGCGACTTCAACGAAACGTGCAGGAATACGCAGTGATTTTGCCAACTTTGCCAACGATGGCGTGACGTTGTTGGTGTGGGTTGCGATCACAAGTTGTGCATCGGGTGCAATACGAGCACGCGCATCAGCCGCAAATGAAACAACATCTACATCAACCGATGCCGTGCACACAACAACAATCTGCGCACCGTCCTCGGTCTTGCCTACTGCACAACAAGGCACCGCATCCTTGACATTGAGACGTTGCACTGGTGGCTCGGTTGCTTGTAGCGACGAAGCACCGACCAATTGCGGCTCAACGATCACACGATGCCTGAGCAAACGTTCGGCAGCAAGCCTGTTGAGTGGGTGATGCTCTGCTCCGCTTTGACGATGCCCTCTCACAATGTTGACAACCTTGACCAACGACTCGAGTGTGGCAACTTTGCCATGCAACATCTGGAATGTCTCGCGGTCGTGAGCGCCAACACCAATCTCGAGACGAGGAGTGTTGTCATTTTCGTCAACAACAACTCTGCACACTTCAAGTCCCATCACTTCGCCGCTCAACACACCGTGTTCGCGAACAATATCGGCACCAGACTCGCCAATAATCGAAGCAAATTGTTCATGTGATTGTGGCACCTGCGATGTTGCCAACACCACTGCCGGTTCTGTAATCGTTACCTTCTTATCTGCCACGAGCCACACACGAATGTCTCGATCAAACAACTGTGCGCGCCGCGACACAAGACCCGCATCAGATGTAACAAAGATGTCGAGAGACGTGGCATCAAATTTTTGCGCCCACAACAGCACCGGGCCAAGCGAGCGCTCACATTGTTCGAGCACCGCAACCCAAGCATGGTTTGCGCTTACGGCACCTGCACCAAGAGCAAACTCGACAAACTCTGGCTGCTCGACAGCACCAATGCTTGACATTGCACTACGCAGAGCAAGCTGCGCCACACGACTTTTCTGATTGTTGTTCTCACTCATGCGAGAAAAGCCAATGACGTGTTGCTGATTTAGGCGTTTGGTTGCTTGGCGATTTCGGACAAGAACTCATCGTTGTTCTTAAATGTCTTCAATCGGTCGATCAACAACTCGAGACCAGGAGCAGCGTTGCCACCCTCGGCCAAACCGCTCAACACTCGGCGCAGTTTCCACACCATCTGAAGTTGCTTGCGATCAAACAACAACTCTTCGTGTCGAGTTGATGATGCATCAACGTCAATGGCTGGGTAAATACGGCGCTCCGAGATCTTGCGATCGAGACGAAGCTCCATGTTGCCCGTGCCCTTGAACTCTTCGAAAATTGCATCGTCCATGCGGCTGTTTGTCTCGACCAATGCTGTTGCAAGGATCGTGAGACTGCCACCTTCTTCAACGTTGCGAGCCGAACCAAAGAATTTCTTTGGTGGATACAAAGCACCTGCGTCGATACCACCGGACATGATGCGCCCAGTTGCAGGAGCCGACAAGTTGTAGGCACGAGACAAACGAGTAATGCCGTCGAGAATAATGACGACGTCTTCGCCCATCTCGACCATGCGCTTTGCTTTTTCAAGCACGAGCTCGGCAACCTGAGTGTGCTCTTCGGACGGACGATCGAAAGTTGAAGCAATAACTTCGCCTTTCACCGTGCGTTTCATGTCGGTCACTTCTTCGGGACGCTCATCGATCAACAACACAATCAATTTCACTTCTGGGTGATTGCGCTCGATCGACGTCGCGATCGTTTTCATGATCGTCGTTTTACCGGCCTTTGGAGGCGACACGATCATTCCACGTTGACCTTTGCCGATTGGCGAAATCAAGTCAATGATGCGTGCGGTCATGTTGTTTGGATCCGCAGAGTTTTCGAGACCAAGTTTGGAGTCTGGAAACAATGCAGTCAGGTCTTCGAAACGAGGGCGTGCCTTGACCTTGTCTGCTGCAACACCATTGATCGTTGCAACATCAAGCATTGCTGGGTTCTTTTCATTGCGCCCGGCTGGCTTGCACATTCCTGTGACGTGATCGCCCTTGCGCAGACCGTATTGACGGGTCAAACGAACAGCCACATATGCATCGCCTGCGCTTGCCAGATATCCATTGACGCGCAAGAAGCCGTAGCCCTCGTCGCGCAGATCGAGATAACCAGAAACCAATACTGGCTCGGTCGAAATCGGCTCGTTGCTTACCTCTTGCTCGAACGACTCGTAGCGATCGTTGCCCTGTGGACCTTCATCGCGTGGACCTTTTCCACGTCGTCGACGATTGCGGTTGCGATTGCGGTTTGGACCACCCTCGGCTCCGTTTTGCTGAAAACTATTTTGGCGATCTTGTCCGCGATCATTGCCCTGGTTGCGGTTCGGTCCGCGATCTTGATTGCGGTCATTATTGCGATTTGGACCACGTTCACTATTTCGATCGGAGCCAGCCTGACGCTCGCTTGCACGACGTGCATCGGGCGCAACTGGAGTGCCCTCGTGTTCTGCCAATTCAATTTCCCAATCGGCAAGAGGCTCGCCGTCTGCACCAAGAGCTGCTTGTGCTGCGGCTGGGGCTGCAGTCTTTGCAGCAACTCGCGATGTTGGCTTGGCATCAACCGGTGTCGGTGCTGCTGGCTTTGTTTGCTCAAGGATCATGTCGATGAGTTCTGACTTTTTTGCACGCGATGCCGACTTGACGCCGAGTGCTGACGCAATTGCTGTCAGTTGCTCGCGGTCTTTGGCTTCTAATGCGGTTTTTTCAAGGGCTCCACTGGCCATTGGTCCTACTTTCAAGGGCGTTCACACAAATGTGAGTTGCCCATCTGACCGCAGATGCGTCACGCGAAAATCAACGTCGCAGGTTTGCGGGGGCTTCACTCGGGAATCCGAGCCATATTCAGAGTAGCCCCAATCGCTCGCTATTCACAACATGCAGTGTTGAAGTGTTGAAGTGGCTCATTAATGGGCTTGTTAGCCACGCTGGCGTGCGGCAACAAAAGCCTCGACAGCCTGCAAATCATTAGGCAGATCAATAATTTGCTCGGCTCTTTCCATCAGGTCTGACAGGTGCTCTGGCAACGGTGGCTGTACCCCAGTTGCCAATTTGACCGCATCAGGAAACTTGGCGGGATGCGCGGTTGCCAAAGTAATTGTGGGCACACCAGGCTCGGCGCAGTGCTCTGCTGATGCAATGCCAACTGCAGTGTGCGGATCGACAAACATGCCGTGATCGTGGTGCATGCGCTTCATCACCGACAACGTTTTGGCATCATCAATTCGGTGCGCACGAAACATCGGAGCGATCCACGATGCGTATTGATCTGGCTCAACCGACATCTTGCCTTGTGCACGAAACGCGTCGAGTTGTTGCGCAGTTGCTCCTCCATCGCGATCGTTCATCTCGAACAACAAACGCTCAAAGTTGGACGAGACCTGAATGTCCATGCTTGGGCTCAGTGTTGGCACAACAGATGTCATTTGCATCGCATGCGTATCAAAGAATCGGGTGAGAATATCGTTGCTGTTTGATCCAACAATCAGTTTTTCGATCGGTGCACCCATCTGTTTTGCAATCCAGCCAGCAAGCACGTTTCCAAAGTTGCCGGTAGGCACGCTAAACGATGCGCTGCGGCCTAGCGCTTGGAGCGCAGTGAAGTAATAGACGGTTTGGGCCATGACACGCGCCCAGTTGATGGAGTTAACTGCCGACAAATTGTTGGCCTCACGAAATGGCGCGTCATTAAACATGGCCTTGACTAAATCTTGGCAATCATCAAACGTTCCGTCGATGGCAACGGTGTGCACATTTGGTGCGTTGACTGTGGTCATTTGCCTACGTTGCACATCACTCACCCGACCACGCGGATACAAAATCACAATGTCGACGTTGTTGCACGACTTGACGCCATCAATTGCTGCGCTTCCAGTGTCGCCACTGGTTGCACCAACGATCATCACTCGCTCGTTGCGTTGGCTCAGTACATGATCGAACAATCTGCCAATCAATTGCAACGCCACATCTTTAAACGCAAGTGTTGGACCGTGAAACAGCTCGAGTAAATAATGTTCTGGCGCAATTTGCACCAGTGGAACTACATCTGGATGCCTAAATGACGAATACGCCTCACGACTGAGGCGCACCATGGTTGGCGCATCGATCTCGGTACCAATGAAAGGCTGCATGATTGCTGCCGCACGGTCTGCGTAACTACCAGCGGTTGGTGCTTTTACGGTTGGCCATGTTTGAGGCACATACAAACCGCCGTCTGTGGCAAGTCCCGCAAGAAGTGCGTCGCAAAAACCCAACTCTGGGGCACGACCGCGTGTGGAGATGTAACGCATACGAAAAATATTTTAGTCGGCGATGACCCGCAGGAGGCCACCCACATGCGTGACCACGTCGAGTTGTTTCAATTCGGTGATGCATGCCTGCATTGCAGCCTCATTTGCGTTGTGCGTCAGAAACACGAGGCGCGCACCGTGACCAATGCCGTCTTGTTCGGCTGCACGGATGCTCACATTGTGACGAGCAAAAACACCAGTAACTGCGTGCAATACGCCTGGCTTGTCGGCAACTTCGAGTGGCAACAAATACTCACACGATGTGTCGGACATTGGTTGCAACTTTGGAGCACTCAACACGCCAAGCGTTGCGTGTGCGCCCTTGTTGAGATTGATTGATGCATCGATCACGTCGCCGAGTATCGAAGATGCAGTTGGGTCTCCGCCCGCACCGCGACCATAAAACATGAGCGAACCCGATGCTTCGCCGTCGACCACAACAGCATTAAATGCTTCGCGCACCGCCGCAAGTGGATGCTGCATCGAGACCATTGCAGGGTGCACGCGCACCGACACCGCACCAGATGCTTTGTCGAACTCGGTAACGCCCAACAACTTGACTGCATAACCCAATCGCTTGGCGATTGCGATGTCGGCTGCCGTGATCTTGGTGATGCCTTCGCTGTACACATCACTTGCGACAACATTGCTGCCAAACGCAATACTCGCGATAATCGAAATCTTTGCCGCAGCATCCAGACCCTCGACATCGGCTGTCGGGTCACTTTCTGCATAACCAAGTTGTTGTGCGCCGGCTAGTGCGTCTTCATAACTCGCGCCGTCTTCACTCATCTTGGTGAGAATGTAATTTGTTGTTCCATTAACGATGCCGAGCACTCGCCTGATTGGTTCGCCGCGCAAACTTTCGCGCAATGGACGAATAAGTGGAATACCTCCGCACACCGCAGCCTCAAACAGCAAGTCAATGCCAGCATTGTCAGCTGCTGCAAACAGTTCGGCACCATGAGTTGCGATCAACGCCTTGTTGGCAGTGACTACCGGCTTGCCACTTGCTAAAGCTTTCAAGATCAAGCCGCGGGCCTGATCGATTCCGCCCATCACTTCAACGACAAGGTCGACGGTTGGGTCGTTGACCACAAACTCTGCATCGGTTGTCAGCACATCGGCAGCCAGCGAATTTTTGTGCGCATCAATGTTGCGAACCGCCACTCGTGCAATCACAAGTTGCACGCCACTCCGGGCGGCAATCGCTGAGGCTTGTTGCTTCACGAGTCGTACAAATGCAGCACCAACTGTGCCATGGCCAATTACTCCGATGCGAACTTGAATTGCAGCCATGCCTTCACGCTATTGGCTCTACGGCCTTGATTTCTAGCGAATATCGAGCCTGGTCAGATCCTCATTGGTTTCACGGCGTACAACAAGACGGGCTTTGCCGTTGCTCACAAACACCACTGGAGGCCGAGTCACTTTGTTGTAATTGGACCCCATCGAATGACCATAAGCACCCGTTACCGGAGTCGCGAGCACATCACCGATAGCAAGGCCGGAAGGCACAAGTGCCTCATTGATCAACACATCGCCGCTCTCGCAGTGCTTGCCAACAAGTCGCACAACTTCAGTGCGATTGGCATTGGCTCGTGCTGGCAAAAATGCTTCATAACCACTGCCATACAACACCGGTCGTGGATTGTCGCTCATGCCGCCATCGACTGCAACATACGTGCGCACACCAGGAATGTTTTTAATAGTGCCAACCGAATACAACGTGACAGCAGCAGATGCAACGATCGATCTGCCTGGCTCGACAAACACCGTGATGCCTTTATTGAGATGAGCCGTTGCGCTGTGCAAGTGACCGGCCCACTCGGTAATGGTCGGCGCA
Source organism: Ilumatobacteraceae bacterium (assembly GCA_021741795.1). Taxonomy (GTDB): domain Bacteria; phylum Actinomycetota; class Acidimicrobiia; order Acidimicrobiales; family Ilumatobacteraceae; genus UBA3006. Next base: position 1,090 of record JAIOXC010000006.1, on the reverse strand, counting down.
TTTTCTGACTCGACATATGCAACGCCGAGTCCACCGCCAAGCGTGACCTCGTCTACGCCGAGTTCGTTTGCAAGGTCAACCATGATTTTTGCAGCCAACGTAAAGTTTTCGGCAGCAAACACATTTGACCCGATGTGACAATGAATGCCAACGAGTTGCACCGACGAAGAATCACGCGCGCGTTGCGCAGCCTTGCGAGCATCTCCATTACCAAGGTTGAAACCAAACTTCGAGTCGTCCTGCCCTGTTGACACAAATTCGTGCGTATGCACATATACGCCAGGAGTAACACGCAACTGCACGCGTGGTGCCGGCAAACCCTGCGCGTGCAATGCATCCAGGCGATCGAGTTCGTCAAAATTGTCAACAACGATGTGTCGAACCCCTGCCTCAATTGCGGTTCGCAATTCTTCGACACTCTTATTGTTGCCGTGCATCACACAGTGGCTAGCCGGCACTCCGGCATTGAGCGCCACAAACAACTCGCCACCCGTAGCCACATCGAGCAGCAAACCTTCATCGTGTGCAAGGCGCGCCATTGCAGTACACAAAAATGCCTTCGTTGCGTACACCACTCGTTCACGACCAAAAGCTGCAACCGCTTCGCGGCAACGAGCACGCAAATGCTCTTCGTCATACACAAACACTGGCGTACCAAACTCGGCTGCAACATCGGTGAGCAAACATCCACCGATACTCAACTCGCCATTAGACCCAACAACAGCGTTGTCTGGCAACAAATGCTTTGCAATTGCGGTCACATTTGCTCCGGTGTCTCGATGCCTAACAACGCAAGACCTTGTGACATCACGCGCGCCGTAAAGTCGCACAATGCAAGGCGGCTCGTGCGCTGCTCATCATTTTCTGCGCGCATCACTGGGCAATGTTCATAAAAAGCGCTGAATTCACTAGCCAAATCATATAAATATGTGCACAACCTATGGGGGCTGTATTTGTCGAGCGTGTCCCACAACGCGGTGTCAAACTGCAACAACCGCAGCACCAGTGCGCGCTCGGCTTCGTGCTCAACAAGCGGTGTTACGCCACGAACGCTCGCGCGATCCACACCAGCCTTGCGGAAAATACTGCA
>JAIOXC010000005.1 GCA_021741795.1 Ilumatobacteraceae bacterium | reverse complement strand
CTGCGGCCAAAATTGTGCGCCATGCAAGCGAAAAACTACGTTGCGCCGAACTGCGTAACGACTTGCCGGCATGGAGTTCGTCTTTGATGCGTTCGAAGAACACGACGTACGAGTCGACAGTTACGCCAATAGAAACAATTATGCCGGCCACTCCAGAAAGGGTGAGCGCAAGGCCATTTGAGCGTGAGATAAATGCAATGATGCTCCACATCAGCGCGCCAGACACCATAAGTCCACCGATCACGACGATGGTCAGCATGCGGTAATACACGAAGAAGAATGCCATTACCAAGAGCACACCGATAAGACCAGAGATGATTGCTGCACGCAATGAGTCTTTGCCAAGAGTTGGAGAAACGGTTTGCACTGTTGCAACCTTGAACTTGACGGGAACCGCACCGAACTCGAGAATCTTGGCGAGGTCGCGAGCTTCAGATTGCGAGAAGTCTCCACTGATCTGCACATTGCCACCCGTAAACACCGCTTCTTGCACTGTCGGCGCCGAAATCACTGTGCCGTCCAATGCAATAGCAATGCGTGCCGTAGGGCATGTTGCATCGCGATTGAAACATTTTGTCGTCAATGCATTCCACAGGTTTTCGCCTTCTGCGCCTTTTCGTAATTCAACAGTGACCGTCCAGTTGCCATTGTTGATAACTGCCTGTGCGTTGTTGGTAAACACTTTGCCAGTTGCCCCAGCCGGACCAACAAGATATGCCTCGCCGTTTTGACCGAGCAACACCGCATTGGCATTTGGGTCGGTGGTGTCTTCGGAAATCGAAATGTTTGATTCTGCTGCTGCTGGCAGAGTTGAGTCAGACGATGCTGGCACGGTTGTGTCGGTGCTTGCAGGAATTGTTGTTGCTGCGCCCCTGCTGCGCACGCTGCCAGGACCACCTTCTGTTTCCGCGATGGTCGTATCTACTACCGACGTATCTACTACCGACGTATCTACTACCGACGTATCTACTACCGACGTATCTGTACCTGGAATAGTTGTAGAGGTGTCGGTGTTGAGAGTGCCTGCTTGCAACACTGGTCGCAACAACAACTCCCCCTGTCGACCAATGATGTCGAGTGCTTTTTGTTGATCATTTACTCCGGGCAAGTTGACAACTACGTTGTCACCCTGGCGAGTGATTTCAGGTTCTGAAACCCCCAGTGCGTTGACGCGCTGGCTAATAATGTCGATCGCTTGAGCAAGTGCGCTAGGTGTGAAGTCACCCTCTGGCTGCAACGTGACCGATGCTCCACCTTGCAAGTCGAGCCCGAGAGCTGGCACATTGCCAGCAAAGAGATTGCCAGCCAACAGCAAACCCACCAGCACCACAATGCCGATGAGGGAAAGATAGAGACGACGTGCCATAAAGAGTTAAACCGCAAACGACTGCGCGGAGACGACCTACTTCTTGTCGTTCTTGTCGGATGAATACTGATCGTTTGAGCTTGGTGTTGACACCTTCGTCGCGATAGCGCTGCGAGCCACGCGAATCTCTACCTTCTCTGCAATATCAAGCCAGACATAACCATCTTCGATGGCAGAAATAAAACCGTAGATGCCAGATGCCAAAATGACTTCGTCGCCCTCTTGAAGTGCGCTTTGTAAACTGCGCGTTTCTTTCTGGCGCTTGCGTTGCGGGCGAAGCAAGAGAAAGTACATCGCACCAAATATCAAAATGAGCGGAAGGATCGACAAGATGCCACCACTCGATTTGGTTTCGGTTGTTGCAGCGCCAATTGTGGCAAAAAGACTGATGAACATAAGTCGTAACTCTATCGCTCCAACGAGCTAAGCCGCAGTGCCCCAGACAGCCAAAATCTCTTGCCGTAGTGCTTCAAAACGCCCAGCAATAATTGCATTGCGCATCCGATCCATCAGCAGAAGCGTCCATGCAATGTTGTGAATCGACACCAAACGCGATGCTGTGGGCTCACCCACTTGAAAGAGATGCCTGATGTAACCGCGCGTATGGCGAGCACATACCGAACACGAACAGTTCGAATCGATTGGCTCGCTATTCAATGTGAACTCTGAGCGCTTCAAGTTGACACGACCCGCCGATGTAAGTGCTGTTCCATGCCTGCCAAGCCGAGTTTGCAAAACACAATCAAACTGATCGACACCCAAGCGCACTGCCTCGACTAAAGACGCAGGATCCCCTACGCCCATCAGGTACCGCGGTCGATTGAGCGGCAGATGTGCGAGCGCGGCTTCCAGTGCAGGCAGCATCTCCTCGCGCGACTCGCCAACCGACAATCCTCCGATGCCGTATCCATCAAAGTTGAGTTCTGCAGTGCGTGCTGCGCTCTCTGCACGCAAGTGAACATCAATGCCGCCCTGCACAATTCCAAACAGCGACTGATCAGTGCGCGTGTGAGTTACAACGGCGCGCTTCGCCCACGATGACGTGCGTTCGAGAGCGAGGCGCACCACAGGTGCAGGCGAAGGAAGTGGCGGACAGACATCGAGCACCATTTGAATATCGGCACCGAGTAATTGTTGCGTGTGCACTGCCGACTCTGGCGTGTAGCGGTGACGCGAACCGTCGTATGTCGACTTAAACGTGACACCGTCGTCATCAACATCGGGATTCAGCGAGAACACTTGAAAACCTCCAGAGTCGGTCAGCGTCAAACCTTTCCATCCGGCAAATGCACCAAGGCCACCTAATGCGCTGACAGTCTCTGCGCCTGGGCGCAACATCAGGTGGTAGGTGTTGCCAAGCACGATCTGTGCGCCTAAGTCTTCGTAGTCGGCAGCGCTCAAATACTTGATCGCGCCACGAGTACCCACCGGCATAAAACATGGTGTGGTGTACGAGCCTCTGTGGGTTACGGCAGTTCCTGCACGTGCGCTGCCATCAACAGCATCTGTGGTGAAGTGAACCGGAAACATTGTCTACACGGTAGTGGCACGCATTAGCCCGCATGTTGCTAATAAGTTCGACGGGCAAGCAGCATTGCATCACCGAATGAAAGCATCCGATATTCGCGAGCAATTGCCTCTTCGTAGATTTTGCGCCATCGAGTGCCAACAAAGGACTCAATCATCAGCAGCAGTGTCGTGCGAGGCATGTGAAAATTGGTCATCATCATGTCAACCACTTTCCACTCGAATCCCGGCGTGATGAACAGGTTGGTTCGGCCTTCCAATTGTCCAAACTTTGCAGCACTCTCGAGCGCTCGTGTAGCCGTTGTGCCGATTGCGATCACTCGTGCTCCACGCAAATGTGCTTCATTACATGCGTCCACTGTCGATTGTGGAACTCGGTATGACTCGGTGTGAATGAGATGCTCAAGCGGGTTATCCACTGAAATTGGCTTAAATGTGTCGAGGCCAACAACTAACTCCACCTCACAGATGGCTACACCGACATCACGGATGCGCTGCAAAAGTTCTGGTGTGAAGTGCAATCCTGCCGTTGGTGCTGCTGAAGACTTTTGGTCGTGTGCAAACACCGTTTGATAGCGCTCTGCATCATGCAACACCTCGGTGATGTACGGCGGCAACGGCATGCTGCCGTGTTTTGCGAGCAAACCCTGAGCATCGCTGCCCATCAATCGCACCAAAAACGTGTCGCCAGCCTGGGTGCGCTCACCAACTTGCAAAAATTCTGCGTCGTCCGACGAATACAGAATCTCTCCCACTTTCAACTTGCCGCCTGGTCGCAACAACGTTTCCCACACTGCAGCGTTCACAGCTTTTTCCTCCAGCAGCAATGCCTCAACGATGCCACCGCTTGCTCGATGCAAGATCACACGAGCGGGCATCACCCGCGTGTGATTGACCACCACAACATCGCCTGGTCTCACAAATTCGACAAAGTCAGAAACATGTCGATGCTCTGGTTCGCTATTGGGATCGTTTGAATCAATATCGACGAGCAACCGCGCAGCATCACGCGGTTCTATCGGGTGCTGAGCAATGAGGTGCTGCGGCAAGTCGTAATCAATATCCGATAGATGCATAGCGACTAAAGAAACTTAGGCGAAAAGATCTGGATGTTGTGCAGGTGTCTGCAAACCAAGGTGTGCATAGGCAAGCGGCATTGCTACACGACCTCGCGGGGTGCGCGCAATCATCCCCTGTTGAATCAAAAATGGTTCGTACACATCTTCAATAGTTTCAGTTTGCTCGCTCACGCTGATTGCAAGAGTTGACAACCCGACTGGTCCGCCACCAAATTGAACACAGATTGCACTCAGTACCGCGCGATCGACTTTGTCGAGCCCAAGTTCGTCTACGCCAAACACACTTAAGGCTTCATTTGCAGACGTCTTGTCAACCGTGCCGTCACCACGAACTTCGGCAAAATCGCGTACACGTCGCAACAACCGATTAGCAATGCGCGGTGTTCCGCGTGAGCGCCGAGCAATTTCAGCGGCACCCTGACCATCAATATCGACCTGCAAAATACCTGCCGCACGACTGATGATTGATTGCAACTCGTTGTTGTCGTAATAATCGAGTCGGGCTACAAGTCCAAACCGATCACGTAGTGGTCCGGTGATCATGCCAGTGCGAGTCGTTGCTCCGATCAACGTGAACTTGGGCAATGTCAGGCGAATCGACGAAGCAGACGGACCTTTACCTACGACTATGTCGATCTGAAAATCTTCCATTGCCGGATACAAGATTTCTTCAACAGTGCGCGACAAACGGTGAATCTCGTCAATGAACAAAACGTCGTTGTCTTCGAGTTTGGTCAAGATTGCAGCCAGATCTCCGGCACGCTCAAGTGCTGGACCCGAAGTGACATGCAGGTGCGCAGACATTTCGGTTGCAACAATTCCGGCAAGTGTGGTTTTGCCAAGCCCAGGCGGACCAGCGAACAACAGATGATCTGCTGCCTGACCGCGGCGTCTTGCGGCTTCAAGCACAATGCTGAGGTGCTCTTTGAGTTCACGCTGACCGACAAAATCAGCCAAGGAGCGTGGTCGCAGCCCGACTTCATCCAACATCTCGCCGTCGTCACTTTCGTCTTGCGAGCGCTTATGCGGGTCTACAAATTCTTCACGCACGCTTCACCCCCAATGCGTTGAGGGCCTGGCGCAACAAGTTTTCGGCAGTGTCGGTGGCGGACAACTCTCGCAGTACATCACGAATCTCTTCGTTTGAATACCCTAGCCCAGTCAATGCTTCACGCACATCGGTCACTGCACGATGACCATGTGCTTGCTCTCCTTGGGGCGTATCCATAACGGGCAGATTCATTCGGCCTTTCAACTCGATCAGCAGTCGTTCGGCGGTTTTGCGACCAACTCCCGACACCAGGGTCAATGCTCCGTGATCGTTGGTGGCAACAATGTCGATCAATGCACGCGGCGTGTGAGTGGCAAGTATTGACATCGCCATGTTTGGACCAACCCCGTGTGTTGCGATCAGGATCTCGAAGGTGCGGCGTTCGTCTCTGTCCAAAAAACCGTACAGCGTCTGAGCATCTTCACGAATGTGTTGATGCACATAGACAAAAGCCTGCGATGTCGGCTCGAGCTCACCAAGCGCGCGGGGTGTGACATGGATGAGATAGCCAACTCCGCCAACCTCCAGTAACACACTTGAGTCTTGATTGCGCTCAATCACTACCCCACGCAACGATCCAATCATTTTGCACCTACCGCATTTTTGGAGCGCAGAATGTTACTTCGTAACGGCGCGACTGCCAGGTGACACAGCGCAATCGCAGCAGCGTCGGCAGCATCTGCAGGCTCTGGCAATGACGAAAGACCAAGACGCTGTTGCACCATCTTTTGCACCTGCAACTTATTGGCAGTTCCCGAACCAGTGACAGCGCTTTTCACTTGGCTTGGCGTGTATTGAACAACATCAATTCCCAACCTGCTAGCCATCGCGAGTACCAACCCACTCACTTGTCCAACACTCATTGCGGTACGCACGTTGTTTTGAAAAAACACTTGCTCGACCGCAATCGCATTGGGCTGAGTTTCATCGATCAGTTTCTCGATATCCAGTTGCAACGCACACAACCGATGCTGCAATTGTTCAGTTGCTGGAGTCGTCATCACACCAAGCGCAACCACGTCGGTTTGCTGCAGCGATTGACTTCTCAACACTGCGTAACCACAGCGGGTCAGACCAGGGTCGATGCCGAGCACGACGAGCGCTTCAGACTGGGCGAACATATGTTCTACCCTAGTGCCAAAACACCTGCTAGGTAAGGATTTAGAGGGCCGAACGCAGTGCAGTTACCAATTCGTCAACTGGGCGAAAGGTAAGTCCGACCGCAGATCTGTGTACGTACCGTACAACGCCCTGGGCATCCAGCACAAAAATGCTGCGCCTCACCATGCCCAAGAGTCCAACCACTCCATAGGCCCCTGCCACCTCTTTTTCGGTATCGGCCAATAACGGAAACCCGAAACCGTGCTTGGCGGAAAATGCATCGTGGCTTGCAACATCTTGGGCCGAAATGCCGAGCACCTGCGCACCGATGTCATTAAATTGCGTTAGTTCGTTGTTGTACGAACACAATTGCTTGGTGCACACTGCGGTGTTGTCGCCAGGATAAAAAACTAGGACAACAGGTTTGCCTGCATAGTCAGACAATGAATATGACTTGCCACCGCTGCCGAGCAGTGTGAACCCCGGTGCCTTTTCTCCAACTGCCACGCTCATGATGCTGCCTCCTCAAGAATTGCATCGCTCATATCGAAATTAGCGTACACATCTTGCACATCATCGTTGTCTTCTAGATCATCCATGATCCGCAAGATTGCTTTAGCATCGGCGATGTCGGTGACTGGAACCTGAAGAGACGAAACCATTGTCGACACTGCACTGACAACCGTCATACCGGCACCTTCCAATGAAGCTTTGAGTTCGTACAACGCATGTGAATCACATGTCACGCGCCATGTATCGCCGTCGTCCACCACATCTTCTGCCCCATGTTCAAGCGCAACCATCATCACTTCATCCTCCGCAACCGATTTATCAATCTGCACAACACCCTTGCGTGAAAACTGCCAGCCGACGGCGCCAGGCTCTGCCATTGCGCCTCCCGACTTACTAAACGCGAGCCGCACATCTGACGCAGTGCGATTGCGATTGTCGGTGAGTGCATCAATCAACATTGCAACACCACCCGGCGCATAAGCCTCGTATGTAATCGATTCAAACGCCGCACCAGAGTGCTCGCCCATTCCTCGTTTGATCGCACGATCAATGGCATCGTTCGTCATCTGAGCCGCTTTTGCTTTAAGCACAATTGTGCGCAACGATGCGTTTGACGCTGGGTCTCCACCGCCCTCTCGGGTGCTGACTTCGAGTTGTCGTGCAAGTTTTGCAAACGTCTTGCCACGGGCTTTGTCGGCTTTGCCCTTTTTGTGTTTGATCGTTGCCCATTTGGAATGGCCGGACATCTTTACACCTCCTGCAAAAACAATGAATGAATACGATTATCGCTTGTCAGTTCTGGATGAAACGACGCCACCATAACCGAACCTTGACGCGCCAGCACCACTTTGTCCTCATGCGTCGAAAGCACCTCAACGTCTAACCCAACACGAATCACTTGCGGAGCACGAATAAACATTGCATGAAAAGGTGTTTGTAGGCCGTCGACGTCTAGGTCGGTCTCAAAACTCTCCACCTGACGACCATAGGCGTTGCGTTGAATATCGATATCAATCGCCCCGTAAGACCGCTGATCTGGCCGCCCATCAGCAATGCTCTTTGCCAACAGGATCATGCCTGCGCAGGTACCAAATACTGGCATCGCGTCCTCGATCCGTTCGGCAATCGGGTCAAACAATTGCGATGTGCTGAGCAAGTGAGACATTGTTGTTGACTCTCCGCCCGGCATCACAAGAGCATCCACCGCATTGAGATCTTGAGGTGTTCTCACTTGCACCGTGTTAGCGCCGAGGCTCTGCAACATTTCTTCGTGCACTGCAAATGCACCTTGCAATGCCAAGATGCCAACTTTCATAGCTATAACCAGTCTGTCAACGCGTCAAACTCACATGAGTTGAGTTTGATTACCAACCGCGTTCGGCGTAACGCTCGTTGATTTGATCCATTCCTATACCTGTCATCGGTGCACCAAGATTGCGACTTACTTTTGCCAAAATGTCGGCATCCATAAAGTGAGTTGTTGCTTCGACAATCGCTTTCGCACGCGGTGACGGATCATCACTCTTAAAGATTCCGGAACCAACGAACACTGACTGAGCGCCGAGTTGCATTGCCAACGCAGCATCGGCTGGTGTTGCGATACCGCCTGCGCAAAACAACGGAACTTGTAGCAATCCAGTCTCAGCAATTTCCTGAACAAGTGGAAGCGGCGCGCCAAGTTTTTTTGCCCAATCAAACAATTCTGCCGAATCGGCTTGAGTAATTTTGCGAATGTCACCAAAGATATTGCGCAAGTGGCGAACTGCTTCGACAACGTTGCCTGTACCAGCCTCACCCTTAGAACGAATGAGTGCCGCGCCTTCACTGATCCGACGGAGTGCTTCGCCCAAGTTGGTTGCACCACAAACAAACGGCGTATCAAATGCCATCTTGTCGATGTGATGCGTTTCGTCGGCAGGTGTGAGCACTTCTGATTCATCAATAAAGTCAACACCGAGCGACTGCAAAATTTGGGCTTCCACAAAGTGTCCGATGCGTGCTTTGGCCATCACTGGAATAGTGCAACATGCCTGAATTGCCATAATCATTTCTGGATCGCTCATGCGTGCGACACCACCGTCACGACGAATGTCGGCAGGCACTCGCTCGAGAGCCATCACCGCTACCGCACCTGCATCTTCGGCAATCTTTGCTTGTTCAGAGTTGACGACGTCCATGATGACGCCACCCTTGAGCATTTCGGCCAAACCGCGCTTGACCTGCATTGATCCAGTTGTGCGTGCAGCATTCTTTGTCATGACGTCTATCGTACCGAAGCCGTTACCGACACAAACGGTCGGTTATTTGTGACTGTTTTCTTAGAGAAACTTCACGTCGTCAGGGTTTGTGCCCACAGGCACTACGGCAGTTTTTGCTGCACGGGCCACCTCAACGAAGGTCTGGCCAGGAGTGAGTTTGATCACTGCCCCACTCGAATCTTTGAGCAAGAACGGTTTCAAGCGATCGGTCCGTTCCCAAGTGCCCTCGATCAACGAGCCGTTAGTGAAGACATATACTTTGCCGCCACCAAGTGTCTTAGACGTCGGGCTGTACTGATTGGTGTACTCAACTTCGAGCACGATCACATTGGGTACGGCGAGTTGCACGTCAGCAGTATCCACGTCTGGCGTGTTGTCTTGTAGTCGCAAGAATTCTCCGGTGGTTGCGTCCCAATCCCATTGCACTTTCACACCGTCCATCGACACTTTTACTCCGGCTGTTGGCTTCGCCGTTGCTGGTGCAGCATCACTTGCAGAACGATATGAAAACTGTGCAGGTGGCGCCGTCGAACCTTCTGGACTCAATGTCCACAACTTTGTAGTCTCTGCAATCAAGTTGTGTGGTGCTGAGCGATCGCTGTCGCGAGCAAAGCCACCGTCTTTGTTTGCCACCGTGTAACTCAAGTCAACGAGATCAGATTTTTTGATCGCTGCCGATACCTGTTCGTTGCCACCGCTCCACACAAACAACGGCTTAATGAGCGAGCTCAACAAGTTGATGTCTTGAAAGCGACCGCTACGAATTGGGCCAACAGGGTCGGAACCTTCGCTTTGGAAAACCGCGGCAAGTCGAGTCAACTTTTCGACGTTCTCTTCAAAAATAATGTCCGCCTGATTGATGCCCAACTGGGGACGAGCAGATGGGTGGTTGTCGATTTTTACAACCATTGCAGGGCGAGTCAGCGTAGATGGATCAGTATTTGGCAAACCCGTTAACGGGTTGACAATTTCTGGGATCGTGGTTTCAGTGACAACGGTTGTTTCTACCACTGCACTTTCCGTCGAACTTGATGATCCCGACGAGCCTCCGCAGGCAGCCAGCGCCAACAACGATGTTGCAACGATTGAACCGAATATCAGTGTGCGATTTTTCATGGTTAGATCTCTCTGAGCAGCGCAATTCTTTCTGCCAATGGGGGATGCGTATTGAAAAGTTTATGCCATATACCCAATCGACCTGCGTCATTCACTCCAGACATCGGCTGTTCAATCCACATATGAGCCGTTGCCATGCTGGCCGAATGAGTGACGGTGCTATCGGCCTGAAGTTTTTCGAGTGCCGAGATAAGCCCTGGCGGATACCTCGTCATTTTGCATGCCGAGACATCGGCCAACGTTTCGCGCCTTCGACTGACAGCAGCCTGCATAATCTTGGCCAAGATCGGTGCGAGTATCAACAAGGCAATACCAACAAAAGCGAGTGGATTGGTGCTGTCGCGGCGGTCATTGCCGCGGCTCACTCGCCCGCCGTTCCACCACATCATGCGAATAGTGATGTCGGTGATGAGAGCAATCGTGCCAACCAGCGTGACCGCCAAGGTGCTCACCAAAATGTCGTAATTCTTGATATGTGAGAGTTCGTGGGCAACAACGCCTTCCAACTCAACACGATTCATCTTTTCGAGCAAACCAGTTGTCACAGCGATTGCAGCGTGCTTGGGGTTTCGTCCAGTTGCAAACGCGTTAGGCGCATCATCACGAATCACAAATACGCGCGGCTTTGGTAATCCGCTTGCAATACACAAGCCTTCCACCAGGTTGTGCAAGCGACGAAACTCAACAGGGTCGGCTGGCACTGCGCGACTCACAGCTAATGCCACAGAATCTGATTTCCAATAAGAGCCAAAAGCAAACACGGCCGAGAACACCAGCGCGATAACCGTCCCTGTGGCTCCGTTGCCGATGAGCACACCAACAGCCATACCAACCAACACAGTGATGACGATAAATCCGGTGAGTAAGAAAAATGTGCGTCGCTTATTCGACGCGATGAGGTCATTCATGAAAACTTTGACTTCCGATCTAACTAAAACTTAACTTCGGGTGTGGTGCGCGCAGCAACTTCGGCCTCAAAATATTCACGCTGTGTGAACTTGAACGAACCAGCAACGAGAGATGCAGGAAACTTTTGTATTGCCGTGTTGTACGACAGCACAGCATCGCCATAAAACTGTCGCGCATAAGCAATGCGACTCTCGGTATTGGAGAGTTCTTCTTGTAGCGAAACAAAACCTTGATTGGCCTTGAGGTCTGGGTAGGCCTCTGAAAGTGCAAACAACTGCCGCAGTGCCCCGGTGACCGCCGAGTCGGCCGCTGCTTGGGCATTCGGCGAAGACTTGGCACCGATCGCCGAATTCCGCGCTTGGATCACAGCGTCAAGTGTCGCCTTTTCGTGGGCGGCATACCCCTTGACGGTTTCGACCAAGTTTGGAATGAGGTCAAGTCGGCGCTTCAGTTGCACATCAATTTGCGACCATGCGTTGTCGACTTCGTTGCGGCGACCAATGAGCGAGTTATACAGCAGTACCAATGCCAGCAACAGGGCTGCAACAACGATCAATACAACAAGAATGTTCATGTTGTTTAGTCTAGTTCAGTCTCGCGATACCGCGTCTTGAAATGTTCGTATCAATTTTGACCAACTTGTGGTCGGCGGAGCACGCGATGTTCAAACATCGAAAGAAGTTTGTTGGGTTGCACCACGATTTCATTATTCTTTTCAGCCGCCAAGAGTCTCTCGTAGATTGCTACGTATTCGGTAGCAAGTCGTTGCATCGAAAAATCCTCCGCGCGCTTGAGGCCACCAGCCACCAAACGCTGCGACAAATTTGAGTCGTGAACGATCCGAGTAATCGAATTTGCTAATTGCTCCTCGTCGCCCGGAGCAACGAGCAATGCATTCACTTCGTGCGTTGCAACATTTCGGTACCCATCAATATCGGTGGTCACAAGTGGAACTGCTGCAGCCATTGCCTCAAGCAAAACTATGCCGAAGGATTCACCGCGTAATGATGGCGCGCAAAACACAGTGCATCGCGATAGCCGATCGAGCTTGTCTGTTTCGGTAATTCGGCCAAGCCACGAAATGCGATGATCGTTTTCATACAGCTTGTGCATCTCGTCTATGCCAGGACCATCTGCGGCTATCCACAGTACAAAGTTGTGCGGCAAGTGCTTCATCGCACCAAGTAACACCTCAAGTCCTTTGCGTGGCTCAAAACGCCCACAGAAAAAAATAGTTGGTTGATTCTCGCGTTGCGCACCAATCTTTAAATAGCGAGAAGTTTCAATGCCATTGAACAGCACCTGATAGTCGCCATCGAGATACCTCGATGCGAGCTCCTTCGCGGCTTCAGACACCGCAACACGCGCACTCAAGTGGTTGGCCGCCCAACGCGCGGTTTTGTTGAGCACCCGATACGACGACGAATCGCCAGCGGCATGAAATGTTCCCACCGTCGGCGCGAGCCGCAACAACAAGCTCGTGACCGTAGGACCAGGGACGATGGGTTCGTGTAGATGAATAACATCGAATGCCTCATCATTAAGAGCGCGAATCGTGCGCAATGCTGCTGATGGGTCTGGCGCGAGCGGTGCAACGGATCCGTTGGCTGAAGTTGGCAGGCTTTGACCCAACGGTGTCACAAATGGCTCGGGAGGCGGACCATCACATGGCGCGAGCACTCGCACTTCGTGGCCGATGCGACGAAGTTCGCGTGCCAAACCCATGACTTGGGCTTGCACTCCGCCCGGAACTGACACGCTGTAGGGACTCACCATTGCAACCCGCAACATGCTCACGCCGTATACGGTAGACCGTCTAGAAGCTAGTTAGCCGAATAAACAACAAAATACAACAAAGTCAGCACGAAAGCAGTGAGACCATGACGCAATTCCCTACAAACCCGTATTCCAAGCCAGCAATTTCGATCGTTGCATCGCCCACCAAGCGCAATGCAATTTTGGAGTTGGCACAACAAGCTGAGCAACTTGGCTTTGCAGGTCTTGCCTGCCCAAGCCTCGGCGGCACCATGGCGCTATGCGCTTCACTCGCTCATGCCACAAGCACGATTCATTACTGGACATCAATACAACCAATGTATTACAGCCATCCTGTCGAGACGGCAAATACTGCTGCACACATTCACGAAATTTCTGGTGGACGATTTGGACTCGGGATTGGAGTCAGCCACGGACCGGTGGTGCAGCGTCTCGGAGTCGAGACAGGTAAGCCACTCAGCGACATCACCAATTACGTTGCAGCGATGCGTGCAAATGAGAAATTTTCTGGAGAACTCCCACCGATTTATCTTGCGGCACTGCGGGACAAAATGCTCGCACTCTCACACCAAATCTCTGAAGGCGCTATTTGGGCAAATGCATCGTTGCGCGACATTGGTCGCCAGGTTGCGTTACTCCCCGCCGAAAAACAATCAACATTCTTCATGTCCAACATGGTTCCAACCATCATCAGCGACGACATTGACACAGCATTGGCCTTGCACCGAAAAACGCTGACGGGCTACGTCTCGCTCCCCAACTATCGCAACTATTGGCGTAACGCTGGTTACGTCGATGAGATGGACGCAATCGAACAAGTGTTAGCGACAAGCCCCAAAGAGTCAATGGCTCAAACATTGCAAGCCACAATGAGCAACGCGTGGTTGCGCGATTGCACTATCTCGGGAACTGCACCACAAGTTCGCGAACAATTTGCGGCATGGGCCAACGCGGGTGTTTTGCCCATTGCAGTGATGTCGTCTACCTCTGGCGGACAGGCAAAAGCGATCAGCGAACTTTTTGCTGCTTTCGCCTAACGCAAGTAAGACGTGTTACACCATTTGCGCGAGTAAGTCTTCAACGAGTTTCTTAATCTCGTCACGAATCGGACGCACGTTGACCACACCTTGACCCGCGGGATCTTCGAGTGGCCAATCCACATATTTCTTGCCAGGTAAAAACGGACACGCATCACCACAACCCATAGTCACGACAACATCTACGGCCTCCAGCATCTCCATTGTCCACAATTGTGGTTGAGCAGAGGCAATGTCGATTCCGACTTCCTGCATTACTGCAACAGCAGAGGGATTAATTGCATTCGCGGGCTCGGAACCAGCCGAATAGACGGTGACACGACCAGCGCCGAGATGGCGCATAAACCCAGCCGCCATTTGCGATCGACCCGAGTTGTGGATGCATAAAAACAAGACACCCTTCATGCGCGCGGTTTACCATAAACGAACTTGATAATCACCACTGCCAACATGGCGCCGAACAACTGCATCAATACAAACATCGGCAACGACTCTGGAGCAATTCCAGCAAACGTGTTGCTCAGACTTCGAGCAATGCTGACTGCTGGGTTGGCCAACGAAGTTGACGAAGTGAAAAAATATGCTCCAGTAATCCATGCCGCAACAGTGAAGGGCACCAAATTTGCACGCTGTGCACGAATAGTTCCGTAGATCACGAGCAGCAGACCAACTGTTGCAACAACTTCAGAGAAAAGAATTCCCGAACCAGAGCGAACCTTTTGCGAAATATTGATGGCATCCAGATCAAACATCAGGTTTGCTGTGACAGCACCCAAACATCCACCAACCGTCTGTGCAACTGCATATAAAGCAGTGTCCCGAATTGTTGCCTCACCCGTAAAGATCCCGACAATTCCAACAACTGGATTGAAGGATGCACCCGACACAGGTGCAAAGATCAAAATCAATGCGATCAATGCTCCACCGGTAGCAACAGCGTTGCACAGCAATTGCAGAGCCACAATGTCGGTGAGCCTCTCGGCCATAATTCCCGATCCAATGACCGCAACAATCAGCAGCCCTGTTCCAATCGCTTCAGCCGCTAGCCGGCGCGACATTGAAATTTCTGAATCCTTGGTCACTAACAACACTTCTGATCGGCAGTTGCGTAATACGTTGGCGCGTCTGCCAGCACGGTGTAGTACTCCCACGGAGCACCATCAGGACTTTGCATCCACACTTTGTCTTGCACGGCAAAGCAACAGGTTGTATCTTTTTCGACCGAATCAACGAGACCCAGTTGCTCAAATCTTTCAATCGAGCTTTCAACTTGCGCAGTCGTTTCGAGTTCTACTCCTAGATGGTTGAGATGTTGGTACTCGGCCATGACATCACGAGGTGTTTCGATCAATACCAATTTGAGTGGCGGGTCGGCGATGGCAAAATTGGCGTAGCCCTCGCGAACTTTGGCAGGAGTTGCGTTGAACATCTTTGAATAAAATTCAATTGCTTCTGCCAGGTTTGAAACATTGAGTGCTAGTTGAACTCGTGACACAACGATCTCCATATTCTTTGTTGTTATTTGTTTACATTTTATGTTATATTGATAGTTATCAATATAGCACAGACTACCGAAAAATGTTGTTCGCCTGTCACCGAGGCATTTCTCAAGACGCGTGATGCTGTTCACTTGTCCCAGGGCTTCGCCGCACTTGCAGACCCTGTGCGACTCAAAATTTTTAGCCTCATTGCCGCCTCTGCCGATGCAGAAACATGCGCGTGTTCATTGGTCAAACCGACGGGTCGCTCACAGCCAACCGTAAGTCACCATTTGAAGGTGTTGCGCGAGGCGGGCCTGATCACAGGCACCAAACGCGGCACATGGATTTGGTACCGAGTTAACCGCGATCGCCTACAAGTGTTGCAAGACGTACTCGGTTAAGCGACTGTCGCTGCCTGGTAACCAGGATCACTCGGCCAGTTTGGTTGAAACAAATGCCACTGCTCTGGCGCTTGTCGAATCAAATTCTCAATTTCAAACATCAACAGTTGCGAAATACGCAAAACATCCTCTCGCAGCGATCCTTGTCGCTCAACAACAAGTGCAGGTCTGATCACTGCTTTGTGGCCATTGGCGCCGGGAGTAAAAAAAGTTGCCATTGGCAAGAGTGATGCGCCCGTGCGCAATGCAAAAAATGCAGGACCAGCAGGCACCGTCGTTGTCTCACCAAAAAACTGCACCTCCACCCCAGTGCGCTTGCCATCTTTTGGTATGTCGCGATCACATAGCAACGACACGACGTGGTTGTCGCGCAAGGCTTTGCCAACAGCTACGCCAGCATCATCAGTCAGTGCAATCACATTGACCCCATAACGCGAACGTAGATTTACAAACCACTCGAACAAATCGGTGTTTTCTAAGCGCTCCACAACTGCAGTCAATTGAAATCCCTGATCGATCAACCAGCGCCCCGACCATTCCCACCCACCCATGTGTGGCAACGCCAGAATTGTGCCTTTGCCATTCGAGGCAGCACGCTCGATGTGTTCGAACCCCTCGACTTGATGCCCCGCAGCAATTTGACTCGTGGATAGTGATGGTAAACGAAATGTCTCTAAGTAATAACGCGTGTAACTCACAAACGCCCGCTGCGTTGCTACATGCAATCGCTTGCCATTCAGACTTGGATCAACTCGTTGTACATGTCGCATCACCATGGCCTTGTTTTGCTTCATTGCTCTTGCCAGAGAACTCCCTACGCCAACAGAGACTCCAGTGAGTACTGACGAGGGAGCGACACGAGCGAGCATCGAGGCGAACTTGTATCCAGCGACAGCAATGTGATCTGCCGTGTTATTGCTCCTACTCGCCATGCAAAATTATTGCAATCGGCGGCGGCGCGCAAAACGTTCGCGATAATCATCACGACGCACACGACGTGAAGCACGGCGCGATCGACGCACTTCTTGTTTTTGTGCAGTAACAGGAGCAACTGCCGCCTGTTTCCAAACCTTTGCAAAACGTTGCACCGCGGTCATCGTGGTCAGTACGAGCATCACCCACATCACCCACCACAGCAACGAACCAAACAGCAATCCGAAGCACAAGACAATGATGCGCTCTGCTCGTTCCATCAAACCACCCTTGGCATGAAGACCAAGCGATTCGGCTTTGGCTCGCTGATATGAAATCAGCGATGAAACCGCCATCACTGCAAACGGCAAGACAGCGGCTGTGGCCCCACGGGTATCGGCCAAATACCACGCCACACCACCGAGCAAAAACGAGTCGCTTACTCGGTCAATGACTGAGTCAAAAAACGCACCACGTTGACTTGCCGAATTTGATGCCTTGGCGAGTGCACCATCGAACATGTCGGGAAGCGCCGACAAGATGACAAGGGCAAGACCAAGCGGCAACGCGCCAAGACCAATTGCAACCGAAGCACAAATCGCGATCAAGAGACCCAAGATGGTGATGTGATCAGGCGACAAACCTGTGCGCAGCAATAACTTGCCAACTGGGCGCACAACGCGCTCGATCTCTACGCGAAACCGACCATCAAACATATGCGAGAGCCTACTTGTCGGGGTTGGCTTCAACTAAACATTCGACAATTGAAGCATCTATTGCGTCCACCAATACCAATCCCCGCTGTGCTGGGGGTTCTTCTGCGCTATAACAAAAAACTCGCCAAGTGGGTCGGCTACGAAATCCGCGCCATACCTGCTGGGCAGAAGAATGCCCCACCGCAAAGCCAACCGCGCGACTCGCAAACACGAGTGCAGTCTTTTCGTCAACTGTCATTTTCCAAGATGAACTCAATACGAATAATCCGAACACGCTCAGCACAATCGCAACGATGAGCATTCCATCATTCACAAGACCACTTTTCCCCAGTGACGAATTTGCCGATTGCGCTGCGAGCCATAACCCAAAACTTGCGACTGCCACACCGAGATAAATGAATCCAGGTATCCGACGCCGATGGTTATCAGGAAATTGGTACGGCCCGACAAATGCAGAAATATCTAGATCATCTGGCAGTGCGTCACGTATTTCGTTGCTCGACATTGGTTACTTCCCTGCTTCCTTGTTTTGCGATTCGAGTACTTTCCACGCAGATCTCACACGCGTAGCCGTGACATCCAAGGCTTCGGGCAAAATTTTGGTGTTAGCAATGGCAACCATGAAATTGGTGTCGCCACCCCACCGAGGAACGATGTGCACGTGCAGGTGCTGGGCAATGCTTCCACCAGCCGAAGCACCCAAATTGATACCAACGTTGATGCCTTGCGGATTGTATTCAGATTTCAACACTCGCACACCAAAGGTGACTGTCGACCAAATCTCGTCGTGCTCTTCAGTCGTGAGGTTTTCGAGATCGGCGACTTCGCGATATGGCAAAACCAACAAGTGTCCGGGCGAATATGGAAACGCATTGAGAATCACAAACGAATGAGCGCCGCGATGAACGATATGCGAGTCTTCGTCATTCATGTCTGACTCAAGAATCTCTGTGAACACCGACTTGCCCGAGTCGTTCTTCTTTGTGTCGCCCTGCACGTATTGCGCACGCCAACCGTTCCAGAGTCGTTCAAGACGCATATCGACTACAACACCAGTTCACTTGCATCAGCAGTTTCGTCTTGCAACTGCTTCACAAAGTCTGCGAACTTCACATCGCGTATTACTTCGCCACCGCGAGGATTAACGCCAACTGTTTCGTTCGCCACATCGTCGTCGCCAACAACCAACACATATGGAATGCGCTCCAACTTTGCAGATCGAATTCGTTTGCCCAGCTGCTCATCAGCAACGCTTGTATCAACACGGAAGCCGGCTCGCAGAAGTTGCGCAACAAGTTTTGTTGCGTACGGCTCGTGGCCGCTCGTCACTGGAAGTACGCGCACCTGCACTGGTGCAAGCCAGGTTGGGAATGCTCCGCCGTAGTGCTCGAGAAGCACACCAAAGAATCGTTCGACTGAGCCGAACAACGCTCGGTGCAACATGATCGGCTGATGTCGACCGTTGTCAGATCCGATGTACTCCAACTTGAATCGCTCTGGAAGATTGAAATCGCATTGAATTGTGCTCAACTGCCATTTCCTGCCGATTGCATCGCGCACATCGATGTCAATTTTGGGCCCGTAGAACGCAGCATCGCCTTCTTTAACCGAATAGTCAACACCATGACGATGCAGGGCTTCACGCAATGCCGTAGTTGCCTTTTCCCAAATCTCGTCGCTGCCAACCGATTTTTCTGGGTCACGTGTCGAGAGTTTGAATTCAAAATCTTCGAAACCAAATTTGCGTAACACCGAGATAACAAAATCAAGCAACGAAGTGATCTCGTCCGCCATCTGGTCTTCTGTGCAAAAAATATGGCTGTCATCTTGCGTGAACCCGCGAATTCGCAACAAACCATGCAAAGTTCCGGCACGCTCGTAGCGATACACAGTGCCAAGCTCGAATAAACGCAATGGCAATTCGCGGTAACTGCGCTGTCTGTCGCGATAGATCAAGCAATGCATTGGGCAATTCATCGGCTTCGGGTAGTAGGTGCCGTTGTCCATCTCCATTGGTGGATACATGCCGTCTTTATAGAAGTGCAAGTGGCCAGAAGTTTCAAACAATTCTGCATTGGCAAGATGAGGCGTAAACACAAACTGATATCCACCATTTTGATGTCGGTGACGGCTGTAGTCCTCCATCAACTTGCGAACAATTCCGCCCTTTGGATGCCACACAGCAAGTCCACCGCCGAGTTCAGATGGAAACGAGAGCAAATCCATTTCGACAGCAAGTCGCCGATGATCCCGCTTCTCCGCTTCTGCCAAACGAGTGATGTGTTCTTCGAGCGCAGCCTTCGACTCCCATGCCGTTCCATAGATCCGCTGCAACATCGGACCCTTCTCATTGCCCCGCCAATACGCGCCAGCAACTTTCATCAATGCAAAGTGTCCGAGTTTGCCGGTTGTTGGCACGTGAGGACCCCGACACAAGTCAACGAACGAATCGGTATTGCGATACACACTCACAACGTCACCACCCTGCACTTCGGATGCATCAGTGCCATCGGCAGAACCGCTGGTAACGCGTGTAATAATTTCGCATTTGTATGGCTGATCGGCAAACAATTCGAGAGCAGCCTTGACCGACATTTCATCTCGAGTAAATGACTGGTCTGCTTTGATGATTTCGCGCATTCTTTCGGTGATCGCGGCAAGATCAGTGTCACTGAAAGTTTTGCCACCCGGCAATTCGAAGTCGTAGTAGAAGCCATCTTCAATTGCAGGACCGATTGTAAATTTGGCGCCAGCAAACAACTGCACTACTGCTTGGGCCATCACGTGTGCCGTTGAGTGCCGCAAAACTTGTCGTCCTGCTTCGCTCTCTGCGGTAATAATTGAAACCTTCGCTCCGGCACCTAACGCAACGGTGAGGTCTATTTCTACGCCATCGACGACCGCAGCAACCGCGGCTTTCGCCAACCTGGATCCAATCCCCTGGGCGAGATCGAACGCCGTTGACCCGAGCGGCAACGATTTTTTAGTGCCGTCAGGAAGGCTGACTTCGAAGGTTTCTACTGCACTCATCTCGCTTGTCAGTCTAGGTTCGAAAGGCTCACGAGAACGTCTCAATTAGCGCTTGAGCTCAATTCCCAAAAGACCGGCAGCGACTGTCACATCGACTCCGTTTGCTGCAGCCTTGTCGATGAGCGCAATTGCACGCGGTGTATCGAGATCGTCATCAAGAGCGTCACGAACCGAATTGAGTAATTGGTTGTCATCGTTCGTTGTTCCAGTACCCCAGTTTGCGAGCCTGTCAACATTGCGAGCAAACATGTCCTCGTCCCATTCCCATTCAAAACGGTAATGGTGCTCAATCAATCCGAGTCGGATTACCCGTGGATCAAAACGCGTTCGTAACTTGTCAACAAATACCAAGTTTCCACGACTCTTCGACATCTTGTGACCGTCCATTGACACCATCGCAACATGCATCCAGTGTTTTACGAAGAGTTCGCCCGTCGCTGCTTCCGACTGGGCGCGCTCACTTTCGTGATGAGGAAAAATTAAATCACTACCACCACCATGCAAGTCAATCGTTGTTCCCAACTCGCGCAATGCAAGTGCAGAGCATTCAATATGCCAACCAGGTCTGCCTGGTCCCCACATGGTTTCCCAGGAAGGTTCGTCAACTGCCGATGGATGCCACAAGACGAAATCAAGTGGATGTCGCTTATGTGGGTCCTCCACATTGCCTCCACGTTCGCGAGCAAGTTCAATCATCGTTTCTTGTGAATAATGCGAAATCTCCCCAAAGGTTTTGGACTGAGTGACATCGAAATACACGGAGCCACCCGACTGATACGCAAAGCCCTTGTCGATCACCATGCCGATGAATCCACGAATATCCGATATTGCTGATGATGCACGCGGCGTGGAATACATCGGCAACGCTCCAAGTGCTTCCATGTCGGCGGTGAAGCGGGCCTCTTCCCCTGCTGCCAAGTCGAGATAGTGCACACCCAATTCGCGTGCCTTGGCAAATAACGGATCATCAACATCGGTCACGTTGCGAACACACTTCACTTCATGACCAAGGTCAATTAATCGTCGAATCAAGATGTCGTAACTGATGAATGTAAAAGCATGGCCCAGATGTGTTGCGTCGTACGGAGTGATTCCGCACGTGTACATCAATACTGTTGGCCCTGGTTCAAACGGAACCACCGATTGCTTGGCGGTGTCGTAGAGGCGCATTACAAAATCTTCAAATTCCGTCCACTTACAGGATCAACATCTGGAATTCCAGTCATGCGTGGCGCAACACGCGTCTTGTATCGCACATTCATCTGTAGCAGTACTGCAGTGAAAGCCTCGAGTGCAAGCGCGTTCGACAGTCTTCCAGTGTTGAGTGGTCGACAACCAGGGATCTTTTCAACAATGTCGCACACAGTTTCGATTGCTTCAGGATGATCCGAGCAAATCAACACATCGCTGTCGACGTGGTGATTGAGATTGCCAAGTTCTTTTGCAGGCAAGTGCTGCAATGCCGCAACAACTTTGCTCAAAGGAATTTCAGCTTGCACGTGGGCAGCAATGCTTCCGCGAGGTGGAACAAGTGGCTGAAACTCTTTGCCAACCTTGACCAACGCATTAGCCATCGTGATCACAATCTTTCCAGCCAGTTGACTCGCATAGTCCCCCACAATCGTTGCGGTGGAATCCCAAGGCGTTGCAACGACGACAAGATCGCAATTCACTGCATCAGAGTTGTCACCACCCTGAATAGACAGATTGTGGCTTGGCCACAGCACTTGCAACTCTTTGACCTTCTCGATCGACCGCGACTTCTCTCGCGACCCGATCACGACGTCGTAGCCAGCCACGTTGAGACGAAGTGCAAGTCCACTGCCCGCAGGTCCGGTGCCACCAATTATCCCTATTTTCATCCAACGAGCCTGCCACAAACACCCCCCAACAACTACCGTTGACGGCATGGGAATTTTAGATGGCAAGAAGATAGTGGTCACAGGGGTACTTACTGATGCTTCGTTGGCCTTCGGGGTCGCCCAGTTGGCTCAGCGCGAAGGTGCCACTGTGCTTTTGACTGGCGCAGGTCGTGGACTTTCCATCACCGAGCGAACCGCTCGCAAGCTCGACACCCCAGCCGAAGTTGTTGAGTTTGATGTGACTGTGGACGAACATGTGGCAAGCGCACGTGCCGGAGCACAGAAACACCTCGGCAGTGTTGACGGTGTACTGCACGCAATCGGTTTCGCCCCTGCAGTGTGTTTGGGCGACGACTTCATGGCTGCACAGTGGAACGACGTGGCCGTTGCAATGCAAATTTCTGCCTACTCCCTTAAAACGCTTGCGGATGCTTTTGTGCCGCTGATGTCATCAGGTGGAAGTTTTGTTGGACTTGATTTTGATAACACCGTTGCATGGCCTGCGTACAACTGGATGGGCGTCGCCAAGGCAGCGCTCGAATCCACCAGCCGATATCTCGCCAAAGAATTGGGTGGAAAGAATATTCGCTGCAACCTCGTCGCTGCTGGGCCGATCAAAACAATGGCTGCAAAATCGATTCCTGGTTTCCAAACATTTGAAGATGTGTGGAGTGACCGTGCACCACTGGGATGGGACGTCAATGACTCAACAGCTGTTGCGCGCGCATGTGTCGCATTGCTGTCTGATTGGTTTCCGGCCACCACCGCAGAAGTGATTCACGTGGATGGTGGCTATCACGCAATGGGCGTGTAGATGCAAAAATTTGCAAGGCGTACTGCTGCGCATGTGCTCACTCTCTCGTTCGTCGTTACAAGCGCGACTGTTCTAGCTGTTGCTCTTGACTCAACAACGTCATTTGCTGCAACTGGTAGCGACCCACTACTTGATCAACAGTGGGGCTTGACTGCAATTGGTGCACCATCTGTCTGGAACGTCACTCGCGGTGCTGGAGTCACCGTCGCAGTAATCGACAGCGGTAGTGGCCCGCACCCCGACTTGGATGCCAATCTAGATGCTGGTCGCACAATGTTCGGATCAATCGACAGTGTTGGTGTGATGGACATCGACAATGCTGGCCACGGATCACACGTCGCAGGCATCATCGCTGCAGTTGCCGACAACGCAATAGGTGGATCGGGTGTTGCACCGCAATCTCGTATCTTGCCAATCAGAGTGTTGGACGCACAGGGGTCTGGAGATTCCAAAGATGTTTCCAAAGCAGTCCGCTTTGCTGTGGACTCAGGCGCAAAAGTGATCAACCTCTCGCTAGGTGGCTCAACCGAAAGCACGTCACTTACTGCAGCGATTCAGTATGCAGTGGATCGCAATGTGCTCGTCGTTGCAGCAGCAGGCAATGGTGCTGCAGACTCAACACCAAAGTGGCCTGGAGCTAGTGATCTCGTAATCGCAGTGACTGCCGTAGACCGCAACATCAGCGTTACTTCATTCGATCAACGAGGCGATTACATCGATCTCGCTGCCCCAGGGGCATCCATCTTGTCTACAGCCAGCAATGACTACAAAATTCAGAGTGGCACCAGCATGGCCGCAGCATTCGTCACCGG
>JAIOXC010000004.1 GCA_021741795.1 Ilumatobacteraceae bacterium | reverse complement strand
ACACGCTTTCTTCAGCCACCAACGGGTTGGCTAGGCGCAGTGCGTTATCTTCTAGTAGTCCGCAACGCGCTAGGTCGCCCGGAGCCAAAAATGGATTTGGCATGGCCTCTGTCGCACCAAGTGTGAGAACGAACTCTCGGATAATGCGACGCCTTTGCTGCACAGCGGACAGTCGACCATGTACTGGCGATTTTGGAACGACCTTGCCAATTTCATCGAATCCATAATGCCGAGCAATTTCTTCAATAACATCAATTTCTTGTGTGCAGTCGGGCCTGAAGGATGGGATTGTCACCACAACAGTGTTTGATTTGTCTGGTTTTGCAATCTCGAAACCAATTGGTGAAAGTAATTCGCGAACACGGTCTACTGCGACATCAACACCAAGCACTCTTCTGATTTGATCAAGACGCAAATTGGTTGTTCGTGCTTCTTCTGGCAGGCTCGCCGTTTTTTCATCAGCACCACCTTCATGGACAACCAAGTTGGGGCATGTCAGGCTGAGTAGTTGTGCAAATCTTTCCGCCGCAGCTCGAGCGCCAAAAGCATCGACTCCACGCTCAAATCGCAGTGATGCTTCAGTGCGCAATCCGAGTCGCGAAACAGATGCCGCAATACCCAATGGTTCAAACCATGCAATTTCGAGTGCCAGCGTCGTAGTTGTTTCACTAATTTGCGATCCCGCTCCACCCATGATCCCAGCAATTCCCACTGGCTCGTTTTTGGCATCGCAAATGAGTAAATCTTGTGCACTCAGAGTTCGAGAAGCCTCATCGAGAGTGACCACAACTTCACCCTCATTTGCACAGCGTACGATAAATCCATTTGAGACTTTTTCGAGGTCATAAGCGTGATTGGGTTGATTTAATTCCAGGTTGACCAAGTTGGACACATCAACAACATTGTTGATCGGCCTCATGCCTGCACGACTCAAACGTTGCGCGATCCAGGCAGGTGACTCGGTCACAACAACGTTAGTAATCACGGTGACACTGAAGCGTCCGCAGCGGTCAATAGCGCGAATGTCAACAGCAATATCGCTCTTCTTGCCTTTTGCCCACTTGGCAGCTTTTTCTGGTTTCGAGGTTTTCAGTGGAAGTTTTAAGTGCGCTGCGAGATCTCGAGCAACTCCCAGATATCCAGTGCAGTCTGGTCGATTACGCGTCACATCCAAATCAAAAACAACGTCTTGATCTATTCCCAATGCGCTAAAAACATCCGTACCCAATTCGAGTTGAGCAGGCAAAATCATGATCCCAGTTGCATCGGCAGTAATGCCCAACTCGGTACCCGAGCACAACATGCCTTCACTATCAATGCCAAGGATTCCTCGTTGGCTGATTACGCGACCGTCGGGCATATTCGTTCCCAGCGTTGCAAGCGGAATGAGGTCGCCTGGTTTCATGTTGAATGCACCACACCACACGTGCTTTTCGACTCCGTCACCTGCATCGACATACACGCGGTGCACTTTTGCTGCGTCGGGATGGCGCTCGGTGCGCAACACTTTGGCTACGACGACTCCCTTCACCGGAAGCCCAACTTGTTCGACGCTTTCAACCGCCAGGCCGAGTTTGGTCAGTGATGCAGCAATCGCATCGACATCTGTTCCGAAATCGGCAAATTCATTGAGCCATGAGTGCAGAATCTTCATGAGAACTGCCTCAAGAATCGCAAATCATTGGTGTACATCTCGCGGATGTCTTCGACATTGTGGCGCTCTTTGGCCATGCGATCGATACCGAAACCGAATGCGAAGCCTGTGTATTCGTCAGGGTCAATACCGCCCGCCCGCAACACATTTGGGTGCACCATTCCACAACCGCCGAGTTCGATCCAGTCACCGTTGGACCGTTTGATATCAAACTCTGCTGATGGCTCCGTGAACGGAAAAAATGATGGTCGAAGTCTGCTTGTGAACTCGTTGCCAAAAAACGCCTTGGTGAATGATTCGATGATGCCTGCAAGATGCGCAAACGTAATATCGCGATCGATCACGAGACCTTCAATTTGATGAAACACCGGCATGTGTGTGGCATCTGGAGTGTCTCGACGAAACACTCTGCCAGGCATGATTGCATAAATTGGCGGTTCCCAACTTTGCATCACACGAATCTGCACTGGTGACGTGTGCGTGCGCAACAACACCGTGTTGGCTTCGTGCTCGCTCGAAAATGGCTCAATGAACATCGTGTCAAATTCGCTGCGTGCAGGATGTGTCCGCGGCATGTTGAGTGCTTCAAAATTATAAAAATCAGTTTCAACTTCTGGGCCTTCAGCAACCTGAAAACCGAGTCCTATGAACACATCTTCAAGCCTCTGCATTGCCTGGGTCACAATGTGCGAATGCCCGCGACGATTAGTTGTCACATACTCAGTAAGGTCCAACGATTCACTAGCCACCTGGGCTGCACGCTCTTGCACCAAAAACTCTGCGGTGCGCTGCTGCAACGCCGCTTCCACTTGCTGCACACTTTCATTGATCAGTTGGCCAGCAACTTTGCGGGCCTCCGCGTCTTGAATCTTGCCAAGCGATGCACGCAACGTATTGAGAACACTCTTCTTGCCGGCTAGCTCGCTGCCAATCTTCGTTACCATTGCTGCGTCCGTGGCACTCGCAATTTGGGCTAAAGCAGCCAAACGGGCGGCTTCTACCTGGGTGCCAACATCTGAAGTTGCGTCACTTGACATACAAACAACACTTTACTCGTTAGAGGCTGCGTGATCCCGTTGTTTAGCAACTTCGAAACACACCAGAGTCGCCGCCATCGCAACATTGAGACTCTCGCTTCGACCTCTATGTGGAACCATGACCCACTGATCAATATTGCTCGAGTCAACCAAGCCGTGCGCCTCATTGCCAACGACGATCGCTACACGATCCGTGAAGTTGGCTGAGGTGTAATCAATACTTCCCTCTTGGTCGTGGGATGACGTGCCGATAACACGAAAACCCGCAGCCTGCAATTTGTAGGTTTTGACGTCCTCAATGATGGGTACATAAAACATTGAACCCGCCGATGCGCGAACAACTTTGGGATTAAACGCCTCAACTGTTCCGGGCGTGAGAACAACGGCCGATGCGCCTGCCGCTTCCGCCGATCGGAAAATTGTGCCCAGATTTCCGGGATCGGAAATGCCATCGGCAACGACAACCCACTCTGCGTTCGATACCGAATCAATACCAAACGTGCGACGTCGAACTATTGCAATAACAGGCTGTGGTGATGTTGTCGAAGCAACGCGCTCAAGAACACCATTTTCAAGAATGTGTACCGGTGTATCGCTACCCAATACTGCCATTCCATTTGGCGCAACGAATTGTTCTTCAACATGCCAACCGGCACTGATCGCTTCAGCGATCAGCGTTGGTCCTTCAACTACAAAACAACCTTCTTCAATCCGTTCACTGCGCCGACTTGCAAGTCGACGCAGTCGCTGTACGCGCGGATGTGTAAAACCGAGTCGAGTCTCGCTCAGACGAGCGCCCCTCTTGCGGTTTCTACTAAGGCTTTGAAAGCGGCTTCGTCATGCACTGCGAGGTCGGCCATGATCTTGCGATCGACAACAACGCCAGCTTTTGACAATCCTGCAATCAGGCGACTGTACGTGAAGTCGTTTTGGCGACAGCCAGCATTGATACGGGCGATCCACAAACTTCGGAACTCGCCCTTCTTTGCACGACGGTCACGAAACGCATACTGACCGGAGTGAAGAACCTGCTCGTTGGCCGAACGGAATGTGCGGCTGCGATCGCCGTAGTAACCCTTGGCCTTCTCGAGAATTGCTTTGTGTTTCTTTCTTGCATGTACTGCTCTTTTTACGCGTGCCATGTTAAAACCCTTTCGTCAGTTTGTCTTATCGTCGAACTTCTTATGATCTGAAATCTCTAGCGCATGCCCAACAGGCGCTTGATGCGCTTGACATCACCAGAGTGAACGTCTACCGAACCATCGAGACGGCGCGTACGTGTTGAAGCCTTGTGTTCAAACAAGTGCTGACGCATCGATTGCTGACGGCGCAATTTGCCGGTACCGGTCGTCTTAAAACGCTTGGCCGTGGTCTTTGATGTTTTCATCTTTGGCATTGTGTGTCTCCTGTTGTTTCTGTCGAGATTGTTTGTGGATAAGAAATTATTCGGCTGCTGCTTCAGGTATAACTTCGGCTTGTGGAGCCGGAGCTGGTGCGGGTGCAGCTGGTTTTGTGCTTGGTTTCTTTGCCGCTGTTTTCTTTTCTGGTGAGAGCACCATCGTCATATTTCGGCCTTCAAGTCTCGCCATGGTGTCCACGCGAGCCAATTGACCTAAATCTTCGATAACGGCGTCAAGAATTTTGGTTCCCAACTCCGGGTGAGCCATTTCGCGTCCTCTGAACTGCAACGTGACTTTGACCTTGTGACCTTCCTCGAGAAACTCGTGGATGTGGCGCACTTTGGTGTTGAAGTCACCTTTACCGATCTTCGGCTTGAACTTCACCTCTTTCATCGTGATCTGAATCGTCTTCTTGCGCGATTCCTTGATTCGTTGTGCTTCCTCATAACGGAACTTTCCGTAGTCCATAATTCGACATACGGGCGGGTCTGCTTGAGCTGCTACTTCAACGAGATCAAGTTCTGCCTTGGCTGCTCTTTCGAGTGCTTCGACAATTGATACGACTCCAACTTGTGAACCATCAGCATCAACGAGGCGAACTTCGCGAGCGCGAATTCTTTCGTTGTACCGTGGTTCGTTAATTGGCGGTGCTATGGCTGGACTCTTTTATGCAAGCGGTGTGGCCTCCTGTAGTTGATGGCGTCTCAAGTGATGTTCACCGAGTTGGAAGGCGCGCAGAAGTCGAAGCGCTGGGCACAAAGCCTCACCAGCACTACCGACCCAAACGCACTTGCCAGCCGCGGTTCACGTCCCTAAAGACGATATTTGTGCTGAAATCTTGTGGTCAGGTGGGAGAACAATGTTCCCCACTTGGGCTATTAGCGTATCGCACATGAGTCAACTCCCCACCGATCCAAATACTGACCAACTCGAAGACGCTGCCGATGCCCTTGCTGACGCCCGGGAACGATTGGGCGAGGCTCCAGCAGAAGTGGTTGTAGTCAACCACATCATGGGACTCTACGAATTGGCTGCCATCCATCTGTCTGCCGAGCCACCACATTTGGTCGAAGCCGCACTCGCTATTGACGCTGTCGCCTGCCTCGTAGAAGGACTTGGACCACGGCTCGGAGACGAACATGCGACACTCAACGATGCGCTGGGCAATATTCGATTGGCATTTGTTCAGATCAAAGGCGCTGTCGCACCACCTACAGCTTGATGATCTCCGAAGCCTCGAGATTGCCAAATCGAGAAGCCACCACAAAGCCAACCTGTGCGCCAACTTCAATCTCACGGGTTCCATCGACAAGTTCGGCACAGTGAAATAAGTACTGTTCATCACCTACAGCGATATAGCCGAGACCTCTGTGGCTATTGAAACTTGCAACTACACCGTTCATAATCCGAGACGACTCTGCGCATCTAATCGCGCGCCTTTCTTCCAATCTTGGGCACTGATGCGAGGTTTGCCTTCTGGCTGAACCTCCACAAGTTCGACAACTCCCTGACCGCATGCCACCAAAACCCGATCGTTCACAGCCATTATGTTGCCAGATTCTGAGATGAAGATCTCTGCCGACACTTTGAGCGAATGAATTTTGAATCGTTTGTCATTAAAAAAAGTGAATGCACCGCCTACTCGCACCTGTCTGTCAATGACTACAGCTGGTTTTGACCAATCGATTTCAAGATCCACTTGCGTGATCTTTGCCGCCACAACTACATCGCCGCTCTGCGGCTTTGTCGCAGTTGCGCCATGAGTCAACACATCGATGAGCAACGGAGTCGCGATTTCACCAAGGCGTGTACGCAATGTTGCAGTGGTGTCCGTTTGCGAAATCTGTGTGGTCGCCGATGACAAGATGTCTCCTGCGTCCAACTGCTCAACAACCTGCATGATGCACACACCAGTTTGTTCATCTCCTGCCAGAAGTGCACGTTCAACTGGTGCAGCGCCCCGCCATCTCGGCAGCAAGGAATAATGAATGTTGATCATCGGTAGCACCTGCAATGCGTCGGTAGAAATGATGTGACCATACGCAACAACCACACCGAGAAATCTGTTTGTATCGCTCGAATCATCTGCGTGATTGTTGTTCACGAGCGCAACTGCATCTGCCACATCGTGAGTGACAGGAATTTGCAACTCAATTGCCGCCTGCTTAACGGGGCTTGGTGATGTTAGTGAACCACGACCCCTGCGCTTGTCTACACCCGTGACGACTAGATCAACAACAAACCCAGCTGCGACCAATGCTCGGAGTGGACCAACTGCAATCTCAGGAGTGCCAAAAAAGATGACCCGCTCTGTTCGTCCCTTTGGTAACGCTGCAATGGATTTCACGTCAGTCGCAGGTGCACCGGTTCGCTTGATTTCGGTTGCTCTTCTTGACGTCGATACTCCGCCAATGCGAGTTTGCGCTGATCGGGCGTCATGCGGTCAAACATCAGGACTCCATTGAGATGATCAATCTCGTGTTGAAACAATCGGGCCAGAAGTTCGTCCGCCTCTATTTGAATCTCTTCACCATCAATGGACAACCCACGCACAAGAACTTGCTTCGGGCGCAACATCTCTACATACAAACCCGGTATTGAGAGACAGCCCTCGTCATAGACCCACTCTCCAGACGACTCGACAATCGTTGGGTTGAGGATGATCTGTGGGTCATCATCTACGTCGTAAACGAAAATTTGCTTTTGAACACCAATCTGCGGTGCGGCCAAACCAAGGCCCGGAGCCTCGTACATCATTTCAAACATCTGCTCACACAGAGTTGCGATCTTGCCATCTACATTCGTGACCTCTGCTGCCATGGTCTTGAGCACGGGGTCTCCGTAGGTTCGAATCGTAAAGCCACCGTGTGGTGCGCCTGTTGGACTGGTCTGTGCCATATGGTGTAAGGCTAGCGAGGCTTATGAGCGACGAGCAGTACTTCACCAATCAACCACGAACTGGGTCGACTGCGGGCACAAGCAAACAAAAAACTGCGAAGCTGCAAGTGGATTCCGAAACGTTGCACGTGGTGTTGGACAGTGGCGTCTTCGCTCGCAAAGGAATCGATGCAGGCACCATGGTGCTCATTGATGCTGCTGCACGACCTCCCGCGAAGGGTAATTTTCTCGACCTCGGATGCGGCTCTGGGGCAATTGCACTCACACTGGCAACACGCGCACCGAAGGCAACTGTTTACGCAGTCGATGTCAACGAGCGCGCCATTGCGCTGACCGCCGCAAATGCCAAACTCAACAAGTTGCGGAATATCACGACCATCCTCCCGACTTCGATTCCGCAGGATTTGCGCTTTGATCTGATTTGGTCAAACCCTCCGATCCGTATCGGGAAGAGTGAACTACATGCTCTCCTGCAAATGTGGTTGTCGAAACTCACCCCTTCGGGTGAGGCCTGGCTAGTTGTTAACAGAAATTTGGGCTCCGACTCTCTTGCAGTTTGGCTGACATCAATCGGTTACCAAGTTGATCGCCTCGTCAGCAAACAGGGATACCGGGTTCTACGCGTTCGTCCTACGCGCGGGGCGGATCAATCTGCGTCTTAGTCCGCAAGGCTTTCTTTCCCCGTGTGGATGCAGTAACGAGAGCATCCGAAATCGAATTTGCAAGAGTTTCCCAATCAGTTGACTTCACCAATACGGTTTCCTTAGTGGTTGCTGAAACCTGCAGCAATACGTTGCTGCGCAAGATGTCAGCAACTTGATCGACGCCCGTTCCGCTCACCTGGGCCAAAGCGCCATATGGTGGCAATTGCATCAACTTGCGTCTCGACATTTCGCCATCTACAAACTCGCTGAGATTATGGGAAGCAAGTCCGCGCAACAAAGCGTGATCCGCCAACATCGACTGAATCATCACAAGGCCGTCACTTCTATTACTTGACCCACTTCTTTTGCGCGCTACCAACCGTGCGGCGTGTACAACCAGTGAGAGTGTTATTTCAGCCGCTCGATATCGAGGTGCGGAAATCTCTTGATCAATGTCGAGGAATACGACTGTGTCCACATCGCGCACACGATGCAGAGCAGCCTCAGTGCCAACAAACAGCATTTTTGTTTGATCAACGACTTCACTATTTTTATCCATTCCACCTTTTTCTGCCGTACCACCCGAAATCTCCACAACTTCGTCAATTTGCCTTCCGGCAGCAGCGGCCAATTCCTCGCGCAAGCGAGAAACTCCTGCTTTAATAACCGCAAGCTTTCCAGAACCGCATTTAACGCAAACCGCTGGTCGCACGTTTGCACACCGCGGACATTCGAGCTGTTTGCTCGCCGACATCGTCATAGCGGCCTCACATACATCACATCTCACAAGTTCTCGGCAACTGCCGCATGCAAGCAATCTTGCGCGCCCCTTCACATTGAGCACGCACACAATGCGACGTGAATGATCTCTCAACTGTTCAATGAGATCTGACGACAACATCGAAGAAGACCAACGTTCGTCAAGACGACGATCAACCACCCGAATTTGTGGCCAATGACTTGCCTCGGTATTGGGACCCAGACTTGCGACTAGACCAGAAACACTGTGCAGAGCCCGAAGGCTTGGAACAGGTGAAACCAATAGACACGCAATTCCAAGCTGCTTGGCACGCTGTATTGCAATCTCTCGGGCATGCCATGAGGGAGAACGCTCTTCTTGCAGCGAATCATCATGTTCATCAATAACAATGATGCTCTTCAATAATGGCACGCTTGACCAGACTGCAGAGCGCGCCCCAATCACCACATCAACTCCACCAGCAGCAACTGCCCAGTCCTGTGGCATAACAGCAACACTGAGTCCGTTTTCGCGTAGCGACGCTGCCATCAGACGGGAACGATTGAGCGTCGGAATAATAACGAGTACTGGACCCTGTGAAGCAGCCGTAAGCACCAATGATCGTGGGCTACATGCTGGCCCTCTGCGCAGAACACAAACACCTGCCCTACTCATTGCATCACTCGCTTGTTGATCGACGTCAAATTTCTTACGCGTAGATACTTGCGAGTAACGCGAACCAGGCAATGTTGCAACAAGTGTCGCTGGAGAAGCAGCAACAAAAAATGCACGAAGACGCCCAACCCACATGTGTGCAGCCCAACGAGCAAGATCTACTACTTCTTGCGACGGTCCCTTGCCCAAAATTTTGACGACTTCCAGCAGTCGACTCTCGTCTACATCAGAAAATTGTGTTGCAGTGTCTCCAAGTTGCAAAACCCACCCCGCAACATTGCGGTTGTGCAGGGGTATACGAACACGATCACCTACACAAATATTGCCGACAAGCGTCTCGGGTACGAGATAATCGAAAACCTTGTCAACGCCAGTTACATCAGGAACGATGCGTGCGATTACCGCCACGACATCACGACTGATCAGAGTTTGACTGCGGCTTTGAATTCCTTCAAGCGCGACAATGTCTCCCATGTGAAATCTGGGTCTTGTCTGCCGAAGTGACCATATGCGGCTGTCTTGCGATAGATCGGACGCTTCAAATCCAGATCGCGCAAAATTGCTGCTGGTCGAAGATCGAACACTGAACGAACTGCGTCTTCAATGAGTTCTTCATTGACAACACTGGTTCCGAAAGTCTCGACCAAGATGCTGATCGGTTGCGCCATACCAATGGCGTAGGCCACCTGTACTTCACAACGCGTCGCTGCACCTGAAGCAACCACATGCTTGGCCACCCAACGCGCTGCGTATGCGGCCGAACGATCAACTTTTGAAGGATCTTTTCCACTGAATGCACCACCACCGTGACGTCCCATACCACCGTAGGTGTCAACAATGATCTTGCGACCGGTCAGACCGGTGTCTGCATGTGGTCCGCCCTTGACGAACTCGCCAGTTGGGTTGACGTGCACTGCGTACTTGTCGTTAGCGAACTGTGCAGGGATAACTGGACGAATAACCTGTTCGATCAAGTCTGGACGAATAACTGTGTCGCGCGGCGTTCCATCGGCATGCTGAGTCGAGATCAATACGGTCGACAAACGAACTGGCTTGCCGTTTTCATACTCGAAGGTGACTTGGGTTTTGCCGTCTGGACGCAAGTAAGGAATCGCACCCGACTTTCGTACTTCAGCCAACTTCTCAGCCATGCGGTGCGCAAGCCAGATCGGCAATGGCATCAACTCTGGAGTGTCGTCACATGCATAACCAAACATCATTCCTTGGTCGCCTGCGCCTTGACTATTGAGAATGTCCTCACCGCTTTTGCCAGCACGTGACTCTTCAGATTTGTCTACGCCTTGTGCAATGTTGGAGCTTTGCTCATCAATTGAGACGATCACGCCACACGTGTTGCCATCAAAGCCGTACAACGCATTGTCATAACCAATGTCCTTGATTACTTCACGAGCCAACTTCGGAATATCGACGTATGCGGAGGTTGTGATTTCTCCAGCGACAACACACAATCCTGTTGTCAGCAAGGTTTCGCAAGCAACGCGACCTTGTGGGTCTTCTGCGAGAATTGCGTCGAGTACTGCGTCGGATACCTGGTCCGCCATCTTGTCCGGGTGACCCTCGGTGACGCTTTCAGAGGTAAAAGTGAAGTTCTTCAACGTTGCTCCTTAGTAGATAGTTCGTGACGAGACTAGTGGGTCGAGTGGCTGCGGATAGAGACCACTGCGTCCAACACCGATTTGGCAATCGAACGCTTGTCGGACAAACCGATCACTACAGGCTCTGCCCCATTTGACACCAGCGTCACAGCATTTGTCTCATGACCGAAGCCAACCCCAGCATCAGCAACATTGTTAGCCACAATCAGGTCGACATTTTTGCGTTGCAACTTGGACTGCGCATTCGCAACAAGATTTTCGGTCTCGGCCGCAAAGCCAACCAATACCTGCCCAGGACGCTTTGTTGCACCTAGGCCCGCAAGGATGTCCGGAGTTGCTTCAAGAGCAATGCTGTCTAAGCCGTCGATTACACCGGTCGTAGGGTTCTTCTTCATCTTTGAAGTTGAAGTAACTACCGGCCGCATGTCGGCAACTGCAGCAGCCATGATCACAACATCGGCTTGCTGTGCGCTCAAATTCACAGCATCCTGCATCTGTTGCGCTGTCTCAACAGCAATCATCGTGACACCGAATGGAACTGCAAGATCCACAGTAGAGATAAGAGTGACTTTGGCTCCTCGGGCATTGGCCTCTGTAGCAATTGCATAACCCTGCTTGCCACTCGAACGATTGGCGATCACACGCACTGCATCAATCGGTTCGCGAGTGCCTCCTGCCGTCACAACAACATGCGTTCCATATAAATCACCTGGGGTCAGTAGTTGCACGATCTCGTCAAAGATGCGCTGCGGATCAGCAAGTCGACCTGCCCCGATATCGCCGCCAGCCAATCGACCCGATTCTGGATCCAACACATTTACACCGCGTCGGCGCAGAGTTTCAATGTTTTCCTGAACTGCAGGGTGTTCCCACATTTCGGTATGCATTGCAGGACACACCAGTACGGGCGCGCGAGTTGCAATCAGAGTTGCAGTCAAAAGATCACTAGATATGCCAGCGGCATATGCACCGAGGACACGAGCGGTCGTTGGTGCAACAACAATTAAATCAGCACGTTGACCGAGGCGAGTGTGTGGAATTGGATCTGCGTCATCCCACAATGTTGTGTGTACTGGTTCGGAAGCCAGTGCCGACAGAGTGACTTTGCCAATGAAGTGTTCTGCGTCACTTGTCATGATGGGCGCAACATGCGCACCTGCATCTACCAACAAGCGACACAACTCAACTGACTTGTATGCAGCTATGCCACCACAAACACCAAGAACAATGTGTTTGCCGTTGAGCAATGTCATCAGGATCAGCGAGAGTTAAATCTCAATTGCGAAAGAGTTACTCGGCTGATGCTTCGGCTATAACTTCGTCGACAACGACTTCAGCGACTACTTCGACAGCAGTAACTTCAGCGACTACCTCTGCTTCAAGTTCGCTCACGACATCGTCGGCAACAGTGTCCAACAACTCTTCATCCAATTCGGCTTCCAGTTCTTCGTACACCGACAATGGAACACTCAAGATTTTGTCAGCAGCGATCTCTTCGAAACTGATCGAGAGCGGTTTGCGCGATGTTGAGCTCACCTGAGGCGGAACCATTGTGCCGAGACCCTCACCCAGTTGATTGAAATACGAGTTGATCTCGCGGGCGCGACGTGCCGACAATGTGACGAGACCAAATTTGGATGCCGTGCGCTTCATCAGGCTCTCAATACGGGGGTTCATCATGGTGTCTTCAGTGGCCACGGGTTTGCCTTTCAATTATGGTTCGGGTCAAATCTGTTCGGGGTCAATGCGACTCACCGAGCAGTTGATTGTATCTGCACAGTGGGCGCAAATATGGCCGTTTTGACTACTTCAGGCGGTTTGATCGTTCGCGAGCGATCAGATCGAGCATCTCGGTCACCGTTTCAGCCAAATCATCATTGATCAGCACATAATCGGCAAGAGCCTTGCCGACTGGCTCTTCGTCTTCTGCCTTGCGCAGTCGCTGAACAACCTTCTGTTCGGCGTCACCCCGACCAACCAAACGGGCCTTTTGTTCTTCTCTGGTTGGGGGCAAAACAAACAACAACAGCGC
The DNA here is from genome assembly GCA_021741795.1 of Ilumatobacteraceae bacterium. Taxonomy (GTDB): domain Bacteria; phylum Actinomycetota; class Acidimicrobiia; order Acidimicrobiales; family Ilumatobacteraceae; genus UBA3006. The sequence continues at coordinate 12,153 of JAIOXC010000004.1, read as the reverse complement.
GTCACTATGCAACCGTTTCACTTGTTGCGCACCATCTACTTCAATTTCAAGCACAATGTCTTTGCCAACCGGTGCCTGAGGCATTGGAGTGCCATACAAATTCCCCAAAAATTCCGTCCACTCCAAAAAGCCACCGGCAGCAATGTGTTCACGAAATTGTTCATGCGTCACAAACTTGTAGGCATCTTGCATTTCACCTTCACGGCGTTCGCGAGTAGTCCATGAACGACTGAGCCACAATCGATCATCGCGTTTGACAAGTTCTTCGACGATCGTGCTCTTACCAACACCGCCCGGCCCCGACACAACAATGATCAATGACTGAGCATTAACACTCATGAAGCACTCACCTCTGTCGCAATCAACTGCACAAGGTTGTTTCGCTGATCCATAGTGAGGTTGCCAGTTTGCTCAGTCTCACTTACATTCATTCGTGCCAGCAGCTGTCGCGCTTTCACTTTTCCAATACCGGGAACAACTTCGACCAGTTTGCATACGTACAACACATCAATTGCTAGATCCAGATCATTTTGCAACAACATTGAATCAATGTTGAGAGATCCGCTTCCAACTTGTTCGAGCAAAGCATCCATTCGCCCTCGCAAAAGCTTAAGCGGCGAGACCGCTGCAAGACGCTCACTGTGAAGTTTGGTTGAGGTCGTCATTGATCTATTTTACCGTTCACCCTTGATCTCTACTTACCCGAATCACGAAAACCGCCGCGGTGGCTCAAACCAATTACTTCAGACCAACTCGAGATCTTGTGGCGCTCTGCCCATTTACACAACTCGCCAGCAATTCGATGTGCGGCCCGAGGTTCGGCAAACGAAGCAGTGCCCACCTGCACAGCACTAGCGCCAGCCATCATCATCTCGAGGGCTTCAAGACCGTTCGTCACTCCTCCCACCCCGACAATTGGCACACCAGGTAACCGCGAAGAGATGTCTGAAACTGCACGAACTGCAATGGGATGAACTGCCCTGCCCGATAAACCACCCCCGCCATTTCCAAGTGCCGGTCGGCCGGTTGTGGTGTCGATAATCATTCCAAGAGAAGTGTTGACCAATGTCAAGGCTTGAGCACCAGCGTCTATGCAAGCCTCAGCAACTTCTCCAATGCGATCGGTATTGGGCGACAACTTTGCCCACAGTGGCAATCCAGAAACTCGAGCAACATCGACGATCTGAGCCGCGAGACCTGCATCGTGAGCAAACATCGCATGTGGCTTGTTTTCGCCAACCACCGCTGCTTTGAGATTTGGACACGACAGATTGATCTCAAGTGCAGCAATCTGATCTTTGACCGACGCAAGCATTTGCGCAGCATCGATGTAATCCTGCACGCCAAAACCCCAGATGCTGCACACCACTGTTGCACCAACCTCTCGAAGTTGTGGCAAGTCATGCGCAATCCATTGCTCCACGCCTGGACCCTGCAGGCCAACTGCGTTGAGCATTCCACTTGCTGTTGGATGCAACCGAGGTTGTGGGTTGCCGGCCCATTCAAATGCTGCCAATGATTTGACAACAACAGCACCCAGTTCGCGCAATGGCATATATGCGTCGAGTTCAACGCCTAGTCCGCATGTGCCTGAAGCCGTCATCACAGGATTCTTGAGCGACACCGATCCAACAGTTGTTGCTAAATCTGCAGGTCGTGATCTCAATCTCACTGCTGGTGATACTCCTGTAGCGATTTGACTTCGAGTGGATGCTCTTGCTGCTCAAAAAGTCCCTGCATTGCAGCCAACGCCGCATTGATCGTGGTCACTGATGACACCCTGAAGATATTTGCTGCTTTGCGAATTGCTTCGCCGTCTGATCGACCGCCCCGACCCTGTGGAGTATTGATTACAAAGGCAATCTCTCCGCGCTTAATCAACTCGACCGCATCATCTGGCTGCTTGCTTTTCTTGGCTGCGGTCTCAGAGACTTTGCCAACCACCCGATCAACAGGGTGGCCGAAGCGTTGCAAATAATCGGCCGTGCCAGATGTAGCAACAATGCCAAGACCTAATTCGCGTAAACGTTTTGCAACCACGAGCCCACTTGGTTTGTCACGATCGTTCAGCGACAAGAACACCATGCCTGTAGTTGGCAATTCGGTTCCTGCTGCAATTTCGGCTTTTACAAAGGCCCGACCGAATGTAGAGTCGATACCCATCACCTCGCCAGTCGAACGCATTTCTGGCCCGAGCGCGGTGTCTACTTCTGGAAAGCGGCTGAATGGCAACACAGCTTCCTTGACCGAAACATGTTTGCCGCTGACTGGCTTATTCAGGAGACCTTCGGATCGCAATTGAGCCAATGATGCGCCGAGCATGACCCTGCTCGCAACTTTTGCTAGCGGCACACCAGTTGCTTTGGCAACAAACGGCACTGTGCGGCTTGCTCGAGGATTTGCTTCAATCACATAGATCTGCGACCCCGCTACAGCAAATTGCACGTTGATCAGACCACGCACATCGAGAGCATTGGCAATAACTTTCGTGTACGACTCAACCGCTACGACCACCCATGCTTCAAGTGTTGGTGGAGGTATAACGCATGCCGAATCGCCCGAGTGCACCCCAGCCTCTTCCACGTGTTCCATCACCGCACCGATCAGCACCTCGCCTGTTGAGTCGCGGATCGCGTCCACATCAATTTCGGTTGCGTCATCCAAAAATCGATCAATCAATACAGGTCGTTCGGAAGACAGTCCGCCTTCACGACCAAGTGTTCCCGCCACACTGAGTTCGTGCATCGCCCGCTCAAGATGTGCTTCGTCGTGCACGATCTGCATCGCTCGTCCACCCAACACATAACTTGGTCGAACCAAAACTGGATAACCGACTTTCAACGCAATCTTTTTCGCTTCATCAATGGTTAACGCGGTGCCACCAGGAGGCTGTGTGATTTTGAGTTGTTCGCATAACGCGCTCCACTTTTTACGATCTTCGGCAATGTCAATCGAGTGTGGTGATGTGCCGGCGATGAGTTCGACAGGAATCTGATTTGCCAACTTCAATGGCGTCTGTCCACCCAAGCCCACGATTACGCGTGGAGCCACTCCACCCGCCAGTGTTTCGGCTTCGATCACATTCATCACGTCTTCTTGAGTCAATGGTTCGAAGTACAAACGATCAGATGTGTCGTAGTCGGTAGACACCGTTTCCGGATTGCAGTTGACCATGATTGTTTCGAAACCTGCATCACGAAGGGCGAAACTCGCATGCACACAGCAATAGTCAAATTCGATTCCCTGACCGATGCGATTGGGACCGCTACCCAAAATAATCACTTTGGGCTTAGTTGAAACGTGAACTTCGTTTTCGTCTTCGTATGTCGAGTAGTGATATGGGGTTTGCGCAGCGAATTCGGCACTACATGTGTCAACGGCTTTGTAGGTGGGAATAACACCAGCAGAAATGCGTGTTGCCCGCACCGTTGACTCAGTGACCTTCCACAAATATGCCAACTGCGCGTCTGAGAATCCCAGTCGTTTTGCACGCCGCCACGAACGCACTGTCATCTTGTCGATACCGCACTCATCTAGTGCCGCACGCTCGTCGGTGATCATTGACATTTGGTCGAGGAACCAATAGTCAATGCGACACGCATCATAAATACGCTCGCGTGAGATACCTCGACGCACGCATTCACCCACCTGGAAGATGCGCTCGGGTGTTGGAATCGCAATCTGTTCAAGCATTTCTTCGTCGGACTTGTCTCGCATCAAGAGTTCTGGTGGATCACAGTTCAATCCGGAACGGCCATTTTCAAGTGAGCGCAATGCCTTCTGCAAGCTTTCAGCAAACGTTCTGCCAATCGACATTGCTTCACCGACGCTTTGCATCTGAGTACCCAGCACACCCGATGTGCCGGGAAACTTTTCAAATGCCCAGCGCGGAATCTTGGTGACCACATAATCAATCACTGGCTCAAAACTTGCTGGCGTCATTTTGGTGATGTCATTTGAGATCTCGTCCAGGGTGTACCCAACCGCCAACTTGGCCGCAATCTTGGCGATTGGAAAGCCGGTTGCCTTAGAGGCCAACGCCGATGATCGCGATACACGTGGATTCATCTCAATCACCACTTGTTCGCCAGTCAGTGGGTTGACGGCAAACTGCACATTAGATCCGCCAGTCTCAACGCCCACTCGTCTGATACACGCAAAAGCCGCATTGCGCATCTCTTGGTACTCCACGTCCGACAGTGTCATCGCGGGTGCAACGGTGATCGAATCACCGGTATGGACACCCATCGGATCAATGTTTTCAATAGAACAGATAATCACGCAGTTGTCGGCACGATCGCGCATTACTTCAAGCTCGTACTCTTTCCAACCAGCAATTGATGTTTCAATCAACACCTCATTGATAGGGCTGGCCAACAAGCCGTCAGCAACAATCTTTTTAAAGTCTTCGTCGTTGTGAGCAATACCGGTACCGCGACCGCCCAAGATATATGCAGGGCGAATGATGGCTGGTAATCCAATCTCGTCACGCACCACGAACGCTTCTTCCATGTTGTGAGCCACGCCACTCATGGGCACGTTCAGCCCAATTTCAATCATTGCAATTTTGAATTTTTCGCGATCTTCTGCTGTTGCAATTGCTTCTGCGTTCGCACCGATGAGTTCGGGTGTGCCGGGCACGCCAACGAGCCCTCGTGCGTGCAACGCCATTGCCAGGTTCAACGCAGTCTGGCCACCGAGTGTTGGCAAAACAGCATCTGGTTGTTCTCTGGCAATGATTGCGGCGACCACGTCCACAGTCAGGGGCTCGATGTACGTTCGATCAGCAAAATCTGGGTCGGTCATGATCGTGGCCGGATTTGAGTTGGCCAAAATCACTCGGTAGCCCTCCTCCTTCAGCACTCGACATGCCTGCGTACCCGAGTAGTCAAACTCACACGCCTGACCAATCACAATTGGACCCGAACCGATAATCAAAATTGATTTCAAATCACTACGGCGTGGCATCAGCGTTGTCCCATCAGTTGTGCAAACTCATGAAACAAATATCGACTGTCATGCGGCCCCGGACCGGCTTCGGGGTGATACTGCACACTGAATGCACGAACATCGCGAACGCGCATTCCCTCGTTGGTGTGATCATTGAGATTGGTGTGCGTGATGTCGGCAATGTCGCTCAGCGAAGCAGGGTCTACACAGAAGTTGTGATTTTGGCTTGTGATTTCGACTGAGCCTGTGCGCAAGTTGCGAACAGGATGGTTTGCTCCGTGATGACCAAACGGCAACTTGAAAGTTTTACCTCCGAGCGCAAGTGCCATGAGTTGATGGCCGAGACAGATGCCAAACATCGGTACACCCTGTTCGATGATGGTGCGAATTGCAGCGGGTGCACCAACGACCGTTTCTGGATCTCCCGGGCCGTTAGATAAAAATACGCCGTCGGGTTGCAGCGCCAATACTTGTTCGGCAGAGTAATGCGCAGGCACGACATGCACCGTTGCGATTTCGCTCAGGCAGCGAAGAATAGTGCTCTTGATTCCAAAATCGTACGCAACGACTTTCATATGCCCACCACCAACGATGTATGGATGAGTTGTCGTTACTTGTTTCACCAAATCAATGCCAGATGTGCCCAACTCGCTCTGAGCACGGGCCAGCACGCTCGCCTCACTCGCCTGACCAAAAGCACCAGGCATCGCGCCTGTGTCGCGGAGCACGCGAGTGAGTCTTCGTGTATCAATGCCGGCGATGCCGCTCACATTCATTCCACGCAAATACGCGTCAATATCGTTGTTGGCTCGCCAGTTGCTACGCCTCTGCGACATCTCGCGCACAATCACGCCGCGAGCAAACACATGTGCCGACTCATTGTCGAGCGGAGTGGTTCCATAGTTGCCAATATGCGGTGTTGTAAACGTAATGATCTGACCGGCATACGACGGGTCAGAAATCACTTCTTGATACCCCGTGAGAGCAGTGTGAAAAACAACTTCGCCGCTTGCAATGCCGCCGACAGGGTCAGCCCCAATTGCTTCACCCTCAAACACGCTTCCATCTCGAAGCACCAATACGGATTCGCGAATTGTCATTTCTGTGCCACTCCATCTTGAACGGTAATTTGTCCGCGATACATCGTGCTGCGCACCATACCTCGCAACTGCCTGCCAACGAAGGGTGTATTTCTACTCTTGCTTGCCAACTTGGATGGGTCTACTTGCCACGTCGCACCTAAATCGACAACACACAGATGCGCGATATCGCCAACACCGATGTTGTGTCCGTGTTGCTCGGTAATCTGGGCAATTCGCGCGGGGTTTCGCGACATCACAGCAGCGATCTGTACAGGATCAAGATCTACTGCTGACAACACCACACCGAGTGCGGTCTCTAATCCGATCATTCCCGGTGGGGCCTGATCGAGCGTGAGCTCCTTGTCTCTCCTGGCATGTGGTGCGTGGTCGGTTGCAACGGCGTCAATCGTGCCATCCAACAGACCCACCTTGAGGGCCTGAATATCTTTCATGCTGCGCAACGGTGGATTGACTTTGTATACGGGATCAAATGTCGTTAAGAGTTCCTGCGTGAGCGACAAGTGATGGGGAGTTACTTCAGCCGTCACGTTGAGACCTTCTGCCTTTGCATCGCGCACCAAATCCACAGAACGCGCCGTTGAGAGATGCAGAAAATGCACCGATGCGCCAGTTATTCGAGACATCTCAATATCTCGTTGCACCATCATCTCCTCGGCAATTGCAGGCCATCCCGGAACTCCCATGTCAGACGAACAACCGCACTCGTTCATCACTGCGCCTTGCGTGAGAGCCGAGACTTCACAATGCTGAGCCATGGTCACTCCGAGTGATATTGCGTATTGCATTGCACGACCCATCAATACAGGGTCTTGCACTCCAGATCCGTCGTCGGTGAAGATGCGCACACCAGCAGCACTCAATTCGGCCAATGGCGCAAGTGCTTCGCCCTGTCGACCCATCGTGATGCAGCCACTTGGGAACACATCGAGTAGACCTGCCTTGCGTCCTTGTTCGCGCACAAACTCAATCACGGTGACCGAGTCGTGTGCTGGGTTGGTGTTGGGCATCGCAATCAATGCCGTGTAACCACCCTTTGCCCCCGCGCGGCTTGCGGTTTCGATCGTTTCAGTATCTTCACGACCTGGTTCGCGCAAGTGGGCGTGCAAATCAACAAACCCTGGAAAGATGTGACAGCCAGAAGCATCAAGCGTGATGTCGCCTGTCAAATTTTTGCCAACCTTGATGATCACATCATTTTCTACGAGCACATCGGCACTATCAACACCGTTTGTACCAACAACGCTTCCACCTTTAACCACAATCGTCATCACATCTCCTCTGCTGAAAGCAAGTCGAACAACACAGCCATACGTACCGATACACCGTTCGTAACTTGCCGATGAATCAACGAATTCGGAATATCGCTTGGGTCGATCAACATTTCAACACCGCGATTCATCGGACCTGGGTGCATAACTACCGCACTCGCCTGCAGTGCCGCTACGCGCTTGTCATCAAGTCCGTACCGCGTGCTGTATTCATGCAAACTCGGCACCAAACCTTGCGCCATTCGTTCGCTTTGTAGTCGCAACATGTACAACACATCGGTGCTAGCGAGCACTGCGTCCAAATCATTGCTCACCTTCACCGGCCAATGCTCAATGTTCAATGGCAGCAATGTCGGAGGGGCGACCAATGTGATATTTGCACCAAGAGCACTAAAAGCCTGAATGTTGCTTCGTGCGACCCGGCTGTGTTTGATATCGCCAACGATCGTCAGATTGAGTCCACTCAGATCTTGAATACCCAGAGCCTCACGAACTGTAAAACAGTCCACCAGTGCTTGCGTTGGGTGCTGATGTGCGCCATCGCCAGCATTGATAATCGATGCGTTTGTCCATTGCGAAATCTGCCAAGGCACACCAACCGATTTGTGGCGCACAACAAAGGCATCAACACCCATGTCTGTGATGGTCTCGATTGTGTCGCGCAGACTTTCGCCTTTGTTGACGCTCGATGTGGAAACACTAAAATTCATTGTTTCTGCAGACAGACGTTTTGCTGCAGTTTCAAAACTCAATCGTGTTCTAGTGGAATCTTCGAAAAACAAACTCACCACCGTCTTGCCACGCAGCGCAGGCACCTTAGGCACTGCTCGGGTATTGATCTCTGCCATGCTCTCGGTCAGATTCAAGATACGCAACAAGCCTTCTGCACCAGTCTCAGAGATCGAACGCAGATGCTTCATGAAGCCACCCCTGGCGCACTCGTCACAATGACACCATCTGCCGAGACATCTACTTCATCTGTGGTCTGTGTTGGCATGTTCTTACCCACATAATCAGGTCGTATCGGTAGCTCACGATGTCCACGATCGACTAACACTGCCAACTGAACTGATCGTGGTCGACCAAAATTGTTCAATCCCTCAAGTGCTGCACGCACTGTTCTTCCCGTGTACAACACATCATCGATCAACACGACGGTTGCGCCGGTGATATCACAGGGAATGTGGCTCGCCGATCCTGCAACAACAGGTCGCAGTCCAATGTCGTCGCGATACATAGTTGGATCAAGCGAACCTACTGGTACTGCAAAGTTTGGCTCGATCGATGAGATTCGCTCGCCTAGTGCATCCGCGATCCATGTGCCACCTCGTTGCAGACCAACCAGCACGACGTTTTCGACACCGTGATTGCGCTCAACAATTTCATGAGCAATGCGGCTAATAGCTCGCGTGATATCGGGGCCAGACATGACGGCAACTGCCGATTGTGGTGCACTGCTCACTGTTATCCCTTCGTTTGAACCTCACAGGGTTCAATTAACGACTTACATTCTGATGAATGCGACTTTGACTGTAGCACCTTTTATCGGTGGCGATACAGAATCCACCAATCGTTGGCCGCCACAATTACATAGTCGGGGATCTCTGTCCGCCACACTTGTTCAGATTCACTTGAGAGCGCAATCGGCAACATCACGTACTCAATTTCATCAGCAAAATTCAGTCTGTCCCCCGCCGCAAAAACGTCTGGACCGTACAGAGCCCGCTGAAATGGGTTTGGAAAAACATACACATGCTCTCGGCGGGCTAACTGTGCCGACAGCGGATGAAACACCGAGATCACAGCGTCGGGAGGTATTTGGGCGAACAATTCATGGGCTGCAGTCACCGACGGGTTTGAGGGTGAGAATTTCTGAATCTGATGGCGTGCAAGCGGCAGAGGCGCCAGCAAGAAGGCGCCCATAAGCGCACACATTGCCACAACCGATGTCGCTTTGCGACGTGCAACCTTGCTCAATCGACCAATTGCGTAGACATTGCCAAATATCAAAATCGGTGCGACCACAAGTGAATAGTGGTATTGGATTTGGTATTGATAATAAAAAGTACTGACAATATTGGACAACAAAACTACGAACCCAACCAATGCCACACTCGGAGCGATGAAGAACATGCCTCCTGTTGGTGCCAACATCTGCATCACATAAGTCATGCGACCATCGCTGGTCAGATAACGCAGCAAAGTTAGTGGCGACGTAAACGCAGTTTTAAAAAGCCCGCTTACACCCCCAAACGGTATGCGCCACGAATTTCGAAATGCTGTACCGGTCAAGTCGCGAATCACTACAAGAAAACAGAACAACGCTGCGCCAGTAGCACCAACAACTGTTGCGATGCCAATTCGTAGGTCGCGACGAAGTGCAACCCAAACCCCAATCGGCGCCACAACCAACACCACGTCCTCTTTGACCAACATTGCCAACACGACAGCAATTGCATACCACTGCCACTTGCGACTGAGGGCGGCCCACAATGCTGCTGCTACCAATACGCCCAAAAATGAATCGGGATGAAAGTTCTCAACATTTGTCCAACTCACCGCTGGGTAGAGCAAGTATGTGCAAGCAAACACACAACCAAGCGCATCACTCTCAAGCCGTTTTCGAGCATATGCATATGTCGGTATTGCGCCGCATGCGATCACCACTGACTGCACAACAAACAACATGCTCGTGGATGAAGAAATCCACATGAATGGCACAAGCAACAACAAAACAAATGATGTGTGATCGCCAAACAGGTTGCGACCCATCAGAGTGACAAACGGATTTCTTCCTCGCGACAACAGCCAAATGCCTTGGTCATACAGGCCAAAGTCATAAGCCGATGTACCAAGACCACGATGAATCTGCACTGTAGTAAAACTGAAATATATGGTGTATGCAGTTATTGCCGCGACAACTACAAGAGTCCACGACGAAATGCGTCGGACTCGTGCGGACAAACGGTTCATTGCTACGAAGTGACGCGAACCACTTTAGAAATCGCCGATAAAACGCCGTTGACAAAGCGTCCAGAATCATCTGTCGAAAATGTCTTGGCAAGTTCGACTGCTTCATTGATCACCACAGCAACCGGAACATCATGGCTATATGACAGTTCAAACACGGCCATTCTCAAAACATTTCGATCAATCACTGGCATGCGAGCAAGCGTCCAGCCATTTGCACACTCTTTGATGTGACTGTCTATCTCATCCAGATGCGTCGTTACGCCCGTCACAATCTCTATCGTGAGGTCATCAACACTCAGCACCTGCATTGCAAGCACTTCGGTTCCGGTCAAACCTTTGGTGTCTGCCTCATACAAAATATGCATTGCCCGCTCACGAGCATCAGAGCGAGCAGTCTTAGCAGCGACGCGTGGTTTTTTTTCGGACGTCACGGTTAGACGCGAGTCACGTATTCGGCAGTGCGGGTATCAACCTTGACGCGGTCGCCAATGTTGACGAACAACGGAACCTGAATTACTTTGCCCGTTTGCAATGTCGCTGGCTTGCGTGCACCAGATACTCGATCTCCCTGCATACCAGGCTCGGTGAATGCAATTTCGAGCTCGACCGAAGGTGGGATTTCGACACTCACGATCTCGTCGCCGTAGCTTGCGATCATCGCTACTGCGTTCTCAATCAGATAGTCGGCCGCATCTCCAAGAGCCACTGGTTTGATGGTCAACTGGTCGTAAGTTATGTTGTCCATAAAAACGTAGTCATCACCATCTTTGTACAAAAACTGCATGTCGCGCTTGTCAAGAATTGCTTGCTCAACTTTGATACCAGCATTAAACGTGCGCTCCAGCATGTTGCCGGTGCGTAGGTTGCGCAATTTTGTGCGCACGAACGCGCCACCCTTGCCAGGCTTTACATGTTGAAATTCGACAACGGTGTACAACGTGTTATCGATGTTGAGAGAAACACCGTTTTTTAGATCATTCGTCGAGATGGCAGGCACAAAGATTCTTTCTGGCTCAGGGTGAGGGTTTGGCTGGATGTTGCGGTTACAAGAATCAAATCTTCTATCCGTACTCCTCCAACACCTACACGATAGACCCCAGGCTCTACGGTCACTACCTCGCCACACTGCAAGGGCTCGATGAAGTCTGAGCGCACCCATGGCATTTCGTGAATTTGCAGTCCAACACCGTGTCCGGTGCTGTGAATGAAATCTGGTCCGTAGCCAGCCTGCGTAATGATGCTTCGACAAACCTCATCAATCGACGCACCGCTCACACCTGGCCGCACAGCCAGCACTCCTTCACGTTGCGCACACAACACAAGATCATGGATATCAGCGAGTTCAGGAGCAACTTGACCGATCAAAAACGTGCGTGTCATATCGGAGTGATACCCATCCACCAGACCACCCACGTCGATGACCACCGAATCACCCTCACGAATAATGGTGTCTGTTGGTCGGTGATGGGGCTTGACAGAGTTCTCACCCGTTGCCACGATCGTTTCATAACTCGGACCATCGGCGCCGTAACGGCGCATTTTGTACTCCAATTCGTCTCGCACATCTCGCTCAGATATTTGCGTCGACACTGCAGTTTCAAGCATTGATTGCACATCGGTCAAAGCCAGATCAGTTGCGTGCGCCGCCAACTGCATGCGTTCAATTTCAGCTTCTGTCTTGACTCGACGCAACTGTTGCACCACGCCGTTAGCAGCAATAAACGAACAATTACTCTGCGCATCTATCATCTCGAAGTTGAACATTGTGATTTCGCTCGAATCAAAGCCACATGACTTGACACCCAAAAGTTCTCGCGAAATTTGTCTAATTTGCAGAGACTGTGTCCGAGCTTCGACCA
>JAIOXC010000003.1 GCA_021741795.1 Ilumatobacteraceae bacterium | reverse complement strand
ACCGACTGGAGCATGGACAGTGCAAACAGTGCCATCACTACATACCACTGATACTTTTCGATGTAATTCAGAAACGACTTGATTTCTTCGGCAAAGATCTGGCCACCGCGCCATAAGACCGCGAGTTTTATCGCGATACCAATGCACAGAAGCGGCACGAAACGCTTCGGGCTCATCCGTTTGTGGCCGAGCAATAAGCAAACGATATTGCTGCCGGGCATGAGCACAAGGGCCACACTGCCGGCCTTCTCCACAGCATTTTCTGTCCAGCGATAAATCGCAGGTAGTTCGCCCATGTTGCCTTCGACCCAACCGAGCGCCTTCGCTCCGTACCAGCGGCCCACGAGATAGAGGGCAATTCCAGCGATGAGTACGCGTGGGAAACCAATTGCGATGTACGAAGTTAAGTCGATGTAGGGCACGGAGCCAAAGAGATTTCGATTGCGCGAACTCAAGAGAAGTACGAGCCGGGGGTTTTCGTCCACCAAGGCGGGTCCAATGTTGCTGCCAATGGTGCCGATGACAAATAACAGCGTTGTAAGAGTGAGCACCGCTTTTCGCATTTCTAGCAATCTAGCGGAGTTGCTAACTTGATAAGAAGTTAAAAGATGTGGAACACAAAATACTGGAGGGTTATGAAGGGTTTAATGCAAGAGACACCACTCACGCTGGTGCATTTGTTTGAGCGTGCAGAGAAATATCACAGCGACAAGCAGATCATCACAGCAACTGCCACTGGTCGAGAGCGCACTACATATGGCGAGTGGGCTGCGCGCACGCGCCAACTCGGCGGAGTACTTGACAAGTTGGGCATTAGTAAAGATGGTCGCGTTGCGACATTTGCATGGAACACGGCGCGCCACCTCGAGTTGTACTTTGCTCCACCATGCACCGGCCGTGTTTCACACACGCTCAACATCCGTCTCTTTCCAGAGCAACTCACCTATATCGCCAATCACGCAGAAGACGAAGTGATCTTCATCGATCGTTCGCTATTTGGTTTGATCGCGCCACTGTTGCCAACATTCACCACTGTCAAGCACTTAGTGATTATGGATGACGGAAAGGGCGATGTTCCAGATTCTGTCAAGGGTTTCGAGTTGCACGACTATGAGGCGCTGTTGAAGGGCACACCTGGTGTCGAGTTCAACATCACTGACGAAAACTTGGCGGCAAGCATGTGTTACACGAGTGGCACGACGGGCAATCCAAAAGGCGTTGTCTACAGTCATCGATCGACGTACTTGCACACATTTGGTGCAATGACCGCAGATTCGCTTGGTGCTCGCGAAAGCGACATCATTTTGCCGGTTGTTCCAATGTTCCACGCCAACGCGTGGGGTCTTGCTCACGCAGCAGTTGCCGCAGGAGCAACGTTGGTCATGCCTGGCCCGGATTTGTCGGGCAAAGCAATTGCCAATTTGATCGTTGAAGAAAAGGTGACGGTTGCTGCGGGTGTACCAACAATCTGGATGGCAGTGTTGCCAGAGTTGAAGGGTCGCGACACATCTTCGTTGCGCGCAATTCCGTGCGGTGGTTCGGCTGTTCCAAAAGCATTGAGCGAGGGATATCGCGAACAGACTGGCTTGCCAATTTTGCAAGCGTGGGGCATGACAGAAACAAGTCCGATCGCCGCAGTGTGCATGCTTTCGGCGGCAGATCAGTTGCTTCCACAATCCGAGCAAGCTGATTTGCGAACGACTGTCGGACAAATTGCTTTTGGTGTTGACGCACGAGTGGTCGTGCCAGGCACAACTGATCCGGTTGCATGGGACGGCGAAACAAGTGGCGAACTGCAGTGCAGTGGAAACTGGATTGCTTCTACGTATTACGACGATGCTCGTGCTGGCGAGAGCTTTACAGCAGACGGTTGGTTGCGCACGGGCGACGTTGCATCGGTGGACCCAAAGGGTCGCATTCGACTGGTCGATCGCACCAAAGACTTGATCAAGTCTGGTGGCGAGTGGATCTCATCAGTCGAGATTGAAAATGAATTGATGTCGCATCCAAAGATTAAGGAAGCCGCTGTAGTTGGCGTGACTCATCCAAAGTGGTCAGAGCGTCCGCTTGCATGCGTAGTGCTCAACCCCGGCGAGACACTGACCAAGGCAGAAGTGCTCGACTATGTGCGCCCACGCCTAGCCAAGTGGCAAGTGCCCGACGACGTGGTGTTTATTGATGAAGTGCCAAAGACGAGCGTTGGCAAGTTTTCAAAAAAGACATTGCGCGAGCAGTTTGCCGACTATGTCTTGCCAGACGCCTGATTTCTCACGACTGACGTATTGACTGTAGAAAAGTGCTAGCCGCGCAAGCGGCCGGCAGCAATCACGCGTTGCAAAAATTGTTGTGTACGAGGGTCTGTCGGGTGAGAAAAGATTTGTTCTGGTTGGCCCATCTCGGCCACCACACCGTCGGCAAGAAAACACACGCGGTCACTAATCTCGCGAGCAAAACCCATCTCGTGTGTGGCAAGCAACAGTGTGATGTCACTGCCTTTGAGTTCGCGCACAACGTCGAGTACTTCTCCCACCAACTCGGGGTCAAGAGCCGAGGTGATTTCGTCGAGCAGCAACACTTCGGGGTTGAGTGCAAGCGCTCGAGCTATTGCCACACGTTGTTGCTGACCGCCAGAGAGTCTGTCGGGGTATGAGTCAATTTTGTCCGATAATCCGAATCGTGCGAGCAGATTGGATGCAGTCTCGTTTGCTTCGTCAGAAGACATGTCTAAAACTTCGGTGAGTGCAAGCGTGACATTACGTCGAATGCTCAGGTGTGGAAACAGATTGAAACTTTGAAACACAATGCCGATGCGGCGACGGATGGGGTTGGCGTCAAGCCCAACGGCGGTGATGTCTGTGTCACCCAAGTGAATGCTTCCGTTGTCAACGGTTTCGAGCAAGTTGATGCAGCGCAATAGAGTTGTTTTTCCAGAGCCACTAGCACCGATGAATGAGACAACTTCTCCCGTGTTGATCGTCAGGCTGATGTCGCGCAACACCTGATTATCACCAAACGATTTGGAGACAGAGTTGAGGGTGAGCTTCGCGTTCATCTGACTTTGCTCGCTCCTGTGCGGTCGCGTTCACGAGTGAGCAACCAGTCGGTTAAGCGAGTGAGTGGAATGGTGATTGCAAGAAAGATCAGTGCAGCGCCTACAAACGGTGTGAAGTTTGCAAATTTGGCTTTGTCAATACCAGCTTGACGCAGGATTTCGATCGGGCCAATCAGACTCACGAGTGCGACGTCTTTTTGCAAACTGACCATGTCATTCATGAGCGGGGGGACAACGCGCCGAATTGCTTGGGGCAAGATGACATGGCGCATGGTTTGCGCACTCGAAAGCCCAAGTGATCGAGCAGCAGCCCGTTGACTTTCGTGCACGCTCTCGATGCCTGCACGAAAGACTTCTGCAACGTACGCGCTATATGTCATTCCGAGTGCGACCGATCCCCAGATTAAGGGCGAGTTCCACGGACGCTCAAGACCGATTCCTGGCACACCAAACCCAACGAGATAGATCCACAAGATCACTGGCACACCACGCATGATGTCGGTGTACGCGATAACGAAGATGCGCACGGGAAACAGCGCTGGTGCGCGCGTACTGCGGGCGATAGCAATCAATACCGCAACGATCAAGATGCACGGAGTTGTCCACGCAAAGATTTTGATGTCGAGCACAAAGGCGTCGAGAAGTCGGGGAAATGAGTCGGTGAGACGTTCCCAATCAAAAAATGATTTCTTCACCCTGTCCCAGCGCGGCATACGCGGAACAAGTAATACGACCAACGCAACAACGACGGCAGTGCTCAGTGCAGCAATGGTGTTGCTGCGCCGGCGCTGCCGTCGCTCAAACTCTTTTCGTTCGGTTTGAAGTTGCGTACGTAGTCCTTAGCCGAGGCTGATGACTGGTGCCTTGAGATTGTCGGACAGCCATGTCTGCACGATGGCAGCAAGTTCGCCCGAATCTTTCATCGCTGTCAAAGCCACGTTGACACAATCGACAAGCGGATTGTCAAGGTCGAAGACCAATCCAAATTGGTCAGCCTCGGTGCCTTCACCGGCAGGAAATTGTCCGATTACGGTTGAGCCTTCAATTTCGACAGCACTGATGTAGAGCGCTGTTGGCAAGTCGACAACGATTGCGTCAATCTGCTTGGCCTCAAGCGCTGCTTTTGCTGCAGCGTTGTCGTCATAGACGTAAGGCTCTGTTGTTGGAGCGATGTTGTCGATGAGAAATTGCAAGCTGGTGGTGCCGGACTGCACGCCAAACTTGAGAGCCTTCAGAGCCTCGAGTGTTGTTGCACCTGCAGCGGCAGAGTCGGCGTATCCAACAATTGCTTGATTGGTCGAATAGTAGGAGTCGCTAAACGAAACTGTCTGCTTGCGCTCGTCAGTGATCGAGTACTGCTGCAAGTTGAAGTCAAAGTTTTTTGCTCCGGGTTGTACGGCTTCATCAAAACTTGTGCGAACCCAAGCAACATTTGCTGCATCAAAACCCATTGCTGTTGCAACTGCATAGGCAACTGCTGCTTCAAAGCCTTCGCCAGATTCTGGCGCGTCATTTTCGACCCATGGCGAGAACGCTGGGTTGCCCGTACCGATAGTCAGTGTTCCTTCGGTCAGAGTTTTTCCGGCGGTGCATTCGTTGCCAGTTCCGCTTGATACTGCAGCGGCGGCAGTGGTGTCGGCAGTGGTGTCGGACGACGAATCGCTGCTTCCGCAGGCGCCCAAAGTAAGGGACCCGATTGCCACGAGGGCAAGAAGGGCACGCTTGTTGGCTGATTTACGCATAAATTATGAACCTTTCGATAGTGGTTGGCCCAACACTAGTTGAGCCTCGGGCTGTGTCATAGGCTGTGGGGCATGACTATTAGCCACGCCAGCAACGAGGAAATCATCGGTCGTTCAGAGATCAATGACATTGAGGCAATTCTCAGTGTATGTAATACCGATCCGAACGAAGTGCAACACAGTGTCAAGGGCGGTGGCGACACCATCTTCACTTGGGACTATTCACTTGCTCGTCCGCAACTTCGCAAGTTGTACGAAAAAGCCAAGACTGGTCAATGGAATGGTTCAACTGATCTCGACTGGAGCACGTCAGTTGACATCGAGAAAACAATTACTGCAGACCAACTGCTCATCGGCAGTGGCATTGATCCTTCGCTGTATGCAAATACTCCGCTCGCGAAATGGAATGATAAAGAATGGTTGGAGTTTGGTATCGAGTCGCGTCGATGGACGCTGTCGCAGTTTTTGCACGGCGAGCAGGGTGCACTCATTTGCACAGCAAAAATCGTGGAGACAGTCCCTTGGTACGACGCAAAGTTGTATGCCAGCACCCAAGTAGTGGACGAGGCTCGTCACGTTGAAGTTTTCGCGCGTTACCTTGACGAAAAAATGGGCGGCATGTATCCAGTCAATGCACACTTGAAGATGTTGTTGGACGACATCATCAAGGACAGTCGTTGGGACATGACGTACCTGGGTATGCAGATCATGATCGAAGGTCTCGCACTTGCAGCATTCGGTTACTTGCACGAGCTCACGGGTGAGCCATTGCTCAAGAAGTTGTTGCGCTATGTCATGAGTGACGAAGCACGACACGTTGCATTCGGCGTGCTCAGCCTCAAAGAGGCATACGAGGACATGACCGATGCAGAGATCAAAGATCGCCAAGAGTTTGCTTTTGAAGCAAGCATTCGCATGCGTGACCGATTCTTGCAACAAGAAGTTTGGGAGCGCATGGGTGTCAAGCCACGTGATGTTGTGCCAATCACGATCAACGACCCAACTCGCAAGTTCTTCCAGCAGTTGTTGTTTGCCAAGATTGTTCCTAACTGCAAAAAGTTGGGTTTGCTGGATCGCAACGACAAGTGGCTGCGTCATCGCTTTGAAGAAATGGATGTCATCCAATTTGAAGATCATGAGGACACAGGCGAAGAGTTCACCAAGTTTGAAATTGGTGCGCCACTTGCCACTGTTGGCGAATAGCCTCTAGCGCATGGCAAGGTTTGGTCGAGTACTAACAGCAATGGTTACTCCGTTCGATCAGAACGGAGCACTCAATCTGGATGGTGCAAGACGGCTTGCAAAATGGTTGCAAGATAACGGCAACGATGGTCTCGTTATTGCGGGTACGACAGGTGAGTCGCCTGTGCTCACCGACGATGAGCGTTTAAGTCTGTTTGCCGCAGTTGTCGAGGCCGTCACTATTCCAGTGATTGCCGGTACGGGCACTAACGACACTGCGCATTCGGTGCAGATGACTAAAGAAGCAAGCAAACTCGGCGTTGCTGGCATCTTGGCGGTGACTCCGTATTACAACCGTCCATCTCAATCCGGCATCGAAGCGCACATGCGTGCGATGTGCGCCGCAACATCACTGCCTGTTGTTGTGTACGACATACCAGTGCGTACCGGTCGCAAGATCTCGACACAGTTGTTGCTCAAGTTGGCGCGCGAAGTAAAAAATGTGGCTGCGGTTAAAGACGCAGCAGGCAACCCGGCAGAGTCTGCAGTATTGATGTCGCAAGCGCCTGCAGGTTTCGAGTTGTACAGCGGAGACGATGGGCTCACGCTTCCATTTATGGCTATTGGTGGTTGCGGAGTAATAGGGGTGGCCACTCACTGGACTGGGCAAGATCATCAAGAGATGTTTGATTACTGGGCGAAGGGCGATGTGGATGGTGCGCGTCGCGTAAATGCCCGCATGCTCGAGAGTTTTGCGTTCGAGACGGGTGACGACAATCCAAACCCATTGCCAAGCAAGGTGATGATGAACTTGTTGGGTCTTGAAGTGGGCGATGCGAGATTACCAATGGGTCCGCCACCTGCAGGCCTCGAAGAGTGTGGCAAGAAAGTGCTCGAAAATTTGCGCGCTGCTCGCTTGGCACAAAAATAATGGCAGCGCCAGTCCGAATTATTTTTCTTGGTGGTCTCGGCGAAATAGGTCGCAACTGTATGGTGATCGAGCAAGACGATCGGCTGTTGCTGATTGACTGCGGATTGATGTTTCCCGATGCAGATATGCACGGCATCGACTTGGTCTTGCCCGATTTTACGTATTTGCGCGACAACGCTCATCGCATTGAAGCATGTGTTGCAACTCATGGTCACGAAGATCACGTGGGCGGTTTGCAGTTTTTATTACGCGAACTTTCGTTTCCGATTTATGGCTCGCCAGTCACACTCGGTCTAGCTCGTAACCGCATCGAAGAGGCTGGGCTGTTGGGTAAAACCGAACTGATTCCTGTTGTCGACAATGAGCGTCGTCGCATCGGGCCATTTGATGTCGAGTTCATTCCTGTTACTCACTCTGTGCCATTTGCACACGCCATTGCATTGCACACACCGCAGGGAGTGATCATTCACTCAGGCGACTTCAAGATCGACCTGACTCCAGTAGATGATCGTCGTACTGACTTGGCTCGACTAGGTGCGTTGGCTGCTGGCGACGGTATTCGATTGTTAATGCTCGACAGCACCAACGCAGAAGAGCGCGGCTCGGCTCCAAGTGAGCGCAGTGTTGGAGTGGTGTTGCGACAGTTGTTTGCTGAGCACAAGACCGAGCGCATTATCACCGCAAGTTTTGCGAGTCACATTCATCGCGTGCAACAGATTGCTGAAGCGGCCATTGATGCGGGCAGAGTAGTAGCCACACTTGGCAGGTCAATGATCAACAACGTGCGCATGGCGCGCGACCTCGGCATCATCAAGTTGCCCGATCATGCATTTGTCAATATCGAAGATATTGACAACTATCCGCCAGAAAAAGTGTGCGTAATCTCTACTGGTTCGCAGGGAGAGCCGATGGCTGCGCTTTCGCTGCTTGCAAGAGGCGACAACAAGTTCGTCAAGATTGGGCCTAAAGACTTGGTGATTTTTTCGAGCCATGCAATTCCTGGCAACGAAAGCAATGTCAACCGCGTGATCGACGGCTTGCTGCGTGCTGGCGCCGACGTGGTGCACTCAGGTATTGCCGACGTGCACGCAACAGGTCATGCACAAGCCGAAGACCTCAAGATGTACCTGTCGATTACTGAGCCCGAATGGTTTGTGCCGATTCATGGCGAGTATCATCACATGGTTGCTAACACCCGCCACGCCCGCACGATGGGCGTACCAGACTCGCGAATCGTGTTGTGTGAAGACGGCGACGTTATTGAGATCACCGACAACGGCATTGAACTTGCAGGCAGGGTGCCGGCGGGAATGTTGTATGTAGATGGCATAGTTGGCGATGTTGGTCAGGGCGTGTTGCGCGATCGCAAGGTGCTTGCCGAAGAGGGCGTAGTTGTCGTTGTGGTCACCGTTGATATTGACGCTGGGCGAGTGCTTGTTGGCCCAGAAATCATTACGCGCGGATGGGTGTATGCGCCAGAGGCGGAAGATTTGATTGATGAGGGAGTAGCGACGGTGTCGAAGGCTGTTGAGAAGGCTCTCAAAGCAGGCACTAGGGACGTGGACGCACTCGAAAAAGAAGTGCGCCGCGCTGCTGGCAAGTTTGTGTCGGAGCGCACCAAGCGCCGTCCGATGATTGTGCCGATCGTGATGGAGGCATAGGCCCAATTTGGGTATGCCCCAATTGGGTAGTACCCCATTGGTAAGTTTGTTGCATGGCAACCAAGCCCCGCAAGGGGTCTCAACGGGGGCGCGCCCAATCGCGACCCGCATCACGCGGTGAGGCTCAGATCAGGCCGCTGCGCAGCCATAAACCGGTTGACCCCGACGAGATGCAATTTAGACGCGCTCGCCGCCCCTCGGTGCTGAAGTCGATCCTCGAGGGTCGCGGCCACGAATTTGGTGGTATCGCCTTGGTGTGTCTTGGCATCTTGCTCTTTATGTC
The DNA here is from genome assembly GCA_021741795.1 of Ilumatobacteraceae bacterium. Classification (GTDB taxonomy): domain Bacteria; phylum Actinomycetota; class Acidimicrobiia; order Acidimicrobiales; family Ilumatobacteraceae; genus UBA3006. Next base: position 21,695 of record JAIOXC010000003.1, on the reverse strand, counting down.
GGTGTATGCGCGCATGGCTGGGCCGGTTGGTCGCGGTCTCAACACCTTGTTGTCCTGGACAATCGGCGTCGGGCGATTCGTTATTCCGGTGCTGGTCATCGGCGCAGGTGTTGCCTTTATTAAGCGCACCGAAGTGCAGCATCGTGTACGACTCGCATTGGGTTGGACTGTGTTGTCGATTGCAGTGTTGAGCGAAATTCACATTCTTAAAGGTGGCGGCTCTATAAGTGCCGAAATGAACGCGCTCTCGAGTGCAGGTGGATGGATGGGCTGGTTGATCGGAGAGCCGTTGCGGCAAAGCATCGGTGGTATTGCCACAACAATTTTGTTGCTCGGGTCGATGCTTGGCGGTGTGTTGTTGATTACTGGCAATACGTTGCCAGAGTTGTATCGCCGCATCTCGACGTGGGTAAACGGGGTGTCAATGCCGCAAGGCCGCCGTGATAGCAAGCGTCGTGAAAATAGTCGTGATGAGCAATTTGATGAGTCAGACGAACCACAGTTTTACGACATTGCATTAGATGATGAGGACATGGATGATCACGATGATCAAGACGTGGCAAATAGTGATGAAGAAGACGAGTACGAAGAAGTTGTAAAGCCTCGTCGCGAACGCAAAAAGCGCAAGCCAAAGCTTTCGCAAATTGATGTTCCAGTTTCGGCGCCATCGCCTACGGCTGCAGCAATTGTGAAGGGTGTCGCTCAACAAATGCCGCTCGGGCCAGGAGCAAACCCAAGCAGTTGGTCATTGCCAACACTCGACATGTTGACCGTGACCCGTCACGAGAAAGCCGACGAGCGCGCAACCCAAGAGCGCGGAATGAAATTGGTTGAAGCGCTCAAAGAACACAGCGTAGAAACCGAATTAGTTGGATACACGCGTGGCCCAACAGTTACACGATTTGAGTTGTCGTTGGGTGGCGGCGTCAAAGTTGCCAAAGTGACTTCGTTGTCGCGCGATATCGCGTACACAATGGCTGCAACTGATGTGCGCATCTTGGCCCCAATTCCTGGCAAGTCGGCAATTGGTATTGAAGTACCAAACGCTCAGCGTGAGTTGGTGTCGCTTGGCGACTTGATGATGTCGCAAGAAGCGCGTGCAGCCGGACATCCACTTGATGTCGCAGTGGGCAAAGACATTGCTGGTCGGGCAGTGTTTCTCAATATCTCTACAACACCGCACATGTTGATTGCTGGAACAACTGGTGCTGGTAAGTCGAGTGCGATTAACTGCATCATCACTTCGGTACTGATGCGTTCGACGCCAGATCAAGTGAAACTGATTTTGATCGACCCAAAGCAAGTTGAAATGGCGCAGTACGCGAGGTTGCCACACTTGCTCACTCCGCCTGTAACAAACCCAAAGAAGGCTGCCAATGCGCTGGGTTGGGCAGTCAAAGAGATGGAGCGACGCTACGACTTGTTGGTCGAGGCGGGCTTCAGAGACATCGTTGGTTACAACGCTGCGTACGACCGTGGAGATTTGTCGGAGGAACAAAACACCGACCAGAGTTTTGATCGCATTCCATACATCTTGATTGTGGTTGATGAGTTGAATGACTTGATGATGGTTGCGGCTCGCGATGTAGAAGACTGCATCACTCGCATTGCGCAAAAAGCGCGTGCGGTTGGCATCCACTTGATCGTTGCAACACAGCGCCCTAGCGTCAACGTCATTACCGGTGTGATCAAGGCAAACATTCCTGCACGCATGGCGTTTGCGGTGTCGAGCCTGACCGATAGCCGAGTAATTCTCGATCAGCCAGGTGCAGAAAAACTGATTGGTAAGGGCGACATGTTGTTGTTGCCAGGAAATACATCGGTGTCGCAGCGAATTCAGTCGGCATGGGTTGACGAAGCCGAAGTGCGCAAGGTTGTAGGGCATTGGCGTCGCCAAGCACCCGAAGTTGTCTATGTATCGGGTGTTGACGGTGAGAAGAGTGGTGGCAGCGGTGCAGATTTGTTTGGCGGCACCACTGGTGACAGTGATGACGACGAATTGTTGCGTCAGGCAATGGACTTGGTTGTGCGCACACGTCAGGGCTCAACTTCGATGTTGCAGCGCAAACTCAAGATCGGTTTTGCCCGTGCTGGCCGCATTATGGATTTGCTCGAAAGCCGCGGCATCGTGGGCCCAAGCGATGGCTCAAAGCCTCGTGAAGTGTTGATGACATTAGAAGAACTCGAACAACTGCAACAAGCCAGTTAACGAGTTTTGTACCGCTTGCATGGCGGGCCAGTCGGAGATCTAAAGTCTCGCCATGACCGAATTTACTGAAATTGCATCTGGACTCCGTTTTCCCGAAGGACCAATCGCTATGCCCGACGGCAGCGTGATTTTGGTGGAGATGTTTGGCAAAGTGATTACGCGAGTGTTGCCCGACGGAACTAAACAAAAAGTCGCGGACACACCTGGTGGACCAAACGGAATTGCAATTGGTCCTGATGGCGCAATTTATTTGTGCAACAACGGTGGATCGTTTTCGGAAGTTGATTTTCTTGGGTTGACATTTCCTGGACCATTTAATCCAGACAATTACATCGGTGGCCGCATTCAACGCGTGGATATTGCTACAGGCAAAGTGACCGACCTCTACACAGAGTGCGATGGCATCAAGTTGCGCGGACCAAACGACTTGGTCTTCGACAAACAGGGTGGCATGTGGTTTACCGACCACGGCATTCGAGAGCATCGCACGGCTGACTTCACTGGCATCTATTACGCCAAGACCGACGGCTCGATGATCAAGGAAGTGATCTTTCCAACCGAGTCTCCAAACGGAATTGGCTTGTCTCCAGACGGCACCAAGTTGTATTGGGCCGAAACGCATACGGGTCGTGTGTTTCACGTAACGGTCACTGCGCCAGGTGAGACAACACCGTTCTCACCAATTGATCCTTCTGGTTTGTTGTGTGGATTGCCAGGCTTGCAATTGTTTGATTCACTTGCGGTCGATGGTGATGGCAATGTGTGTGTCGCCACACTTGGTCTGCAAACTGCTGGCATCACCGTGATTTCGCCAGAAGGCGTAGTGCTTGAACAGATTTTGACAGGCGACCCGCTGACGACCAACATCTGCTTCGGTGGTCCAGACAATAAGACTGCATACATCACGCTTTCTGGAACGGGCAGATTGGTGTCGATGCCGTGGCCATATAAGGGGCTCAAGCTCAATTACTAAACAGGCGAACTGTAGGATTACATGCTGTGCAGCAACGTTTTTATGTCGAGACGCTTGGCTGTCCAAAGAATGATGTTGACTCTGACAAAATAGTCGGAACGTTGCTGGCAGATGGTCTCATTGCGACTGATGACCCGTCACTTGCGGACCTAGTAGTTGTCAACACTTGCGCATTCATTGAAGATGCGCGCAAAGAAAGTATTGACACGGTGCTTGCGCTTGGTGCGCAGCGCAAAGAAGGAGCAAGGCTTGTTGTCACTGGCTGTATGGCCGAGCGATATGGGGCCGAACTCGCCGAGGCACTGCCCGAGGTAGATCAAGTTGCTGGCTTTGGTGTGCCGGTGCAGATGGGTCGCAAACCAATTTCGGTGTCGGCTGCGCCAATTCCATCATTCGATCTGCTCAACCTGCCGCGACCAAAGAGCACTGCGCCGTGGGCCTACATAAAAATTGCTGAAGGTTGCGACCGCAATTGCGGTTTTTGTGCGATCCCAAGTTTTAGGGGCCCGCAACGGAGTCGCGATATTTCTCAGATCTTGCATGAGGTAGACGAGCTCGGCGCAAAAGAGATCGTGTTGATCGCACAAGATCTTGCAAGTTATGGCAAGGACCGCCCGAGTGAGCTTGGCGCTGGTTCGATTGTTCCACTTGTACGCGCTGTTGCCGCCAAAGTGAAGCGCACTCGCTTGTTGTATCTGTACCCAAGTGATTTGAGCGACGAATTGATTGCAGCAATCCTCGATACGGGTGTGCCGTATTTTGACTTGTCACTGCAGCATGTCAGCAAGACTCATTTGCGTCGCATGCGCAGATGGGGCGATGGAGAACGCTTTCTCAAGCGGATCAACGACATTCGCGTGCTCGCTCCCGATGCAGCTTTTCGCAGCAACTTCATTGTTGGATACCCAGGAGAGACCGAAGAAGATCACGATCAGTTGTTGCAGTTTGTTGAAGACGCACAATTGGATTGGTGCGGATTCTTTACGTTTAGCCCAGAAGAAGGCACGCATGCAATGACGTTGCCTGATCACGTGCCAGCCGAACTCATGAACGAGCGAATTGCCGAGTTGCGCGAGATGCAAGACAACATCACGGCAACTCGACGTGATGCGCTCATTGGTCGCACGGTCGAGGTACTTGTCGACGAAGTGGGTATTGGACGCACTCACTGGGAAGCGCCGTCCATTGACGGCATTGTGCATGTGAGTCGAGAATTGCCAGTTGGCGAGTTTGCAACGGTGCTCATCGTGGATGCAATGGGGCCAGATTTGGTCGCCGAGGGAAGTTCGGTAGAAGATAGTGACGATGAAGAAGGGGATTTTTAGCCATGCCCGTTGATCCGAGCGCGATTCGCACATGGGCTAACGCTGTAACGGTTGGTCGGTTGCTGATTTCGCCGTTGATGTTTGCAATTATCCCCGCAGACAATGTGGGTTCATGGGTGGCAACAGGCTTGTGGTTTTTGTTATGCCTCAGCGATCTTGTAGATGGCCAACTTGCGCGCAAGCACGGCACTACTCGTAGCGGAGCATTTCTCGACCCGCTAGCCGACAAAGTGTGCGTGCTCGGTGCCATGTTTATTTTGGTGAGCCGCGGCATGTTTAGCCCTTGGTTCGTTGGGCTTATCGCGGCGCGCGAAATTGCGATCAGTTTGTATCGCGTGTTTGCTGGCGCAAAAGGTGTGAGCGTGCCTGCAAGCAAGGCTGCGAAATTCAAAACATTTGCACAGCAGGTATCGGTTGGGTTTGCGGTGTTGCCATGGAGTGCTGCCGACTACAACTATCTTGCCAAAGGCTCGCTTGGCATTGCCACCGTGCTCACGTTGTATAGCGGCTTGCAATACGGCGCTGTCGCATTCAAAGCACGCAAGCAGGCCTAAGCAATGCGTTGTGATGTTGTTGCTATCGGCACCGAATTATTGCTCGGACAAATTGTTGACACCAACTCTGCTTGGCTTGGCGAGCAACTGTCGGCTGCCGGCATCGACTCGTGCTTGCAAGTCAAGGTGGGCGACAACCTCGAACGTATGGTGAAAGCAATTCGCTCGACACTTGCTGACGCAGACGCTGTAATTATCTGTGGCGGACTCGGACCAACTCACGATGACATCACGCGTGAAGCAATAGCCGAAATCATGGGCGTCGAACTCGAATTTGATGACGCGGTTGGCATGGCCATTTCTGAAATGTTTGCCGCACGCAATCGTCGTATGCCCGAGATCAATATGCGTCAGGCGATGGTGCCAAAAGGCGCTGCGATTATCGAGCAACGCCGTGGCACTGCGCCAGGCTTGATTTGCCCGGTCGGCGACAAAGTGATGTATGCAGTACCTGGCGTGCCGTATGAGTTGTATGAAATGTTTGAGCGCGCAATCCTTCCCGATTTACTGACGCGTTCTGGTTCTGCATCGGTGATCTCTAGTCGCGTGTTGCGCACGTGGGGCGAGAGCGAGAGTGGATTAAATGAGCGCCTCTTTGGAGTGATCGAGCAACTCGAGAGTGTTGGTAATCCGACCCTTGCGTTTCTGGCGAGTGGATGGGAAGGCATCAAGGTGCGACTGACCGCAAAATCTTCCACCCAAGCCGAAGTAGTTGCGATTCTGGACAAGTGGGAAGAGACAGTTCGAGACGCCATCGGCGACATTGTGTTTGGCATTGACTCCGACACCATGGAGTCGGTAGTGCTGCAGATGTTGCGAGAGCGCGGGCTCACACTTGGGCTTGCCGAGTCGGTAACAGGTGGACTTGTCGCAGGACGCCTCACTGGTATTGAAGGTGCAAGCGAAGTGTTTCGCGGCGGAGTCGTCTCGTATGCAACCGAGGTCAAGCATTCGGTTCTTGGCGTACAGAGCGACATGGTTGTCAATGAAGAAGCAGCAATCGAGATGGCGGTTGGTGCGTGCAAGGTGCTTGGCGCAAGTGTTGGGCTGGCATTAACCGGAGTCGCAGGGCCTGCATCACAAGAAGGTGTCAAGCCCGGGACATTGTGTGTCGGAGTGTGCTTGCCAGATGGAACCACTGCTTCGACAACGTTTGCTCTGCCTGCTGTGCGGGATCAGATGCGCCAACTTTCGGTGATCAGTGCGCTCGACTTTTTGCGTCGACATATTCGCGAGTTGTAAAAACTCGCCATAACACTCGCTATAAAACGAGCGTTAAACCACCGTCAACCACAAAGATTTGACCCGTTGCATATTTCGTGCGCAACAAGCCAAGTGTTGCTTGCACACAATCTTCCATAGTGGCCGAACGGTGAAGTGGGGTAACTGCCTTCACTGCATCGTGTTGATTTTGCCAATCTTTTGTCCACGGTGTTTCGACAAGACCTGGTGCGACAGCATTGACACGCACTGGGCCACATGACTTGGCAAGCAACACCGTCATTTGATTGAGTGCAGCCTTGGTCATCGAATATGCCATCGAACTACCAATTGGTCGTACGCCGGCAACAGAAGTGATGTTGACAACATTGCCATCGTTACTTTTCTTGAGATGCGGCATCGCGGCTTTGGTGAGCATCCAGGTGCCGGTCACGTTGACGTCAAATGTGCGCGTAAAAATTTCGTCAGTCAGGGCTTCTAGGTCGTGATGAGCGATGAGTTTTGTCCATCCAGCATTGTTGATCAAGATGTCGAGTTGACCAAACTGCTTGAGCGTTTCGTCGATGAGTCGTTGACCCGATGCTTTATCGCTGATGTCAGCCTGGACGTAGATGGCATTTTGACCAAGTGACTCGGCAATCTTCTGACCCGCTTCAACCGATGACGATGAGTTGATCACGACTGATGCGCCAAGAGCATGTAGCGAGCGGGCGATGGCCTCGCCAATCCCGCTCGTCGAACCCGTAACTAGGGCAACCTTGCCACTGAACTCAGACATGACTTGTTACCCGAAGCAGTGGAGCGGTAAGACATGTTGGTCCGCCGTCGCCTTTGACCGCCACGTTGTCGCCATTAAAAAGGTGCACTTCAACGCCTGCTGCCCGCAATTGAGCCTCAATGACTGGGTTGCCCGCTGCGAGCACGACAACATTTGGACGGATGGTCAAGATGTTGCTGCCCTGGGTCAGCATTTCTTTTTCACTCACGCTAAACCACGAGATGCCGCGTGTCTCGAGAAACTGTAACAAGCGCACGGGGGCGAGCGGTTCGTAAACCACTGCTTTGTCGTGAGCGATAGGCGAGAGCACGCTCATGAGGTGTAGTACTGCACTTGGGCCTTCGTAGTGAGGAAGGTCGAACGAAAAAACATCGACACCATGTGGTGCGAGCAGCGCACGCACTTGGTCGATGCCTGCCTGATTGGTGCGGTAGCCATGACCAATCAATAGCGTCTTTGCGTCAAGCCATACCTTGTCGCCGCCGTCGGCAAATGCTGGGTCGGTGAGTTGCCCCAAGATTGGTACGCCAAGCCTCTCGAGATCTTTGCGAAACTCTGCGGGCTCTGGTGAACGCACTGGCTTGGCCATGCGCAACAAAATTGCGCCATGGGGTGTCATGATCATTGGGTCATGCATGTAGACGGCATCAACGAGTCCGTCAACTGGTGCCGCAACATCAACTGTGCAACCAAGACTTTCAAGCAGTTCAGTAAACGATTTGTGTTCAGTAAGCAGCGCCGATGTATCTGGTTGGCGCCAGAAACCTTCTTCAACAAATTTGCCAACTTTTGTTGGTGTGCGCACCAGCACTCGCTCGAGTTGCGAAACCATGTCGGGGGTGCCCCATTGAGGGTTTTGAGATGTAGTCATGAGCCTCTAAAAGTAGCAATGATTGGCGTAGTATTTGTTAATGGCACGCAACAAAGTTCTCTTTTTCTGTCCCTCAAGTGTGCTAGTTGCGCTGGGTTTGGTGGTGCTATCGGCCTGTGCAGTGAGCAGTACTCCAAGCGCTTCAAGCACATCCGAAGTAGTCAACATCTCATTGGTCGAAGTGGAATCGACGTTGCCAGAGACTGTGCCGTCCGCTGTCGAAACAACGGTTCCTGAAACAACAGTTCCCGAGACAACCACCACTTTGGCGGCTCTAGACATCCTGTGTATTACGACTCTGAAATGTCAGTTTGCAAACCTTGTTGGCGTCGATTACTCGTTGCTCAAACTTGAGTTCACCGATTTCAGTGTGGCCAACTTGGCTGGCGCACGCTTTGTGAGGGCCAACCTCAAACAAACTCAGTTCATACGAGCCAATATCACTGGTGCAGATTTCACGGGTGCCAATCTGGCGAGCGCGAACTTCACGGGTGCAGTAATCGCTGGCGCAAACTTCACAAATGCCAACATGCTGAGCACGGTGATCTGCGGTTGGGATCTCGAGACGGTTGTTGGAATCTCGGCGAAGCAGCTTTCCGATGTCCAAGTATTTCGAACGAAGGGCAATCTGTACTGCCCATGACATTCGTGATTGGTTCGCGTGGACGAAAACGATTGAAGAGAAAGTGGATCAATCAACAAGGTGCTCAACCTCTAACACCAGTGAATGATCGGCAATCATTTGTCAAATTGATTCCGCCAACAGCGCGAGTTTTGGAAATAGGACCATTTGCAGCACCAATGTTGCGTGGACCAAACGTCTCCTATGTCGATGTGATGTCGACACATGATTTACGTGCTCGTGCAATCCAGTTGGGTCTTGATCCCGAGAAAGTTCCAGAAATTAATTGGGTCAGCACTGGCTCGGATCTCTCGGTGGTCCGTGATCAATTTAATGTTGTGGTGAGCAGCCACGCGATTGAGCATCAGCCAGACATCATCGGTCACCTTCAAGATATTGCCGACTTATTGCTTCCGGGCGGTCGATATTTTCTGTTGATTCCCGACCATCGGTATTGTTTTGATCATTTTTTTGTGCCGTCTTCAGCGCAGCAGATGATTGATGCACACCTAGAACAGCGCACAGTACACCCTGATTCGGCGGTGATAGCCCATCTTGCCCACACGACTCACAATGATGCAGTACGACACTGGCAGGGTGATCATGGAGATCCTGAAGAGAATCGTGCCGAGCGAACGAAAATGGCAATTGATGCGTTGGATGCATCTCATGGTTCTTACATTGATGTTCACGCTTGGTTTTTCACTCCCGAGACATTTGTGAGCACCATGACTTCCTTGTCAAAGAATAAGCACATTCCATTTACAGTCGGTCGTATGTTTCCAACGCGAGAAAACGCTCTTGAGTTCTGGGTGATTTTGCGCAAAATATGATTCTGCAGAGGGCATCTGAACGAACTGCGGTTCCGTGGCGCAATGGCCTTGGGGTGCAATATGAAATTGCATGCGATGGATCACTTCCCGATGACTGGACTTGGCGACTTTCCACCGCCGATATCACGCAGAATGTTCCATTTTCTTCGTTCCCCGGTGTAACTCGAGAGTTCTGTGTTGCCGATGGCAACGGAGTAGTGCTCAATATCAATGGGGTAGATCATCGTTGCGAACCCGGTTCTGTCACGACGTTCCGAGGAGATGACGTTGTGTTCGCCACCTTGATTGACGGCCCAATGCGAGCGCTCAACTTAATGGTGCGCGACGGTGCAGAAAAAAAGTCGCTACAACTGAGCACCGCCGGACAAGTAATTGATTGTTGTTCGGTTGTCGTGGCGATACATTCGCCGTCGCTATTGATCGTTGATAAAGATGAAATCTCATTGCAAATACTTGATGGAGTGTTTATCGATTCGCAAAAAACAATTTCAGTACTTGAAGGCATCGCCGCAACGATTTGATTGTTAGGTGTCACTAATTCTCCGTTAGGCGTCACTATTTATTTTTAACGCATAATTTTCGTGACGTCATGCAAATCGTCACATCAGAATAGAACTGCGTAATTACAGAGAAATGCACTGCAATTCTCTGTGCATGAAAGCGCATTCATCTGGAACTTTTTTGTACTCTTACTACCACGCGAGAAAGTCGAGAACTATGTCAGATACTTCATCAGGGTCAACAGTTCAAAAGAATGAATCATTCCTAGCCAAGTCGGTTGTTGGTCTCATGTTTGTGGCCGTCTCAATTGCCGCACTTGTTTTAGGTGTCGTTGCAGTAGTAGCAATCAATAACGACAACGGAGGCTCCTCAACGTCGAGTTCTTCGTCGGCAGCAGTGGCCACCATCGTGCAGGTAAGACTGACCGAATTTGCTGTCACCATGACGCCAGCAACGGTGCCACCTGGCGAAGTCACTTTTCAGGTTGTTAACGGCGGCACGCTCGAGCACAACTTTGCAATCCCGACGCTCAACAAACGCACAATTATGTTGAAGTCTGGCGAGACAGCAGAGCTCGTAGTTTCGGGTCTTGAAGTTGGTGAAGTTGCCATTATTTGTGAGGTTGCAGGTCATGAGGCATCCGGAATGAAAGCCACGCTGACTGTCGCAGAAGGCGCATCAGCAATGGCAAGTACTGACACTGCGCCGATGTCAGCGATGACATGGCAACAAATGGACAAGGCGATGGAAGACGTTGCCATGACGTACCCAGCCAAAACAGAAGGCATTGGCAACCAGGAACTTGAATACACCATGTCGGCAGATGGCTACAAAGAATTCCTTCTTACCGCAAAGATTGTGAAGTGGGAAGTCGAAGTAGGCAAGTTCGTCGACGGCTGGACATACAACGGGATGATTCCTGGTCCAGTTATCCATGTGAACTCGGGCGACAAGGTGCGCATCATTCATAAGAACGAACTTCCAGAGTCCACCTCGTTGCACCTGCACGGAATTCGAGTGCCAAATGCAATGGATGGTGTGGACCCTTACACGCAGAAGCCAATTGAGCCAGGTGCCACCTTCAACTACGAATTCGTTGCGGACGGTCCAGCAGTTGGTATGTATCACTCACACCACAACGCACAGGTGCAGATTCCAAACGGTATGGCTGGTGCAATCATCATCGACGATTGGAAAACTCTTGCGATGAAGGCAGCCAGTGGCCGAACGGGTGATGCAGATGGTAAAGCTGAGCAAGAAGTGGTCATGGTATTGAACGACGCCGGCAACATTGGCCTCTCACTCAATGGCAAATCATTTCCTGCAACAACGCCGTACACGCTAAAAGTCGGCGAGACCCTGGTTGTGCACTATTACAACGAAGGTTTCATGACTCACCCAATGCACATGCACCAACCAACAGGCTTGGTCGTGGCCCGCGATGGAGTTGTTCTCGATTCGCCATACTTTGCTGACACGATCAGCGTTGCCCCTGGTGAGCGTTGGACAGTGGTCTACACCGCGCAGGATGCAGGTGTATGGGCATGGCACTGCCACATCCTCACGCACGCCGAAACACCTCAAGGTATGCGCTACATGGTGACAGCAGTAATCGTTAGCTAGATGATTTACCCTTCGGGGCTGTGTAGCGAAGGAAACTTCGGTACACAGCCCTTTTGGTATTTACGGGTCGATTCGCTCTGTGGGTGGTTGAAGCGAGATACTTGAAGCATGGTCAGTAAGCCAGCATCGCCAGTTACGCGTGAACTCAATAGTTCAACACAAGGTCGCGTCTTTGACCCTGCCGATCTCGAGCGCGTTACACGAGGATTCATTGCGGCGCGTACTGAGGCCAAAATTGTTGACGACAAGGGTCGCAAAGTAATCGACACTGCTGCGTATGATTTTTTGCGCGACAATCGCGATACGCCAGACACGGTGAATCCGCACTTATGGCGTCATGCAACACTCAACGCTCATCACGGGTTGTTTGAAGTTGCGAACGGCGTATGGCAGGTACGCGGATACGACATTTCGAACATCACGTTTATTCGCGGCGACAAAGGTTGGGTAGTTATTGACCCTCTGACGAGCGACTTCACTGCACGAGCATCACTCGAATTGATCAATAAACATGTTGGTGAGCGCCCCGTCACTGGTGTGATCTACACACATTCACACGCAGATCATTTCGGCGGAGTACTCGGAGTGACAACGCGAGCAGATGTAGATGCTGGCAAGTGCGCCGTCATTGCACCTGAAGGATTCTTGTATGAGGCGATTGCTGAAAACGTTATTGCAGGGCCAGCAATGGGCAGGAGAGCGACCTATCAGTTTGGGCCACTCCTTCCAGCAAGTCCAGAAGGTCATGTTGACTGTGGTTTAGGTAACTCGGTGCCAACAGCAGCGCCGTCATTGGTGGCGCCAACTCATGACATCACCCATACAGGTCAGGAGATGATCGTTGACGGGGTGCGAATTGTGTTTCAGATGACACCCGAAACCGAAGCTCCTGCCGAAATGAATTTCTTCTTTCCAGACTTTGGTTGGTTGTGCATGGCAGAGAATTGCTCGCACACGATGCACAACCTCGTGCCAATTCGCGGAGCGCAGGTGCGTAATGCATTGAGTTGGTCTAAATACATCAATGAGAGCATCGAGTTGTTCGGAGCCGACACCAAGATTTTGTTTACATCACACAACTGGCCGAGATGGGGGTCTGAGGACGTTCGAGAATTCTTGATCTTGCAGCGTGACCTATATAGATGGATTCATGACCAAACGATGCGGTGCGCAAATCAGGGCATGACACCACTGGAGATTGCTCAACATTTGAAGATGCCCGACGAGTTTTTGGCAAACGAACACACCCGTGGTTTTTACGGCGATCTTGTTCACAACTCGAAGGCTGTGTATCAGCGTTATCTCAGTTGGTACGACGGCAACCCGGCCAATCTCAATAAGTTGCAGCCAACCGATGCGGGAAAGCGATACGTAGAGCTTGCAGGCGGAATGGATGCGCTGTTGGCAGCCGCACAGAAGTCCTTTGACGCTGGCGACTATCGCTGGGTGGCAGAGCTGGTCAACCATGCAGTGTTTGCAGACCCAACCAATATCAAGGCCCGCGAGTTGCAAGCGGACACGCTCGAACAACTTGGGTACCAAGCGGAGTCTTCAACCTTCCGCAATGCATATCTCATGGGTGCACAAGAACTACGCAATGGCCCACCACCGCCAGTCGAACTTGGTGCACGGGCTCGAGGAATGACACGTGCGATGACAATTGGTCAAGTGTTTGACACTCTGGCGGTCCGATTAATGCAAGAGCAGGTTGGCGGACTCACCACCACGGTGAATTGGAACTTCGTCGACATGGCGGGTACTGCGGATCAGTCGTGGATACTGGCACTGTCAAATAGAACACTTGTTTCCACGCAAGGTCGACATTCCGATGCTGCTGATGCGACAATTCACATTAAAAGAGAAACATTGTTGGATGTCATTACGCAATCCACAACTTTCATTCATGAAATGACCGAGGGGACGATCACAGTTGATGGTGATGCCGGTGCGCTCTTGAATATCTTTGGAAACCTAGAAAAGTTTGTAACGGGCTTTGCGATAGTTGAGCCCTAGTTAGCTATTTCTAATTGGTGAAGCCGTTGGTGGTCATCATCTTTCGATAAGCAAGTGCGACTCCATCAAATTTCATGTGTAGTTCACTTGTAATGTCAAATGGCACTGACTTTGGTCGTTGCGACTCGACAATTACTTTGTCTTGATTGAAAATGACGTCTTCAAAATCGCGAATCACTGAATCTGGTTGATCAAAGTTGTAGTTGCGACCAATAATGAGGAAGCCGCGAGAGTGATCATGGTCTACGGGTTGGGAAGCAAAGAAGTAAATCATTCCTTCCACACCGCCCCAGCCAAGTCTGAGCAACAACGTAAACGGTGCATGGATCTCGTAGCGAGATGTGCGCATTGGAGAAGTCGTATTTGAATTGGCAAATATCGGAAAGTCATCGCTGTTTGGCGCTTCGGGTCGCACGATGTTGTAGTGCACAACATGACCAGTTGTGCTCACATCACAATCCGGAACTACGGGTCGATCAGGATCGCCCAGCAAGCCGGGGTGCACCCAAGGAAAGTGACCGAAGTCGGTGAAGTTTTCGAGTTGGCGCGACGAACCAGCGTTCCATTCGTACGGGCCGCAGTTAACCCACTTCCAATTCGCATCATCAATCTCATCAATCAGCGGAATGTCGAATCGAGGTGTTGCAAGTGCAACCCATACCATGCCATTGCGCTCAGCGCACTGGTAGACGGGCACTTTCGCTTTTGGCGGAACGCGCGACGGGTCTTCAAGTTGCGGAATGTGCACACAAGCGCCGGACGAATCAAATTGCCAGCCGTGATACGGGCACATGATGTTGTCGCCCTTGACGCAACCACCAGAAAGCGCGGTGCCACGATGAACGCAAATATCGCTAGAAGCGTGAGGGGTGCCGTTGCTGTCTCGCCAGATAACCAACGGGGTATCCAGCAAGGTTGTGGCTATAGGTTCAGTGTTCAATTCCAGCGACAAAACAACAGGGTGCCATGCACTGCGCAGCGCGTTCATAGGCAAAGTCTTACATGTTGTAGGCGATACGGCGGACCATGATTTCGGCTGTGTCGCTTCAAGCAATTACTCTGTTAGGTAAGCGAAACGGAGCATGAAGATGAATAACGACATGATGACCAAAGTGCAAAGTGGCAAGGGTTTTATCGCAGCTCTCGACCAAAGCGGCGGCAGTACGCCAAAGGCACTCAAGCTTTATGGTGTCTCGGAGTCTGAATATTCCGGTGACGAGCAGATGTTCGACCTTATTCATGCCATGCGTTCGCGCATTATCAAGAGTTCGGCATTCTCTGGCGAGCGGGTGCTCGGAGCAATCTTGTTTGAAATGACTATGGATCGCACTATTGACGGCAAGGGCGCTGCAGAATTTTTGTGGGAGAACAAGGGCGTCGTACCTTTTCTCAAGATCGACAAGGGCTTGGCCGACGACCAAGATGGCGTACAGGTAATGAAGCCAATGCCCGAACTCGATGCATTGTTGGCGAAGGCAACGAAGCACGGTGTGTTTGGCACCAAGATGCGTTCGGTAATTAAGTTGGCAAACGAAAAGGGAATCAACGACGTCGTACGTCAGCAGTTTGAAGTTGGCAAACAGATCATTGCGGCCGGACTCGTCCCAATCATCGAACCTGAAGTAGATATCAATAGCCCGCAAAAGGCTGGGGCTGAGGTGTTGTTGAAAGCCTCAATTTTGTCTGAGCTCAATCAATTGAATGCTGATCAGAACGTGATGCTCAAGCTCACCTTGCCAAATCAAGATGGATTCTTTGCCGAGTTGGTGAAGCATCCGCGGGTTGTGCGGGTGGTGGCGTTGTCGGGTGGATATAGCCGCGAAGATGCAAACAAGCAGTTGGCAAAGAATGCTGGAGTAATTGCGAGCTTCTCTCGTGCGTTAACAGAGGGTTTGTCGGCCAAGCAATCTGATGCAGAGTTTGATGCATTGCTCAACTCGGCAATTCAAGGAATCTACGACGCGTCAAATACGTGAGTATTGGTAAATGAGTACTTGTTCATGAGTGATGTTCAGCAACCAGTTGAGTGGTCAATCGTCGCCCAAAACCTGCCAGAGCACGCGCGCAATCCGATTCATACTGATGCTGGTGCGCAGGCCGCTGGTTTTCCGCGGGCGCTCGTTGCCGGAGTAACAACATATGCGTATATGACCCACCCACTGATTGTTGCGTGGGGCGAAGATTGGCTTGCGCGCGGCGGGGGCGAAATTCGTTTTCGTCGACCAGTGTTCGATCAGGACCTTCTGCGGTGTGTGCCAGTCGTCGAAGGCGATGCGGTCTTGGTGCAAGCAATAACGAGCGAACCAGAACAGCCCCGTGCAATCTTTCGTGCAGTGCGCGAAAGTGGGGCAGTAGCACCAATGCGTGATGGTGAAGTTTTGCCATCGAAGGAATTTCAATTAATCGATACGTTTAGTTGCGACTACGGCTCGCGTGCGGGCGACGAGTTTCCTTTCTATGCCGATCGCGGGCTCGTTCACCCTGCAGTCTGGCCGGCTTTAGCAAACGACATTGTCTACAACTCTGTTGCTCGTGGAAGTTGGGTGCATATGCGCAGCATTATTCGGCATCATGCAACAGCAGCGGTTGGTGCAACTGCAGAGTTACGTTCAGTTGTGGTCAGGCGTTTTGAGTCGCATGGCGAGCGTGCAGTGCTGGACATACATATTGTGGTTAACGATCAAGTAGTTGCTTCACTTGAACACGAAGCCATTGTTGCCCTGCCATAGCAATCTCAAGAGCTTATAGTTATTGACATAAACGTCCCCAGCAGAACATGTACTCCAATTGAAGCGATAGTTCACCTATAATTCATTCAGTAATCAAAACGATGACTAGTCCGTTCTGGAGGCATGAGATGAGCCAAATTCGCAACAAAGCTCGCAAGTTTGCAGCAATGATCGGACTGTGCAGTATTGCATTTGTCGCGGTCCCATTTTCTGGAACGTCTGTCTCTGCTGAAACCGCACCTGCGTTCACACTGAGTGCAGTTGTGGAAGATATTGAGCTCTGTTCTTCAGTTATTGGTTATGACATTCGGACTACGGGTGGGGCTGTTGCAAGGTATTCAATTTCTCCAGCTGTTACGAAGGGTTTAATCTTTAGCTCAACCACGGGGAAACTTTCTGGCAAACCAGAAGTTGTGACGAGTGCAACGATGTATGCAATTACTGGCACTAACTCGGCTGGTTCTGCGACCCAATACTTCACATTGACTGTCACCCAACCAACGGTTGTTGGTATTTATCCAACCTGTCAAGTTGTGACGGGCAGTGTTGGTGTTGCTATTACGCCAACGGTTAAGTATTACGACTACGGAATCCCGAGTGAGTATAACTTTACGGTAACTCCTGCACTGCCTGCCGGTTTGAAGATTGATGAACTCACTGGAGTGATTAGTGGAACACCAACGAAAGAAACACCAGCTGTTGATTGGGTGTTTAGAGTCATCATGGACGAAGAGGATTCCTCGAATACATACTTTGCAACCGTGACGATGACCATTTATCCTGTTACAGCAGCGACAACTACAACGGTTGCGCCGACAACAACCACAACTGTTGCCCCAACCACAACCACCACGGTCGCTGTTGCCAAAAAGACAACGATTGTCTGCACTAAGGGTTCAACGGTTAAGCGTGTAACTGCACTAAATCCAAAGTGCCCAGCTGGCTACAAGAAAAAGACAAAGTAGTCGATAGCTGACTGAAGGTTCAGTCAGCGCAAATCTGGCCATTCTGAAGCACGGGTAAACCACGAGGTTCACTTGATATTGAGTGCGATCCAGTTGGGTCGCCATCATTGGCGTTGCCTTCCATGACAACAGCATCACTTTGTGCGTACTGCACGATGTATGCCTTGCGCACACCATTCGAAGTGTTTGGTCCGGTGAGGTGTGGGGTGAGCGACGAAAAGAACACTGCACCACCGGCTTTGACTTCGGCAATTATTGGAGTTTTAGGTGGATTTTCAAAACACTCATAACCAAGTGTTGGCACAAAGTAATGCGACATTGTGCCTTGCTTATGCAACCCAGTTACGACCTGTGGGCAACCATTTTCGATAGTCGCACCATTGAGCGAAATCCAACAAGTGAGGTAGTGCTGCTGAGTCACAAATAGGTAGCCGTTGTCTTGGTGCCAAGGGAACCTACGAGGCTTCTCAATCTGTTTGTACACCGTCTGATCGTGATACATGCGCACATCGGGTCCGACAAGATCACGACATGCGCCCATGATCGTAGGGTTTTTGACAAATCTACGAATCTCGGGAATCTTGCTCGCGAGTTGTCCGGCGAATGTAATTGCACCCTTTTCTGAAATTGCAATGCGCTCGTTTGGTTGGGCCGCCAACACCGCAACAGCCTCGGCATCTGCTGCATCGGTAATTGCAACGAGGTCACGCAGTTCATCTAAAGAAAAAATATCGTTGACAACGACATATCCATCTTGATCAAACTGATCAATTTGGGCCTGTGAGAGAACGCCACTCGTGGCGGTATGGTTTCGCCATTCGAACGAATTGTTCCAGGGGTGGTTGTTCATATCTATTATCGTGGCAGATGTGGGACGCCGTATTCGCCTTGTAGCGATTTTTGCAATTGGTGTCACTCTCATCACGTCATTACCAGTTAGCGCTGCCACCTCGGGAGGCAAGTGTCCCAAGGCTGGTCGGGTTCAGTCCACAAAGGGCGTGAAGTACAAGTGCACCAAGTCAGGCAAGAGCCTTAAGTGGGTCAAGGTTGCATCAAGCGCAACTAATTCAAACGCTGCTTCATCCAAAGGCGTTAATGGTCCGGTGGGTATCACGTCATGGACAACCACCGTTTCGCCAAACCCGGTTAAACCCGGTGCCCAATTTACGATTACGTCAGTCATCAGCTGCGGTCCGATCATGTCGTTGATTAGTAGTCCCCGCTATCCCGAAATGCGCGCTTGGTCAAACTCGCAAGGTTTTGCTGAGCCCAAATTCGATGTTCCGGTGTTGAGCAATGGTGGCAACACTGCGACTTTTACTGGTACCGCTAGAGCCCCTTCATCGGTAGGTGAGATAAGAGTTTGGACGTATGTCAGAGATTTTGGGATGCCAAATGGGTGTACTGGTGATCTCAGTAATTACAAGAATGCTGATGGCTCTAGTTTCGTGACGCTTACGGTGAGAAATGACGCGGCGACTAATTCAACAGTGGCTGGTGCCGTCGGTAAAGAAGGCGAAGCATGTACCAATAAGGGCGATAAATCTGTGCAGAGCGCTGGATATCTCGAGTGCCGAGCAATCTCGGGAGGCAGTTA
Organism: Ilumatobacteraceae bacterium; assembly: GCA_021741795.1. Lineage (GTDB taxonomy): Bacteria > Actinomycetota > Acidimicrobiia > Acidimicrobiales > Ilumatobacteraceae > UBA3006. The sequence continues at coordinate 2,881 of JAIOXC010000003.1, read as the reverse complement.
TAAGTGGTTCAAGTTGTCGTCCAGTCCTGCTGCAGTGACAGTGCCTGCTGGTGGAAGTTCACTCGATGCATGCAAACTCACTGAAGCCCGCATCAATAAATTTCAACCCTGGAATATCGGATTCCCACGCGGAACTAGCGGAACGCCGACACTTCCATCAACGGGAGTGTCGAATATTCAATTAATTGCTGTTGATTTCTCTGATGCTGTGGGAACGGCTGAAGAACTAACGGCTGCAGATGCTCAAATTTCTGAGTACAACAAATGGTTTGAGTTCACCTCAAATGGGGCCTTGTCATTTAATTGGCAGTATCCAAAACGTTGGCTTCGCATGTCCAAACCCGTGCCGGGTTACGCGCTCGTAAAGGGAGATCGCGCAACGGTTCTTCCGATGGCACAGGAAATCGTTTCACTTGCTGATCCTTTAATTGACTTTACAAACTCTGATTTTGTGTTTGTTTTGTTTCCAAGAACTATTCGGGGTCTCAATGATGGAATTGGAATGGCTAACTGGCAAGTGAATTCCGCCGAAGGTCCAGTAGAGAATTTGTTCGGGGGCGCCGAGTATTTCTATAACAACAACTACGACCTGTGGAGCTTCTGGATTCACGAGTGGGGTCACCCAATGGGACTTGCTGGTCATTCGCCAAGGTCAAATCTGAGCATTATGGACAATCAAAACGGCAGATCGGTTACTCTCAACGTTTGGGATACATTTTTTGCAGGTTGGATGGGTGCAGATGAACTGTATTGCATGCCGAGTACACAGTCGACGCTTGAAACACAATTGATTCCGCTGGAGCGTTTGCAACATGGAATGCGTGGTGTGATTGTTCCAATTTCTACGACTGAAGCACTTGTTGTCGAGTCGCACCGGGCCGAAGGTTGGGGTTCTCGGTTGGGTGACGGCACCTATGGGGTTCTTGTGTATTACATCGACACCACCAAAGACACCGACCGCACTGGTGAGTCACAAGGAATTGTGAAAGAGACTTGGGCTCAGTACGTCACGCCCGCAACGACAAACACCAACAAACTTTTGCTACAAGGTGACACCGTGACCTATAAAGGAATAACAGTGACACTCACAAAAACTGGCGACCTCGACACTGTGAAAATTACGAAATAGCAGCCCAGCGCAGCTCGCTCACGATGTGTTGAGCAAATTTTGGGTATGCGTCATGAAGTGAAACTCCAAATGCTGAAGTGAAAGCCTTGTCTCGAGCAGCAATGCATGCGGAAATGAAGTTTGGTCCGCCATCGCCGCATGGCTGTACGGCTTCGCGGAGATTATGTAGGAACGATTCAACTTTTCCATGACCATAGGTGCCGTAGAGGTATTGAAATGCAAGGGCACCAACTGCATAATTGTCAAATGGCTCACAATCTTTGGAGACATCCTGGAACTCTTTTTTGAGAAACCATTGTTGCCAGTACACCTTCGAAAACTTTTGCGTCTTGGTATAGATGCGAGCCTGATCAAGATCGCGGATCTGTGTTTTCCATGCGCTAGCAAAAGATGCGGCACTGGCTCGACCGGAGTAACTCCAGCCGATGTAGTTGGCTTGACCTTCTCGAACCCAACATTGCATCGGGGCCATTGATCCATGAAACAGCGATCTCTGAACAACGTGTACATATTCATGACTCACGAGTGAGGTCCAGTGTGCATCATTGATGGGGTACTTGTTCGGCACATAAGCCATAAACACGTCATCGCCGTTTATCGAATTGCCCGGTGCGCCACCGCCGTAGAAACCGCTTGACTCCGATTTAGATCTTCGAAGCTTCTCGTCGAGCCAGCCGTTTGCGAGTTGCGAGGGAGGCAATACTTGCTTCATATAGTCGTAGATGAATTGAAAGTGTTGTGTTGGTGCCGCGTAGACATCCATCTTGATGCTTGGCGCACGATCGTTGCTCCACATTCGCAGGCTCGCCAACGTGTCGCGCTTGATTTGGTTGGCATAGACCGACGGCATCTGTGGGTCAATCGTGAAGTTGACATTTGCTCTGGACTTTGAACCACCCTTGGAGAATGCAAGAAAGTCCGCAAATGCACGTTCTGAAACTGACGACCCAAAATTTGCAGCGACAGGACGTGCGTTGGCTGGCTGGGCGACCAGGGCTAATGCAAGTGTTATGAGGAGCTTTGGGGTGATTCGCATATGAGGTCAGCTATGACCCTATTTCAACTGTCGAGACTCGCGAAATGTACTGAGCCATTTGTCGTCGATGCAGAGGGCCGCAGTAAGTAGGACAACTGCACCAATGCTGTCGAGCCACCAATGGTTGCCAGTTGCAGTGACCGCATATACGGTCAGCACGAGGTGTGCAATAAAAATCCAACGCCACCGACTCGTTGATGCTGCAACAATGCCAAACGATACCAATGCAGCCCAGCCGACATGGATGGATGGCATTGCTGCAAATTGGTCAGACACGCCGGTACCGACCGGACCGTATACCGAGAGCCCATAGTTCGTAGCCAGGTCGACATAGCCAAGCTCGGGTAGAAATCGTGGTGGTGCGACCCGTAAATAACGAATCACCAAACATGCAGCTGTCAGCATGGCCAAACTATTGCGCCATCGTGAATACACATCACGGTGTCGCCAAAACAACCAGATCATGAAGGCAACAGTTGCGGGCACGTGGGCGACGGCATAAAAAGCATTGGTTGAGCGGGCTAGCCATTCGTACTTGATTACAAAGTGTTGCAGCGAGAGTTCAGTTGGAATGTGGAACCACTGTTGCAGTCGATTGATTTGCCTGGCTCGTTCGATCGCCCCTGGCGCGTGGTCGAGGGGGAGCGTCATTGCGAGACGCCACAGTGTGTAGAGACCTGAAATCAGTGCCAATTCTGTGCACCAAGCAATAATGA